>JBBSRC010000070.1:0-25850 GCA_038243395.1 Flavobacteriales bacterium | reverse complement strand
GTTTTATAAATATTTCACGGAATTGAGTAAATAATTCTTTTGTCTCTCTAAAACCTGTCTGCCGGCAGGCAGGGACGCAAAGTTTAATAACCACTAATTCACGAATAAGTTTTATAAACATTCGTGGGTTTGTGGTTTTTTTGTTTCAACTCTTTTGTATTCTATCAGCAATAATTTATCTGTAAAATCAGTGATCCCGATGCTTCGGGAGTGTTCAAAAAAGTCAGTGCCAATCTGCAAAATCAGCGTCATCAGCGTCATCAGCGTTCCATTAACATCAAAAATACTATTACATATCTCTCGCAAACTTGCGGACGCAAAGTTAGAATTCGCGAATAAGTTTTATTAACAAGTAATTTCTGAATGCACTTTACTTTACTGTTCTGATCCAAGAATACTAAAGTCAAAAATTCCGTCCTATTTATTTAGTTTGAATCCATTTCAGAAGGTAGCTTGAAATGACATCAACATTATTTTTTTCTTCCTCCTTGTCAAATTCATCAACCAACTGTTGAGAAGTCCCAATATAGTCTCTAATATTTTTATCAGTGACCAATACAACCTCTTGCGATTCTTTATCCAACACATACGGCAAACGTATCATGGCTCTTTTGGCAGCGCCAAATGCAGCACCTACACCTCCAAACATACTTGACAAATCAGACGATTGGAACCCATAACGTTTTGGATTCATCGGGATACCTGCTTTGAAAAAAAAGTAATTGTTATTTTCTCCTTCAACCTTTGTATACCACGCTTGAAGTTCATATTTCATACAGTTTAAATAGAGATCTGAACCTTCTGAATACGCATAAACATCCTTCAAAAGAAATGTTTTTTTCACCGCTTTATCCGCGGAATTAATTTGATAATCATTCCCGCCATTCATCTTTATTTTTCCAGTGCTTCGTTTCTCCAATTCAACACTGAAATCTCCCGATGGCGCTTTATTAAGTACTTCTTGAAGATCCATATATATCCCATGAGGATAAAGTTCTGTTTGAGCCGAAAGGGCATAATTTAAAGCAATACATACGATAACTAAGATTGTGTTTCTCATTTCTATTTAAGATGATTTTGACTTCGCGCCGTGGTTAAACAACTCAAATATAGACTATCTGATTAAAAAAAATAAAAAAAGTTATTTGGATATATAGTTTTTTATTCTCCATTTATAGAACACATTCTAAACATGTAGAACAATGCAACTCACAAAAACAGAAGAAGACTTGATGAATCACCTTTGGAAAATAGAAAAAGCCTTTATGAAAGATATTCTTGAAGTTTATCCAGATCCAAAGCCAGCACCATCTACTGTGGCGACTTTATTAAAACGAATGCACGACAAAAGTTTGTTGGCTATAAACTCTACGGGAAATCACGAGAATACTTTCCTTTGGTAAAGAAGAAAGACTATTTCAGTAAACACGTTAATTTGTTGATCAAAAGTTTTTTTAATGATAGCGCCACGCAATTTGCCTCTTTTTTCACAAGGGAAACCAATCTTACAATAGAAGAATTGGAAGATTTAAAAGCACTGATCGATAGCGAAATAAAAAGAAGCCCTAATGGCTTTTCATTGGAAATAGAACTAAAATTATTTCTGCGAATCATTGATTAAAAATTAATAACACAAAACCATGAATATGCTTATCTATCTCTTAAAATCTGGCGCATGTCTGGCTATTTTTATGGCCTTCTACTCGTTCTTTTTGGAAAAAGAAAACATGCATGTGTTTAAACGCTACTATTTATTAGGTGCACTGATCATAGCATTCGCGATTCCGTTGGTCACTTTTACGCACTATATTATAGTTACGCCATTGCCGATAGTCAATGCGCCCGTCGCCTCTGTTGTTTATTACACTGAAGAGCTTCCGCTATTCCAAGAAACGACTTATTTAACGATCATTTTATGGAGTATTTATGGCGTTGGCGCCTTGTTGTTTGGAAGTAAGTTTCTAATAAGTCTTAAACAAATTATTTACAGGATCAATCGCAATCCCCAGCAGAAATCCAAACATGTTGTCCATGTGCTTCTCTCAGACTTAATTACCCCGCATACTTTTTTTTTAAATACATCTTTTTAAACAAACAGAAGTTTGAACAACAAGAAATCCCACAAGTGGTATTTTGGCACGAAGAAACCCACGCGAGACAAAACACAGTATTGACGTGTTGTTTGTAGAACTACTTCAGGTCATCTTTTGGTTTAATCCGCTGATTTATTTTGTCAAACATTCCATAAAAATGAACCATGAGTTTTTGGCAGATCAGGCGGTTTTAAACAGAGGCATTAGCGCCTCAAACTATCAGCATATATTATTGGCATTCTCATCAGATGCTGTTGAATCTCCCTTGGCAAACGCCATCAATTATTCATCCACCCGTCATGCCATTGGCGTGATCAAAAAACGATTTACAGTTATGAAAACACAAACATCAAAACGAAGCATTTGGCTGAAAAGCGTTTTGCTCTTGCCAATACTTGCACTTACGCTTTACGGGTTTAGTGAGAAAAAGGAAGTAATGAAACCTTTATCAAACCAGAACCTTAGTTCCGACAACATTCAAAACAAGACCCCTAATAATGAAAGCAACGTCCTTTCACTTACAAAAAAGAAGATTTATGAAAACACCAAGCAAGAATCATTCTATACGGTTTCTTTGAATTACAAAGGACTTTACTTGGTCAATAATCAATTAGGGAACATAGAAGATATTGAAAATGATTTTAAAGCTATTGCTGCAGACAAAAATAAATTTAAAACTATAGTTTTTAGATATGAAAGGGACACACCCCAAGCAGCCATTGACCAATTTATGGGCTTGGTAAAAAAATATAATCTTAAAACAGATCCATGGAATCCGGAGGATAACCCTTCTACTGGGAAAGTTCAAATCAAAGCAACTTCGGAGGAAATCTCAGAATACAATAAATTGGCCAGATTTTATAATAATCAATCGGATGATAGCTATGTGCTAAAAATAAAAGACATGGCGCGCATTAGCGAGATCTATAAAATTATGGATGAATCCCAGAAAGCAAAAGCTGAACCCTATCCTAATTTTCCACCACCTCCACCACCAACACCGGCAACAACGGCAAACCTTTCGTCACAGATGATTCAAACTTTGCCACCGCCACCGCCACCACCAAGTGCGGCCCTCAGTGCCTAACAAAAACAGGCTTATATGAAAGCCGTTAGTGAAACTAAAGCAGGACAGACCTATACATACAAAAGCACAAGTAAAGATGGAAAGGATGGCTATGTGGTGGTAATTTCGGAAGGAGACACTGGCACAAATGAATCAGCAGAAGCATTGAACCATATAGAAGACATGAAAAAGAAAGGCGCCCTGTTTTTTTATGACGGCAAATCCATAAATAGTGCAGAGGCTATAAAGTATATTGAAACGGTTAAAGCACTCTATATTTCAACAAAAAAAATGGATACGAAACAGCCTAAAGTGTATATCTCAACAATGCCTACACTATCCACAAATTGATTTCGATATAAATAATTTTCTTTTAAAATAAAAAACCTGGCAGATTTTAAATCCTGTCAGGCTTTTATTAATACGACGGTTTCATGACTGTGGTTAGAAAGATCAGTTTTAGATTGGTCTCAAAGATAAAATGGTTTTTTTCGCAGAGGCGCAAAAGAGCACAAGTGCGGAGTTTAGATGTCAAGAATTAGCTTATAAATCATTTTGATGAAATAAAGCATTTACATGCCAAGCTCTTGAAGGAAATAAACAAGATTATCCGAAGTTTTGGTTTAAAAATCGAAAACAGAGTTTATCCTTTCTCTTGAAAAGAACATTCTTGCAGAATTATAAAGGTTAACAAGAGGGTATACAAATATATTTCTAAATATTTTTACACTCTGTGGGATAACATGAAAGTAGGACCTTGCTATTCAAGCGGCCGACTCTTCAGACTTGAAATGCTCATAAAGATCGTCACACCCCATACCTATAATGGAGAGTTTTTTACCTTTAACAAGCGCTTCGTTATGTAATTGGGCCAGAGCATTCACGCCGTAACGATCAATACTGGTGAGATTTTCAATCGTGATGGTTAAAGCATTTTGCTTGTCAAAAATATTTGAAAACCTATTTTTGAAGTGGTGCACATTAAATTTGGTCAGTGTACCTGTAACCTGATAAAAGTTGTCTTGATTTGTAATTTGTAAGTCCATGATTGCGCAGATTAAGTTTGTTAATAATTAAATTTTTGGAGCTATTAACCTTTGGAGATGAGGTAAATATCAAAAACAATATACAAACTCAGCAAAATTTTCGACCAAACGGTATTTTGATGGGATTACTGAAACAAATGTTCTTTTTTACTCGACGAAACTCACAGATTTAAAACTTTAACAGCTTAAAATTTTCGATAGGGAGGAGATAGATTTAGATCTAAAGTTGGGTAAGATCCAAAATTAATTCGGACACTAATTTGCCGATTCATGTAATCTATATTTCCTCTGCAAAAATTCAGAATTCTGAAAGCAACTTCCCAACGTTCTATAAAAGAGAACTTTTTAAAAAACCAAGTTAGGACGAGCCGTCAAATTCCCTCTCTAACCTTGTTCAAGAACGGAATTGATTACAATTACTATTTTAATTTCTTAATATAAGCATTTACCCGCTTTTCCATTATTGATAATGTTACTGTGCCTTGCTCTAAAATAATTTCATGGAAATCTCTGATATTGAATTTTGGACCCAATTCCTTCTCAGCTTTTTCACGTAATTCCCTGATTTTTAGTTCGCCTATTTTATAAGATAGCGCTTGACCCGGCCAAGAAATATAACGATCCGTTTCTGTATTGACCTCATGTAAGGATAAGGCCGTATTTGAAGACATATAGTCAACCACTTGTTCGCGTGTCCATCCCTTGGCATGGATTCCAGTATCGACCACCAAGCGGCAGGCACGCCACATCTCGTAAGTCAATTTACCAAACTGTTCGTACGGCGTGGTGTACATCCCCATTTCATCCGCTAAAAACTCAGAATACAAACCCCAACCTTCCCCATAGGCGGATAGGTATAAGTTTTTACGAAACCGTGGAATACTGTCCCCTAATTCATTATTTAAACTGGTTTGCAGGTGGTGTCCAGGTACGGCTTCGTGCACCGTTAATGCGGGTAAAGTGTACAAAGTTCGACTCGGCAGATCATAGGTGTTTACCCAAAAATATCCGGGATCTGTACTTTCTTTTGACGTTCCAATATACCGCCCTGTCGTATATTTTGGGGCTATCGCGTCTGGCACCGGAGCTACACCATAAGGTTTACGAGGAAGCTTTTTAAAGTAGCGTGGCAATTGTGCATCGGCTCGCTTTGCCATATCACGTGCAAACATCAATAATTGCTCAGGCGTTTCAGCATAAAATTGTTTGTCTGTTCTTAAAAAATGAAAGAAATCGGCAAAACTTCCTTTAAACTTCAAATCCTTGATAATTTGCTCCATCTCTGTTTTAATCCGAGCCACTTCATTTAAACCGATTTGATGAATATCGTCCGCGGTATATTGCGTACTTGTCGTATAAAAATTGATTCTATTTTGATAGAATTCCTTCCCGTTTGGAGTTTCTGAAACCCCTAGAGTGGTTCTTGTCTTTGGAAAATATTCTGTTTCAAAGAAGTTTTTGATGCGTTTAAATTCAGGTGTAACTTTGGTTTCGATGGTTATTTTAGCAGCGGTCAACACCGAATCCTTTTGGGCTTTGGTCAAGTCGTTCGGCAGACTTTTAAATGGCGAATAATAAAAGCTGTCTTCGTACTTAGCAACAATATGATCGTTGTAAGTAGATTCATAACCTTCAAAAATAATCAGAGGTTGTGACACGCCCTTTTTTAATCCCTCTCTTAAATTCACAAGATTCTGACTAACAAATTGCGGAATTGCATTTAACCTGTTCAGATAATCTTTGACCTGCGCATAGTTAGTCAATGGTCTTACCTGATAAGTCAAGTTGGTATGGAATCCCGTATCGGATAATATAGGATTCAAATAATGCTGAAACTCGTAATAATCAATTTTATCTTGTAACACAAACGCTAACAAATCGGCAGAAATTTGCTCAGTTTCGTTCAAATTGGTGGTCTGAATCTTGGAGAGTTCGTCTAATGTACTTTTGGCAAAGTCTGCTTCGGTCTTAAAATAATCCTTGGTGTACAATCCTAACGGATATATTTTACGATCATAACCTTGATGTTTTTCATGTTTCTTAATAAGACTATCGAGAGCTACAGCGTTGCTCTGAGAATTTGCATTTTCCATTCCAAAAAGGAAAAACACAAGAAGGATAAAAGGAGGGTTTAAAAATTTCATAGGTGATCTTAGTTTGTTTGAATTAATCCTAGCAGAACTTTCGAGAGTTAAAATCTTATCGCATTATCGATGATCATTCGGAAGTTCAGCCAATTTCATATCCAAAGTCTATTTTCGATAGACTTTTTATATTTTTTTTTGACAAAAAGTTCAAGTTAAAAAATAAATACTCAATTAATAAAAATCTAATCACATTTGGCTTTATATTATCCATTAAAAAGATAACAGCCATACTTTTGAGTAGCATTGGTTAATTTCGAAAACATGAAAGTTTTACCTTTTAAAATACCAAAACCGCATCAGGATGCTTTCTATTTTCAGATTGATGAAGCTCTTGCTTTTTATGATAAGTTACATCAGCATGAAGAAATTCAATTGTGCTTTATTGGGGAAGGCGAGGGCAAGCTGATCGTTGGAGATACAATCAGCTATTATAAAAAAGGGGATGTCATAGTTATTGGGAGTCATCTTCCACATGTTTTTAAAAGTGATGAGAGCTTGAAAATGTCACGAATGCTCACTTTATTTTTTACGAAAGAATCCTTTGGAAAAGAATTTTTTGAACTTGAGGAACTTCATGAATTGCAAGAATTTTTTAAACGTTCTAAACATGGTTATAAGATCATTGATGCTGAAGAAGACATAAAAAAATTGTTTTTACAACTTGAAAATTCATCTAAACTAAATCAGTTTTTAATTCTACTGCAATTATTAAAACTCACTTCAACGTGTGATTATCAAAGTTTATCTTCGTTTATTTATGGCAAGAAATATTCAGATAATGAAGGCAAACGCATGCGGAATGTATTTGAATACACAATGAATCATTTTGATGAAGAAGTCTCTTTAAAAACCATTTCTGAAGTGGCCAATATGACCAAGAATGCTTTTTGCAAATACTTTAAAAAACGTACGAATAAAACCTATATCCAATTTTTAAATGAATTGCGCATTGAGCATGCCTGTAAATTACTACAAAACAAAAACGAACACTCTATTGCTGTAATTGCAGAGGCTTCAGGATTTGCTAATATCTCCAATTTCAATCGGCAGTTCAAATCTGCATTAGGCATAACGCCACTTACTTATAGGAAAAACAATAGTTAAAATGAAAACGAAATATGTTTGGATTTTATTGACCATTGCCGCTGCGGTCACAATCTATGGTGTCATAACTGGAAAGTTTTTCTTTTTATTTCTTATGCTGCCTTTTGGGTTTGGGTTGTTCAAAAGAAATAAAAAAGACGAAGATGATTGAATTGCTTGAAGTTCTAAGTCCTAAACCTCAAGTTTGAAGTGTCGTTATTTAAAAAACATTGAGTTATCACATCACTTAAGAAAGATATTACGCAAAGTTGCACAAAGGAAACTCAAAGTTACGCAAAGGAAAACCTCTTTTCATTTGTGAAATTTAGTGAAATTCCTGTAAAAAAAAATCATTATAATGATGTGCCTTTACTTTCTGAATACAAATCGATAAATTCAAAGAAAAACTTCTATCTAAAAAGCTTAGGATTTTTTCACATATTTAGTGATGATCACAATCTGTTGGCCATCAACCCTTCCTTCGATAAATTCGGCATTCTCGTGGTCTAAACGAATATTTCTGACTGCGGTGCCCTGTTTGGCAACCATACTGGAACCTTTCACTTTTAAATCCTTGATCAATACCACCGAATCGCCAGCTTCCAAGACCACACCATTCACATCACGATGGATGATTTTACTAGCTTCATCTTCATGTTCGCCAGTTGCTCTTGCCAAAGCTAAGGCGTCATCATCCAAATACATCATGTCTAACAAATCTTTTGGCCAACCTTCACCACGTAATCTTTGAAGCATGCGCCAAGCCATAATTTGAACGGCCACGTGCTCACTCCACATGCTATCATTCAAACAACGCCAATGGTTAGAATCCATTTCAACGTTTCCTTCAATTTGATCCAAACAGGTTTTGCAAACCAAAACATCATTGGCCACATTTTCGTTTAGCGATGGTGGAATGGTGTATTGTGATAAGTTTTCTTTTGAACCACAAAGTTCGCAGGTGTTATTGCTTCTATCTTGAAGCATTTGAAGGACGCTCATGGAATTGTTGATTTGTAGATTAACTATTTATGAATGCAGAAGTAAAAATTCTGCGTGCAAAGATAAGGTTTTATTAGCATATTATTGGGCCTGAAATCTGATCGAACCTTGCAAGTTTTAAAAACCTGAAAGATTTCTTGAACTACATTTAAATCTGAAAGCCCTGAAACGTTAGGGTTATAAATCTCGCAGATTACTTTGCATTTTCCTGGACATTCCTTTAACCACCATATCGTAGGAATGGTCAATGAGTTCTGCTAAGAATTTTGGAGAAATTTCGTCCAAAGTAAGATCAATGGTATTCCAGTGTTTTTTATTCATGTGGTGTCCAGGCTTAATAGCATTGTATTCCGCGCGCAGTTCTTCAGCATAATCGGGATCACATTTGAGGTTGATGCCTTTCTCGCCCGCTTCCCATTTTTGCAAACTTACCAAAGCAAATATCTTTTCTAAAACCTTAAACACAAGTGTATGCTCGTCAAAAGGAAATTCAGCCGTAGTTTTATTTTTTGAAATACAGTACTCTTGTAGTTGTTCGATATTCATAAAAAACATGTGTGAATTTCAAGGCTGGACATGCTTAAAATTACGATTTTTTTTAGGCAAGTTAAAAATACTTACCAACCCATTTGCAGCTTGGGATGCCTTCTACAGAAATAACCGCAACTTTATCAGGAAAAGAAGCCATTACTTCCGGATCGGTTTTGTGGATATTTTCTATTCTATATTCGATAAAGTTAAAGCCTGCTTTTAAGCTCAGATTAAAACTGTAGGCTACTTCCGTATCAGGATCATCACTCATGCTCATAACTGTTTGGATGCACTCCCCTTTATACTGAAAGGCGTCTGCTACATATATCAATTCAAAATAGGAGGCTAAATTGGGTTGCTCATAGGCAGGGCTGTCCATCCAAGGTATCAACGCCTCATCCGAAACGGCAAAAATAACGGCGGCGTAAGGGTTGTCGCTTGTCTCAAGAGATAGCCATCCTGCTTTAAAGGAAGGACCATTCTCTTCCTCGGAAAGCATAGTATCCCAATTATTGCACACATTAAAAACCGTGTAGGCTACATCGTTCATAAAGTTTTCTTCAGTCACTTTTATTACTTTCGGCAGTTCCTTCGGAAAATCAAAATGGATTTCTCCTTTTTTCGATATGGTTCCAATTTTTATAGGATTATCCATCCCGAAGGAAAACAACACGACATTCACGTCCAAATCTTCGAAAGGATAATTTTCTAGTTTTGGTTGGGACTGAGAAAATCCGATGGAGACCGAAATGATCATAAACAAAATCAATAGGTGAGTTTTCATAGGATTAGTTTTTAATTAAACAATTGAAATAAATCATCTGACAGTTGGGCGTATAAGTCTGGAACAAAAACAGCCAAAAGACCATAAATCATAATCACTCCTAACATAGCAATTTCTATAAAAGTCACATTAGATCTGCCGGGTTCCAAGACGGCCTGATTTGGTCTTTTTAGATTGTAAAACACGTCTACAATTTGGTGTTTGCTGTATTTTTTATCAAATTCTATCGCAAGCTTGTTGGAATAAACTTGGGTATTTGAATAGAAAATACGGCAATTCTTATAAGTATGGCCAAGTGCTTCATAACCATACTCTAATGCGAACTTATTTCGTGAACGCATTTTTGAAATTTCTATAATGGTGCCATTAACTTTCGGCCAGTTTTTTGATGCTTTTGAGAGTATGACGTTACGGATGATAAACACTAACAAAGGTGTTGCCACCAATAATGCGATGGGCCCTGGAATGTCAATTTTTTGTTCTATAAAATTGAAATGCTCCATGAGTTTCTTATTATTACAAGGATTTTCGCCTCCCCCCGATCCTCCCAATAAGATGTTCCAATCCAGGCATAGTTGGCATCAAGTAAATTTCATGCCTCACATAATTAAACATGGCTTCAGAATGTTTGGATGCCACTAATGCTTTCATGCGTCGTTCCAAATGTTTCTTCTCTGCTCATTTGAAATTTCAATTACAAAAGCCATCGGAATTTTTGTATATTTTTAATAGAAATCAAGTAGTTTCAAATCAGCCTGCTTTAAATACTCCCAAAGCTCATCTGGTTTTTCTTGACCTTCTACAGTCAGTACAAAGCGCTTGTTATATAAAATGGAAACTTTATAATTATTGTATTTGTGTCGAAGAAGAGCGACGGTTTTAAAGCCGTCGCGTTCCTTACTGATAAACTCTGTACCTTCTGGCCACTTGTGGTTTGATTGATAACTATAATCAAAATTCCTTATGGCAGCCGATCCTTTGGCGTATCCATCCGTTACATAATAGGTTAAGCTAATTCCGTAATTTTTTCCTTTTATATAGGCCGCTGTGCCAATGCCCATAATTTCTGATTCCGCGATATTTATAAGATCATAAGCGTCCAATTGTTTTGGAAAAAACGCCTCGTAATGCGCTTTGGTCAGTAATTTTCTAGACTTTTGGTCTTTAATTGCTTCTTCTTCCTTTTTCTTAGCGGTTTTCTCCTTTAAAATTTTGTTGTTCAAATGCGCACCCTCTTTGTTGTTTTCTTGACAAGAGGACACCATAATTAAAATAGCAAGTATGCTTAGATACACTTTCATAAGTACCGTTTTATAATTCTTAGTGAACTTGAGGGTTTAGAAGAAGGCCTTCAGAGGTCAAAATTTAAAAGATGAAGCTTACCGAACCAAGCATGGGTTTTAACCTTACATAAATTTGTAGTCAGACTTTTTAATGGTCCTATTGACTTCCTCCAAACCAACGCACTCCATACTCCCACTTTGCTTTTTGTTTTTTAAATCGGTAAAATCCATACTCATCATGAGCACTTTGGAATCGGGTGTGAAATAGTCTTTAAGTTGTGAAGGAATTTTTGTTTTGTTGTTTTTGTAGATATCATCAACACTTACCTCAGCGTCATTCGTGAAATACATGATCATTTCATAGCTATCATTCGTTGCCTTTACACCTTTGCAGAGGTATCCATTAATGGTTTTTTCGGGTAAAGTTTGAAAGTTGAATTGCTCAGACTTATCTTTCGCATCCTCAATGTCCAAATCTGGCATTTCGTGAACCATTCCTATATTATTACCCTCCGACTGCATAAACATTGCGGTTATTTTATGACCAGAATCCAACACTGTAAATAGGTGAGCCATACCTTCATGAGAAAATCCGAAATAAGACACGTCAGGCTCTAAGAAATAATCAATTATAATATTGCCATCCTTAGTGGCCATTTTAAGGGAATATTTCCAAGAGAAGTTGTAACTATCAGCCACTAACGCTGGATCCGCTTTTTCTTTGCCACCGCCGCCAAACGGATTGACATCAAACATCTTGTCCATCGATTTAGTAGCCTTTTCTGCCGCCTTATTGGCCGTTTTTTCAATGACGGCATGTTCGACTTTTTGTTCGACCCGTTTTTGAAGTTTTTTGAGGAATTGTGCCTGGGATGTTGGTATAAATAACAGCGAAAAAACAATGACTACGAGAATATGAAATGTTGGATTTTTCATTTTGATTTGATTTAGATTAATTATTATTTAATGCAAGAAAAAATTACATCGGTAATATTTTCTTTAAAAAACTCTTATTTCTAATGTTGCGGCAACCTATAAAACCGCTAAAAAGTGATGACAACCATAGGACTAAAGCACTTAATTTATGTGCTTATAGATAATGGAGTTTAAAGCATAATCAAAGCTAAACCAATGATATAAAGGATGATACCTGAGATGTAACATTGTATAGAACTATTGTAACATATGATAGAAAAGTGAAGTGCAATGTTATTTGTTAACGTATTCTAACGGCGTTAGTCCATACATTTCTTTAAAGCATTTTATAAAATAAGAGGGGGTACTAAAGCCAACCATATAAGCGACTTCATTAATAGTATATTCTGAAGATTTTAAAATGGATGTCGCTTGTTTTAAGCGTTGCGACCTTATAAAATGGGAAGTAGAAAGCCCCGTATAGGCCAACATTTTTCTGTGTAATTGCATTCTGCTCATGCCAACATGTTTGCTAAATACTTCGGAAGTGAATTCTGGGTTTGATAAGTATTGGTCTAATATTTTCTGGACTTTTTCCAAGAAGACTTCATCTGCCGAGGTCACAGCAATTTCTTTTGGACTAAAAAGATTATTCTGTTTGAAACGTTGGTGTATTTTATTTCTGTTTTGAATAATATTATTAACTCTAATTTGAAGCATTCTCGGGTTGAATGGTTTCTTAATATAATCATCAGCACCCGTTTTTAATCCTGCTATTTCAGTTATATCATCTGTTTTCCCTGTGAGTATAATGATAGGAATATGTGAAGTCTTCTCATCATTTTTCAAAATTTCGCAAAGTTCGATACCCGTTTTTAAGGGCATTACTACATCAGAGATGATAATATTTGGAATGATCTTAAACACTTTTTCAACCCCTTCAAAACCGTTTTTCGCTTCAACAATTTTAAAATTATCTACCAACAGCGATTTAATAAACTCTCTAATATCCTGATTGTCATCAACAACCAAAGCGATTGGTTTTGTGGTGTTTTCAATGGCGTTACTTTTTACCATTTCAATTTGAGATTCATTATTTTGAAAGGCTGTGGTAGTATCTATTTCACTTTCTAAAAAAGCTTTTTTTGTTATGGGCAAATTGACAACAAATTTCATTTTTGAAGTATCTACATACGAAGCTTCAATAGTTCCATGACACAAGGTCGTCAACTCTTTAACCAAGGAAAGCCCGATGCCAGAACCTTCCGAATCCTCATTAATTTGATAAAATCGATTAAATATTTTGTAAATGTCCTTTTCTATAATGCCATCTATATCATTTTCAAAAGTCATTCGTAGTCCTCTTTCATCAGTTTTCTCTACATGAAAAGCAATAGTGCCGCCTTTCGAAGTGTATTTTATGGCATTCGAAAAAAGATTGTTCACAATCCTTTCAACACTATCAACATCAAACCAAGCGTCTCCAATATCTGGAATTGTGGCTATTAGTTTTAGCTCATGTTGTTCGGCTAAAAACTGAAATGATTCAGTAAGCACTTTTAAATACAAGCCTAAATCGTTTTGTTTAACTCGCAATGTCATTTTGCCGGACTCCAACTTTAACAACTCCAATAGCTGATTAACCAAGCTTAATAGTTGGTCAATGTTCCGCTCTGCCATTTGCAAATCGTTTTTTGAATCTGATTTCAAATCGCTAGTTAACAATTGCTTTTTTATAGGGCCAGAAATAAGTGTTAACGGGGTTCTAAATTCATGTGCTAAATTGGTGTACAATTTCGTTTTATATTCACCTAGGCGCTTTAATCTTTCCGACTCTTGCTTTTCTTGCTTTAAGCTGAAGGTCATCTTCCATTTCCATTTAAAATAGTAATAGGTCAAGGCAGCTATTATTAAAGTGAGCAGCGTATAAACAAAAAACATCCAATTGCTTAAATACCATGGTTTTAATATGGTAAACGGAAAACTAACTGGATTTTCGTTCCAAACACCATCATAGTTACTGGATTTTACTAAAAAATTATAATCTCCATGCGACAAATTGGTATATCTGACTGAGTTTGAATTTTTTGATTCTATCCAATTATCATCGTGATTTTCTAATTTATACCTGTATTTATTCTTCTTTGGAAGGGAAAATTGCAAACTTGAAAATGTAAATGCGACTGTGTTTTGTTTATATGTTAACTCAGTATCGTGAACTAACGGAAAACTCTGGTTAAAAACTCCAAAATCTGTAATCACTGTTTTTGGCAACACTCGATTTTTTTGTATTTCTGCAGGATTAAACCAATAAAAGCCCTCTAAACCTCCAAAATAAAAAGTATTGTTTTCAGTTTTAAAATGAGCTCCCGTATTAAACTCGGTAGCTAAACCATCATAATTATCATAATTAACAATTACTGGTTTATTTTTAAAATCCTCTGGAGGTGTGAGCATCGTTATTCCTCTGTTCGAACTCAGCCATAAGTTATTTTTTGCATCTGGCAGAATAGCATAAATAACATTATTTGGCAAACCGTCTTCGACAGTATAATTATACATTGTTTTGTTATTAAAATTGAATACGCTCAGCCCAAATCCGTTAGATCCCACCCATAAAAGACCTTGTTTATCATAATGAAGTGATTTTACTTTTTTCACATAATTTTCATCATTTATGATAAACTCCTTCTGAAAATCTATAAAAGTTTCTGTTTTGGTATCTAATAAAAAGATTCCATTTTCTTCTGTTCCCACCCAAAGAGATTGGTCTTCTCCCTCAATAATTTTTCTTATATTATTGCTTGGCAAGCCATTTGTTTTGTCGAACGTTTTTAGAACTCCTTTATTTTTATCGAACAGAATAAGGCCATGATCCCTAGTGGCTAACCACGTATCGCTTGAAGAATCTTTAAAAATATTCCAAATGGTTTCCGTAGGCAATGCCACAGGCGTGTTTTTATTATAATGCCTAATTTCTCCTGTAGTTTGCATGATAGTTAAACCACTACCTTGAGTGCCGATCCACAGATCATCATCGTCATCTATAAACAAGCTGACAACTCTATTGGAGTTTAAACCATCTTCTTTTGCGGTATAGGTTTTCCACAAATTTGTTTGGGGTGAATACCTCGAAAGACCTTTCCCGCTTGTGCCAATCCAAACGTCATCATTTTTATCCACTTGTATGGCTCTTACCAAGTCTATATTGACCTCTTCAGGGATTTGATTGTTATTCATGACGTTGAATTTCTCCAAATATTCATCGTAAAAACTAATGCCAGCACCATCAGTTCCAAACCATAAAGTGCCTGTATAATCTTCAAATATGCAGAGTATATCGTTGTGATGTAAAGCTCGCGGATTGTGTTTTTTAAATGTAAAATGGTTTATTTTATAAGTATTGAGGTTCATTTTATAAAGTCCATTGCCAAATGTACCAACCCACAACCTGTTTTTTTTATCGATATGCATGGATAAAACATTCAAATGAGGTGGCATTTTAATTTCATCTTTGAATAAGACTTCCGCTCTATGAAAAAGAGATGCTTGAGAATCTCTAAACCACAAACCGTTTCCGTAACAGCCTACCCACGTGCCATCTGATGCATCAAATAAAACCGCACTGTAATTAAAGCTAGATTTCTTATTTCCATCTGGAAAATGCAGAGTTATCGCATTGCTTTCGATGGACACACTCATTATTTTTCCTTGGGTAGTTAACCAGATATGTCCGCTTTTATCTTCCGAAATCGAATAAATAGAAGCTATGTCTTCCGAAGGAATAATTAACGTGACTTCTTGGCTGATACCATCCATTTTAAATACCCCCGAGGAATAGGTACCAAACCAATAGTCGTTTTGGCTGTCTTGAAATACTATACTTACATCCGCTAAGTCCGAAAAAGGGATGAAGACCTCATCCTTTTTATTATAAATTTGAGGTTTTTTAGAAATAGGAATGGTAATGATATTACCTAAACGATCGGTGTACACCTTCCCGAGATGGCTGTAACTAGGCTTGGTAATATCTACAAAAAACGCGTTGTATATTTGAAATTTATGGCCATCAAACTTATTGAGTCCGTCCTGAGTTGCCAACCACAAATAGCCAATACTATCTTGTGTAACAGAAACCACGCTGTTTTGAGAAAGACCATCGTTTACAGATAATTGTCTAAAGGACACCTGCGATTGTCCGTAAGATTTAATTACAAACAAAGCACTAATTATAAAACAGGCCGTTTTCATAAAATTGTTTAAACCACTTAAAATTAAACAATTACAGCCAATATTAAACGTGCTTAATTTGTTTTTAGAGTTTTAAAAAATTAGTCTAGAATTTTATAGAGTATTGGCTTACTTGGGGTTGCGTCATTTTCAAAAGGAGCGATTTGCAGATTTAACATATAACTGCCATCCTCTATTTTATTCTTAACATAGATGAATTCTGTTATGGTGCAATCCAATCTTTGATCGCCATCAAAATCCCAAAATGCTTTGTGAGATAATAATTTTCCACCATCATGTTCGCGATCCACACTTGGTAAATCGATTAAAACATGTTGAATGTTTCTTTCTCTCATAAACACCATCGCCTCTTCGGTTAAGTAGGTCCAGTTGGTTTCAGAATAGTGCCGACTTTTCTTAGCCTTCGTATTGGGCATAGTTCGGATGACTAAGGCTTCGGGGGTTTTATCCTTCAACAAAGTCTCGATTTGTTGTTTGGAAATGACCGTGTCCTCTAAATAATTTTCTGGAGCGACCGAGATCAATTCTGCCGTAAAGAAAAATTGTTTTAAATTTTTATTGATAGAATGGAATTCCTCAGTGATGTGCCCAATACATTCCGTATGAGTTCCGTGTGCGTGCGGATTGAAGTAGATATTATTAAAATTGACATCTCCACCGGCTTTGACGCTTCCAGTCCAATCGCCATTTTTGACCGGTTCGATTTCAGGTTTACCAACATACCAAGCGTTCACATTGTTTTGTGTAAAGCGTAAGGGAATTGAAATATCGAGAGGTTTTGATAAATCTAATTTTATTAATTTGGAATGATGCTCGATTATTGCTTTCAAGATTAGTTGATTTTAAAAAGATCAGAAGCAATGCCGTCACTCAAAAACTGTCCTTTTTTGGTAACCAGCAATTTGCCCTCATCAAGATACATTAAATGCTCAATAATATGCTTTTCAGACTGCTCTAAGAGATACTTTTTATATGGAGTTCCAAAATCTTGTTCCACCTTTTCTAAACAGACACCCCAGATGGTACGTAACCCAGTCATCACGTATTCATTGTATTTATCAGTGGTAGAAAGGGTTTCTATTTCTATGGGCACTATATTTTCTTCTAATGATTTGATATATTTCGTGTTATTTCGGACATTCCAACCCCGATGTTTTCCGTCAAAAGAATGTGCGGAAGGTCCGATTCCTAAATAGGGCTTCCCTTGCCAATATGCCGAGTTGTTTCTACTAAAATACCCTGGTTTTCCAAAATTAGAAAGTTCGTAATGGATAAAACCAGCAGCCTCTAGTTTCTCAACCATAATATGGAATTGCTCTTGCGCCAAATCATCATCCACATTTTTTATAATGCCTTTTTTGATGAAATTGGCCAGAGCTGTTCTTGGCTCAACCGTCAAAGCATAACTCGAAATATGTGGAATATTAAAAGACAATGCGGTTTCCAAATTTTTAATCCATCGTTCATTACTCATTCCTGGAATGCCATAAATTAAATCGATGGAAATATTGTCAAAGTATTTTGTGGCGCCTTCTAAACATTCTACTGCTTCTTCAGAATTATGCGCACGATTCATTAGTTTTAAATCATCTTCAAAAAAAGATTGAATGCCGATGGAGAGACGGTTTATTGGAGAGTTTGAGAAATTTACTAACTGTTGATTTGTTAAATCGTCCGGATTCGCTTCAAGCGTTATTTCAGGGTTTTCAGAAACTTCATAATGTTTATAAACTGCGTCAATCAAAAATTGCAACTCATCAATCCTCAATAAACTTGGTGTTCCGCCACCAAAGTAAATGGTTTCAACAACTTGATTTTCAAATTCGTCTTTACGTAATTCCAACTCTTTAGCTAAGGCACTGACTAATTCATCTTTCCTCTTTAATGAGGTCGAAAAATGAAAGTCGCAGTAGTGACAGGCTTGTTTGCAAAAAGGGATATGGATGTAAATTCCACAAGCCCCACCCGGCCTCCCCAATGGGGAGGAGACAGTACTCAACTTTGACGAGCTTATATGTGTATGTTTCTTATTCAATAAGTTTTAAGACTTTGATTTTTTGCGAAGGTCGATGATCGGATTGTTTTTCACTCCCCCTTTGGAGACTGGAGCGCTTGTACTATTCTGCTTCACAAAAGCTGACCAACCCGTATAACTTTTACCAATTTCAATCCGTCCTTCATTATAAAAATGACACACAGCAGCAGCTAAACCATCCATCGAATCCAAATTTTTTGGTAAGGTTTTTAATCCCAATAAATTTTGGAGCATTTTAGCAACTTGTTCTTTACTGGCGTTTCCATTGCCGGTAATCGCCATTTTTATTTTCTTAGGCGCATATTCGGTAATCGGAACTTCTCTACTTAATCCTGCGGCCATGGCGACCCCTTGCGCACGACCTAGCTTTAGCATACTTTGAACATTCTTTCCGAAAAATGGCGCTTCAATCGCTATTTCGTCAGGATGATGTGTGTCAATAAGCTCAATGGTACGTTCGAAAATAAGTTTAAGCTTAAGATAATGATCATCGTATTTTTTGAGGTCCAATTCATTGAGTTGCAAAAATGACATCTTTTTGCCTACAACTTTTATGAGACCAAACCCCATGATGGTCGTTCCTGGATCAATCCCTAAAATAATTTTTTCTTTTATCATTTAATAACAGTAATTGCGGCCACTTAAAGAAATGGATGCACCCACGGTAACATACGCCATATCGCCATTGAATGAAAATCCATCTCTGACAAAATTATATTTAGATTTTCCCGAAAGTGACAGTACATATGAACCATCCACATAAATTGATAAAGATTCGCTCAATCGGTAATGGAGTTCTAAACCTCCTAAAACGTTCGGAAAGGTATAAGTGTTATTGGCGAAGTTGCCTAAAGGCTTGGTCATACTAACTCCAGGACCTGCATGAGCCACAATACCAATTGGCGCTGGCAAAAACGTGATAAAATCTTTAAAATCGTAAACCGCTTGCAGGTTGATTCTGGTATAGTTTAATTTATAAGGTCTGGAGTTTTCTCCTTCAGATGATCGGTTGTAGCCCACATCAATTTTAGCTCCAAAATTGTTGGAAAACATATGTTGTAACCCTAAATTAATGGTTGGAAAATTGATTTGCTTTGAGTAATAGCGATAATTTTCTTCTAGATCCAAGGTGTTATTGACACCCAAGGCGACCTGAAGTTTCCATTTATCCTCATCTTTTTGGCCAAAAGTTAAAGAGGTAGTCATTAGGGTCAAAAACAAAATCCAACTTAAGTTTTCAATTTTAAAATATGGCGTCATATACTTATTATGGTTTAATTTGCGGTAATGATTATGGCAATCTCTTACAAAACTAAACAATTCTCCCTTGTACTTATAAAAATAGGACTTGTTGTTGCTACTTTTTATTTTATCTATAATAAACTGGTATACAATATTGATTTGCGTTTTTTTGAATTTGCTCAAAATTTATTGAATAATGGTTCAGTCACAGCGTATTCGATACTGATTTTGCTTCTTTTAAGCATTTTCAACTGGTTTTTCGAAATCCTAAAATGGCAGACCCTAGTAAATGAAATTACAATCATATCATTTAATGAAGCTGCCGCCCAAAGTCTAGGAACACTTACTGCATCTTTGTTGACTCCCAATCGCATTGGCGATTATAGCGCAAAAGCAATGAATTATCAGCCAAACCTTCGAAAAAGAATCCTACTACTCAACTTGGTGGGGAATAGTGTTCAAATGGCCATCACTACGATTTTTGGAATTAGTGGATTTGTGTATTTTGCACAACGCTTTCAACCCGAATTAAACTACAACGCTCTTTTGATTTGGTTTGGAATGATTGGTATTACAATTCTTTTCATTATCCGAATCTTGAAAATGAATTGGTTAAGAAAGCAACAAAAATCAATTTATAAGATCCTTGCTTTCGTTAAGAACATTCCTAAGAGCACTCTGTTTAAAACAATGCTTTTTTCGGGAGTACGCTATGTGATCTTTTCTCTTCAATTTTATTTTTTATTCCATATTTTCGGAGTTGAGATGGGCTATTTTGAAGCCATGTCGGCCATCTCAAGCATGTATTTGCTATCTTCCATAATTCCTTCTATTTTTATATTTGACGTTATTATTAAAGGGGGTGTTGCTATTTACGTATTCGGATTAATTGGGATTTCCGAAGCAATTATAGTGTCCATTATAACTTTGATGTGGATATTAAATTTTGTCCTTCCCAGTGTGATTGGCAGTTACCACGTGCTTACTTTTAAACTTCCTAAAAACGTTACATGATTTTCGTTATTATAAGCATTACTGTCATTTATCTGTTACTGATTGGAAGTTTTATTTTGGGCTTTGATCGGATTAAAACATTTGAATTGAGCGATTTGAAACCAGTAACACGTTTCAGCATCATTATTCCCTTTAGAAATGAGGAAGTAAATCTTCCCGCACTTTTACAATCAATTTCAACTTTAAATTATCCGAAGGATTTTTTTGAAATAATTTTTGTAGATGATGATTCTGATGACAATTCAATTGATCTGCTTGATGCATTTCTCATTAAATCTAGAATCTCACGCGCCAACATTCAGGTAATAAAAAATATCAGAACTACTAATTCGCCTAAGAAAGACGCTATTACTTTGGCGATTTCAAAAGCTGCGCATGAGTGGATTGTAACCACAGATGCAGACAGTATCCTTCCAACTTATTGGCTCGATAGTTTTAATGAATTCATCCAAAAACAACAGCCTGATATGATTGTGGCACCGATAACTTATGCCAACGCACAAGGTTTTCTGCAAAACTTTCAACTCTTGGATGTACTTAGTCTGCAAGGCGCTACGATTGGAGGCTTTGGTATAAAAAAACCATTTTTGTGCAATGGCGCTAATTTGGCATATAAAAAGCAATTATTCAAAAGCGTCAGTGGCTTTCAAGGCAATTCAGAGATTGCGAGTGGCGATGATGTTTTTTTACTTGAAAAAGCAACACGACAAAAAGCTATTAAAGTGGCGTATTTGAAATGCAAACAGGCCGTTGTTACTACCTCAGCCTTAACTTCAAGAAAAGATTTAATTGAGCAGCGCGTGCGTTGGGCAGCAAAATCGAGTGCTTATAAAAACCTATTCGGTAAGCTCGCAGGGTTTATTATTTTAGTAGAAAACGCCCTTTTAATCTGCTGTTTGGCGTTGCTCGGCATCGGGATTTTAACCCCAAAAGCACTGTTATACATTTTTATTATAAAGTTCAGTATTGATTTATTTTTGATCTATAAAGCAGCAAATTTCTTTGATCAAAAAAAACATCTAAAATATTATATTTTATCGTTTCTATACTATCCTTTTTTTAGTGTTTATGTAACGTTTATCGCTGTGTTCAAGAATTATAAATGGAAAGGAAGAAGCTATAAACAATAAACAATTGCCTTTATATCAGCAGATTGAAATCATCCTGATCCTGTATTATGAAAAAAATTGTCTTCATTAAAATATTTATATTCAATTCCTTTCTGCTACGTGCCCAAGACCTATTACGTCAACATGCCTCCAAACATTAAACGACCGAACTTTCCTTAGGATATCGATATCGTGTAATTAAACTTCAGCGTTTAGTCTGTGTGTCGATGTGAAGTTTGCAACTCTCAATTTTACCCAGGCTACCATTACTTTTGAAAACAATGCATCTAACATTGTGAAGCGCAGATTGATGAAACTGCGTTTGATGTCCTATTTCTTATCGACGTAGGTGCGGATAGAAGATTGAGTAATGTTATTTATGCCAATGAGCTACAAGCAGCTTTTGCAATCTTTTTTAAAAATAAAGGTAATTTCTCTTCAGTTATTACCCTGGGATTAAAGTTCAAACTCAACTAATTGATGTTGACGATGACTGGCAAACTGAATTCTGTCGCTACTTGTTGACTGCGTTTAATTGCTGGATAAATTTTTGGAAGAGAATCAAAACTATGTCTCAAAATACTGTCCAATTGGGGAATTTGAGCTTTAGTTACGGAATCCATGTCAATGTTTTTTATGGAGAATTGACCGGTTTTATCAATATGGATTTTTAAAATTACCGTATCAGAAACATCTTCCGTCACCACAATTTTTTGATTCTCCAAGTGAGATGTCAGTAAAACATAGAGGTAATTTTCAAAACATGCTTTCTTTTCTGTATGCGTTAGAACGCCATCACATTCAGAAAACGTAGGATAGTCATCCACATCATTCCAATTGATAGCTTGCATTTCCTCTTCCAAAAGTTGTTCGGCGGACACTTTTTTAGATTGAAAATTATCGCAAGACGTCAGTAAGATAAAGAAAATAAGTAAAAATGGCTTCATTTTATAATAGTCGGAAGCTGAAAAGTACAATTTTTTTAGGTAATAAATTAACTCGACCAATTTCCGATAACTATTTTCTTTATGGAACAAATGAGGGTTAATCGGATTTTAAGAATTTTTCTTCTTTTAGTTCTCGTAATCGGTTACTAGCATAGGGAATATACATGCTTTTTGGAAATTTATCTATATATACTTGATAGATTTTAATTTTGGAATTCTTATCCGCATAATATTCATCCTTGGTTCTAACTAAAAAGAATTGGGCCGCCTCGTCCATTGGATTTTCCTTAACTGCCTTCTGAAGTGCTGCAATAGCTTCCTTATATTTTTTCTGGTAATTTAAGACACCTGCCAGCTTAGTGTATTCCACATTCAACGGATGGTCCATGATGTTCAAAGCTTCGGTAATCCATTTTTCTGCGGCAGCGTAATCATCTATTTTCTCATATAAATGTCCTAAAATATAAAGATTGGTGGCATCCTTAGGATCATAATCGACAGCACGATGGGCATGAACAATCGCTTTTTCATACAGCAATTGCTCGGCATAGCAAAAGCTCAACTTCTCATGGATAAACTGCGAGCTTTCCCCTAAATCCAATAGCTTCTCAAACCATACGGACGATTCTTCATAATCCTGTTTCCAATAATAATTGAGTGCTTTTAAGCTAATCAATTCAGCATTGTTGGCATAACTCTCCAATCCTTTGTAGATATAACGAAGAGATGCATCATGATTGCGCTTTACTAAAAAATACCTAGCTATTTTATGTATTGCTTTTTGGTGAGTTTGATCAAGGTCATAAGCCGAATGAAATCGGTGCATTGCGGTAGAATCGCCTAGTTTTTCAAAAACCAAACCGAGTTCATAATGGTAATTCGGATTTTTATAATCGAGATACACCAATTCACTTAATAGCACCGCAGCATCATTGAGCTTTTTACTTCTGGAAAGCAGTTTGGCATAATCATATTTAATAAGTGCGTTCTCAGGAAAAGCATTGAGCGCACTATCATAGTTTTTTAAGGCTTCGTCGTAATTACCAAGCGCCAAATAGGACTTTGCTATCTTTTCATAGACCTCATTTTGGTTTTCACAAACTTTAAATACTTCAATGGCTTGTGAGTAGTTGCCATGAGCATACAAGCTATCAGCACGTTTTATGAGAACGTCCTGCGCTTGTATAGTTCCTGCGACTAACATAAAAAGTAAAATTCGGTAGAATATAACCATGATCTGGTTTGATAGATAATTAGCATTACAAAATACGCAGTGAAAACGATATCTTCCTCTTAGACAACAGTTTTACTAATTGAAACGAAACTAAGTTTAGATATTCATACCCACGAAATGATGACGTAATTAAAGAATGAAAATCACAACTATTTAAGCCGTTGAGTTCGAATTATTGCACTTGAAATAACATGGGAAGGCTATAAGGCACGGTTACTTTTTTTCCTCTTTGCTTTCCAGGAATCATTTTTGGCAAGGTTTTAATCACACGAATTGCTTCCTTTTCTAACTCAGGATGTGGTGCTCTAACTGAAATATTGGAGATATCACCATCTTTATTAATTTTAAAAATCATATTCAAACGCTGTCTACCAGTCAATCCTAATTCTTTGGCTAAATTAACGTTGAAGTTATTATTTACATAAGCATTGATTTTATCAGAGGTACAATTTTTACGCTCCTTGTTTGAAACTAATGCTTCACAGGACGGAAAAATTGGAACTTCTTCAACTACAGCATAAGGAACTTCAATGTCCTCCTCTTGCGCATTATCATATTTATTTTGATCTGTTTCCGATTTGTCGCCTGGAATCATGAACAAAATCGGTAAACTATAAGATATGGTAAAGGCTTTCTCCTTTTGTTTTCCAAGCAAATAATCTGGCATGGCATTAATTACTCGTTTAACTTCAGATTCCAAAGCTGGATGTTGCGCCCTCGCTTGTACATTTTCAACCTTTCCATGAGCATCTATTTTGAAAATAACATTGATACGTTGTTTTCCGGTAATCTGATTCTCTTTAGCAACGCTAGTATTAAAGTTTTTACTAACAAACTGTGAAATCTTGTAAGAAGGAGACTGTTTATCTGACTGGTTGGACTGTTTAACTTGATGATCTGTAAATAGCACGATTTCATCGAGAGCGACGAAAGGTCCATCACTATTATTCCCTCCAGGAACAACTTCTTGAACTTGGAACAAAATTGGCAAGCTGTAAGGTACCGTAACCGCTTGTCCTTTCTGTTTCCCTGGCGTGAAATCTGGCATGGATTCAATGACTCTAATCGCTTCGGCTTCCAACCCTGGATGTGGCGCTCTCGACATGACATCTTTAACTTTTCCGTCGGTGCCAATTTTAAAGATGACGTTGATGCGTTGTCTTCCTGTCAATCCTAGTTCAGTGGCCAAATCTGTATTATAGTTTTTATTGACAAATTCCGCTATCTTTTGAGACGTACAATCTTTATCGGCGTCTTTAGATCCTGATGGTTCACATCCGTCGAATAATGGCACTTCATCAATTGCGGTAAAGGGCACTTCTATATCAGCAGACTCAAAACTCTCATTTTTTCCTTGGGCATCCTTTTTACCGAAATCCATTGTGGTGGACATTCTACCATCGGTGATTGTGAGTTTATAGTAAAAATCATCTTTATCTATTACAGCAATTTTTTCAGCTTCACGTTTTTGCTCGGCATCCGTTAATTTACCCATAATATCAACTACCAAACGCAGTTCGCCATCTCTGGCATCTTTTTCCCAGTCCATTTTGGCTTTGTCTGTTTTTTTATAAGCGAGGTAGTCTTCATAAGTTCTGTAAAGGTTAATTCCTTTATCTGAGGACTTTTTATCGGCTTCTGATAATTGAACTTGACTTTCAACTTTTGAATTTACCAGAGATCTCCAGTATTTACTAAATGCTTGTCTTCTTGCGACTTTATCTGTGCTTTCAATGTAACTATCTTGAGGTCCTCTAACATCTTTATAAGTTTCCATGGCGCTAAAAACAGATTCATTTTTGGCCACCATCTCCTTATAATATTTATCTACTAATTCCTGAAAGGTCAGCTCTTGATTAAGAACTTGATTCTGAAAAAGTGGTAAAGGTTCTTTTACCGCACTCGCATAAGACGAGGTGTACATGAGCATGACCATCACTACAGGCGCCAATAAGGCGTACTTAATGAGATGGATTTGTTTTGATTTTGATTTACTTAACATAATGATTCGTTTTTTGATTAATGATTGATGAAAAAATGGATTGATGAAAGAAATCTGCTGGGTCTT
>JBBSRC010000069.1:0-25880 GCA_038243395.1 Flavobacteriales bacterium | reverse complement strand
TGCGTTGAACCGGTGGTGGTGGCCAAGTTTAATGATGTTAGGACCAACAGATGCAGAATCCGTTCACACCGAACAATCCATGAAATGGAAATTAAAGCGTAAATCCAACGATGAATTACGTCAGCAATTTATCGATCAAACCGTCCCACAAGCAGATTTAATTGGACTTAAAATTCCCGATCCAGATATGAAATGGAACGAGGAACGCGGCAGTTATGACTTTGGAGAAATTGATTGGGACGAGTTTTGGCAAGTCGTCAAAGGTCATGGACCAATGAACAAAGAGCGCATGAAAGCGAGAGTTGGTGCATGGGAGCGTGGCGAATGGGTTCGTGATGCGGCGATGGCTCATGCCGAGAAGAAAGAAAATCGTAAAGAAAAGCAAGTAGTGTAGTAAGAGAACTTGAAAATGAAATTGAAGTTGAAATCGAATGGTTTTCAGTTTTAAGTTCAATTTCGATTTCAATTTAATCGAAAATTATGACAACAAAAAAACAATGGCCACTTTGGGAAGTCTTCGTAAGAAGTAAAAACGGACTTGAACATCGTCATTTTGGTAGTTTGCATGCTGCAGACGCAGAAATGGCCTTGGAAAATGCACGCGATGTTTACACTCGAAGAAATGAAGGTGTTAGTATTTGGGTAGTGGAATCCAAAAACATCACGGCTTCAAACCCTGAACACAACGGCGAAATGTTTGAACCGGCACAAGATAAAGTGTATCGTCATCCCACGTTTTACGAGTTGCCTGATGAGGTAGAATATATGTAACGAAGAAACTGAAATTGAAACTGGAATCGAAGTTGAAAGAATGAGCGAAAAATTTGATTTGAGTGAGTGTTTAGAAGATTTTGCTGCAAAAATAATTCTGCTCTATGACAAAAAACCATTGTCGTATGCAGGAGATTATTTAGCGAAACAGCTCATTCGTTCTTCGTGCTCTTCAGCTTTAAATTATGGAGAAGTTTTAGGTGCTGGAACTGATAAGGACAAAATCAATAAATTGAGAATTTGTTTAAAGGAATTGAGAGAATGTCATCGAAACCTCAATATTCAAACAAAAGCAAAATTATTTTCTGAAGATAGTCTTATGGTATTAAAAGATGAAATGACCAACTAATCAGAATTATTGTAACAAGAAATAAAAATATTAAGTAAAAGAAATAAAACGAATTTGAAATCAAAGTTGAGTTCTTATGAAAATTAACCGAAGCCCTTCAATTTCAATTTCGATTTCAATTTAATTATGAAAGAAAATTTATACAATTACATCCTCGGAATCGCCGACAATTCCTTAATCCTCGGGCAACGCATGGGCGAACTCTGCGGCCATGGGCCAAGTTTGGAGACCGACATTGCTTGCACAAATATCTCACTCGATTTATTCGGACAGGTACGCAGCTATTATCAATACGCAGCTAAACTTGCTGGAGATGGACGCAACGAAGATGATATTGCGATGCTTCGCAAGGAGCGTGAGTATGTGAATGTCTTGTTGGTGGAACAACCAAATACAGACTTTGCTTATACGATGGCGCGTCACTTTTTATTCGACGTTTATCATTTGCTTTTTTTAACCGAATTACAAAAGAGCAAGGATTTGACTTTAGCGGCAATCGCTACAAAATCGGTTAAAGAAGTGAGGTATCATCAACGCTTTTCAACCGACTGGATCAAGCGATTGGGCGATGGAACAGATGAAAGCCAACAAAAAACACAAAACGCGATTAACGACTTATGGACTTATACTGATGAGTTATTTCACCAAACAGAAGCCGATAAAGCCATGGTTAAGGAAGGAATTGGTATAGATGTCAAAAAATTAAAAGAAAAATATTACGCAAAAGTAAATAGCATTTTGGAAGAAGCTACTTTGATTATTCCAGAATCAAAATATTTCCAAAAAGGAGGAAAGCAGGGCATCCACACAGAACATATGGGGTTCTTATTGGCCGAATTGCAATACATGCAACGCACGTATCCGAATATGGAATGGTAGAAGATTGCTGATTGATGATTTTGATTTAAGATTGCAGAAGTACTTCAAAAATCAAAAATCGTTAATCGTCAATCTAAAATGAATTATGACAACAACAGAACAAAATATCGACCCAAAACTGATCGGAATCCTGGAAAAAGTTTCCGATCCAGAAATTCCTGTCCTTTCTATAATGGATATGGGGGTGGTACGATCTGCCACAATTGAAAATGACATCGTAAAAATTCAAATCACACCAACCTATAGCGGTTGTCCGGCAATGGATGTCATTGGTGAGGATATTATAAAAGCATTGAAAGAAGCAGGATACAATTCAGAAGTAGAATTAATCCTTTCTCCAGCCTGGACTACCGATTGGATTACGCCAAGAGGACGAAAGTCTTTGGAAGATTATGGCATCGCAGCCCCATTAAATGCTGAAGCAGATATCGATGTTTTATTGCACGGAAAACGATTGGTAAAATGTCCACAATGTCATTCAACAAACACGCGATTGGTAAGTCAGTTTGGTTCAACGGCATGTAAGGCACAGTTTCAGTGCAACGATTGTCATGAGCCTTTTGACTATTTTAAATGTTTAAAATAAAATGATCAACGATAGCAGAATGATGATTGCTGATTTCAGAAGTGAAATACTTCAACAATCAAAAATCGTTAATCTTCAATCAAAAATAGATATGATGAATTCAATTTTATTAGAAATAAAAAACGGTGTAGCAACCATCACGCTCAACCGACCAGAAGTCTTTAACAGTTTCAATCGTGAAATGGCATTGCTTCTTCAGGATACATTAGATGCTTGTGAGAAAAATGATGCCGTCAGAGCAATCGTGCTTACCGGAAACGGAAAAGCATTTTGTGCGGGTCAAGATTTAAAAGAAGTCACGACACCAGAACTGAATCCTGGTTTTAAAAAGATTCTTGAGGAGCATTACAATCCAATAATCACAAGAATCCGTGCTATTAAAAAACCGATTATTGGCGCGATTAACGGCGTAGCTGCGGGTGCAGGAGCAAATATTGCTTTAGCTTGCGATATTGTTGTTGCTCACGAAAAAGTAAGTTTTATACAGGCATTTAGTCTCATTGGTTTAGTGCCTGATAGCGCTGGAACCTTCTTTTTACCAAGACTTATTGGTTTTCAAAAAGCATTGGCAATAGCGATGTTAGGCGATAAGGTGTCCGCAGAAGAAGCGGAAAAAATGGGAATGATTTATAAGGTAATTCCTTTAGAAAATTTTGAAGGCGATGTAAATGATCTCGCTTTAAAACTCGCTAATATGCCAACAAAAGCTTTAGGAATGATTAAGGAATTATTCAATAAATCGATGAGCAATGATTTAGAAGCACAATTAGCTTTAGAATCTAAACTTCAAATTGAAGCCGCACAAACTGAAGATTATGCTGAAGGTGTTGCAGCGTTTGTTGAGAAAAGGAAACCGGAATTTAAAGGAAGATAAAATATTGAAGATTTATGAATGTTGATTGAAGATGTTAGAAGTAAGAAAAAGATATATTGAAAATATTTAAGATTCTATCATAAACAAGAACATATGAGACCAAACCAATTAGAGGACCGACTTATTCAGTTTGCGATTGATGTCATTCTGATTTGCAAGAAGATTGATAATTCATTCGCTTCAGAGCATTTGGCGAAACAGCTCATAAGGTCTGCAACATCCGCGGCTCTTAATTATGGAGAAGCTCAAGGTGGAGAATCCACTCGCGATTTTCTACATAAAATGAAAATTTGCTTAAAAGAATTACGTGAATCCTTGATCAATATGAAGATTCAAAAAGGCGCCAATCTTATTGCTGATATTGATTCTTTGGATAAATTGTTGAAAGAGAATAATGAATTGATTTCCATATTTGTCGCTAGTATAAAAACGGCATCATCAAAATTAAAACTTTAAGTATTATGAGACCAAACTTCAAAAATCAACAATCTTCAATCGACAATCTGCAATGATAAAAGTAGGAATCATCGGTTCGGGTACTATGGGAAGCGGCATCGCACAAGTTGCTGCAACATCTGGTTGTAAAATCAAGTTATATGACACTAATCAAGAGGCCTTGGATAAATCCAAATTTGCTTTAGAAAAAGTGCTATCAAGACTTATCGAGAAGGAGCGTATTGATTCTGCGGAAAAATCACGCATTCAAAATAACATATCCTACGTAAATTCTTTAAAAGATCTGTCAGATTCTGATTTAACAATTGAAGCTATTGTAGAAAATTTAGATATTAAAAAGAAAGTCTTTTCAGAATTGGAAACTTATGTTTCTGATACCTGTATCATCGCTTCAAACACCTCAAGTTTATCAATAGCGTCGATTGCTGCATCCTTAAAGAATCCAAGACGCTGCATTGGAATCCACTTTTTTAATCCAGCACCATTGATGCAATTTGTAGAAGTTATTCCTGCCATTCAAACCTCAAAGGAGGTTTTACAAAAGTCGGTAAAGATTATTTCCGATTGGAATAAAGTGGTCGCCGTTGCCAAAGATACTCCAGGGTTTATCGTCAATCGCGTTGCTAGACCATTTTATGGTGAAGCTTTACGCATTTATGAAGAAGGAATCGCCGATTTTGCAACCATCGATGAAAGTATGAAAAGCTTGGGTGGATTCAAAATGGGACCTTTCGAATTAATGGATTTTATTGGAAATGATGTTAATTACACAGTAACTGAAACTGTGTTCACGGCCTTTTATTTTGACCCACGATATAAACCATCCTTCACTCAGAAACGTTTTTCAGAAGCGGGTTATTTAGGTAGGAAATCAGGAAAAGGGTATTACAATTATGATAAAAACGGAAATATCATCATTCCTGAACGCGATTATTATCAAGCGAAAGATTTACATGAAAAAAAATTAGCACAACAAATATTCGATCGTGTCCTCGTCATGCTTATCAATGAAGCTGTCGATGCTTTATTTTGGAATATCGCTTCCGCAGAAGACATCGATAATGCTATGACCAAAGGCGTCAATTATCCAAAAGGACTATTGGCTTGGGCAAATGAAAAAGGAATCGATTGGTGCGTCGACAAAATGGACGAACTTTATAATGAATATCGTGAAGATAGGTATCGTTGTAGTCCGTTGTTGCGGAGAATGAACAATCAAGGAATGAGGTTTTTTAAATAAAATTTTAACTGGAATTAGGTAATAGGAATTTGGCATTAGTATGAATAGTAACTATCATTTTAAGTTTGAGGATTTACAGGTTTATCAAAAAGCGATGGATTTTGGTGAGGTCGTGGATTCTTTAGTTAAAAAATTCCCGACCTATGAATTATATGCATTGTCATCACAGTTTAGAAGAGCTGCCGATTCAATCGCATTAAATATCGCTGAAGGTTAAACTGGTTCAGACGCACAGTTTGTCAAACATATAAATTACGTAATTTATAGCGCAAATGAATGTGTTAGTTGCAGTACAAAGGCAAGAAGGCGCTTATATATTAATTTTGAACGAGATGAGGAAAACAGAAAATTAATTTCAGAATTGACAAAAATGATGTCTTCCTTAAGAAAGAAGATTTTAGAAAGAAAACAGTGAGATTAATTCCTAATACCAAATCCCTAATGGCAATAGACGGAAATCAAATACCATACAAAATGTTAAGTCAAGACGCTTATAGCTCCTGGCTCGGAATCAAAATTCTTGAATGTGAAATAGGCAGATGTAAAGTCGCAATGACCATCCGTAAAGAAATGCTGAACAGTATGGGAAAAGCACATGGCGGTATCAGTTATTCATTAGCAGATACGGCCTGTGGTTTTGCCGCTAACACTCATGGAAAGTATGCTGTTTCTATCGAAACAAGCATCAACCATATCGAAGCCTTAAAAGAAGGGGATTATTTGGTCGCAGAATCAGTAATTGAAAAAGTAAATAATAAGTTAGGTTTCAATATTATCGAAGTCAAGCGTGGAGATGAATTGGTAGCTCTTTTTAAAGGTGTTGTTTATCGAACCAGCAAAGATTGGGAGGAATAAAGCCTTTGTGATAATATATATTTGTCAAATAATTGAAAATAAAACAACCATAAACAATAATAGTTATGAAATGGCAAGGTAGAAGACAAAGTGATAATATGGAAGACCGTCGTGGGATGAGTTCCAAAGGTAAATTAGCTGCTGGCGGCGGTATAATAGCTGTTGTAGTCGTACTGCTCCAGCTTTTTGGTGGGGAAACTGGGCAAACTCTTGCTCCAATCCTCGAAGGGGTTACACGATCGCAATCTTCATCACAATCTGGTGAGGTACGTGAATTGACAGCCAAAGAAAAAGAATTGGGTGGTTTTATGAACGCTATTTTAGTGGATACTGAGGATATCTGGCAGCAGATTTTTAAGGAAAATAATCTGGGTAACTATCAAGAGCCAAAAATGGTTCTGTTTACAGATGCTGTTTCCACAGGATGCGGAAATGCAAGTTCGGCTTCAGGCCCATTTTATTGTCCTGCTGATCAAAAACTGTATATGGATTTAGCGTTTTTTGACGAATTACAATCTCGTTTTGGGGCAAAAGGCGGGGATTTTGCAATGGCGTATGTCACTGCCCACGAGATCGGACATCATGTTCAAACCTTGTTGGGTACTTCTCAGAAAGTACGTCAAATGCAACAACAAACTAATGAAACAGGAGCCAATCAGCTTTCGGTGGCACAAGAACTGCAAGCCGATTTTTACGCAGGAGTTTGGGCGCATTACAATCAAGAATATTTGGAAGAAGGCGATATTGATGAAGCTTTAAGTGCGGCCAATGCTGTCGGCGATGACGCCATTCAAAAAAGAGTCCAGGGTAGTGTGCAACCAGATAGCTTTACCCATGGTACTTCTGAACAACGAAAATTTTGGTTCTTAAAAGGTTACAAAACTGGAGATATCAAACAAGGCGATACGTTTTCTGAATTGATGAATTAAAAGTTTCTGCGTGGTGACTGAGCTTGTCGAATAAAAGGCCGTGGATCGAAGATTCAGCGGAGCTAATCTCAGAGTTGTATTAAACCACATTTAATATATGCTTGCTCATTACAAGTATATTTTAAACTATTGTCTAAAATATAGCCTACAAGTTATTTAAAGCTTGTAGGTAACCAGATTATATTAATTAAAAAGAGATACGACCTTCGGGCGTTATTAAAAAAATTAAATAGATTCCCGCCTTCGCGGGAATGACCCAAGCTTATGAAAGAAGCATACATCATAGATGGTATTAGAACGCCAATAGGAAGTTATCAAGGCACATTAGCAGCAGTGCGAACTGACGATTTGGGGGCATTGGTCATTGAAGAAATTGTAAAACGAAATCCAAACATTCCAAAAGATGCATATGATGATGTTATTTTGGGATGCGCCAATCAAGCGGGTGAGGACAATCGTAATGTGGCGAGAATGGCTTCTCTTTTGGCTGGTTTACCATTTACGGTTCCTGGAGAAACCGTTAACCGATTATGTAGCTCTGGATTATCCGCAATCATTCACGCCAATCGTGCTATTAAAGCTGGCGATGGGGAAGTGTTTATAGCTGGAGGTGTTGAAAACATGACGCGGGGACCATACGTCGTTGCTAAACCTTCAAGTGCTTTTGGTACAGATGCCAAAATGTATGATTCCAGTTTCGGATGGCGATTTGTCAATCCTAAAATGCAAAAACTATATGGAACGGAAGGTATGGGCCAGACCGCTGAAAATCTTGTAGAGAAGTACAATATCTCTCGTGAAGATCAAGATAAATTCGCTTATTGGAGCCAAATGAAGGCGGCTAAAGCACAAGAAAATGGGCGCTTGGCGAAAGAAATTACTACGGTAGAAATTCCACAGCGAAAGAAAGACCCCATCCAATTTTCAAAAGATGAATTCGTAAAACCAGGCACGTCTCTGGATGTTTTAGGAAAATTGCGAGGCGCATTCAAAGAAGATGGTGGCAGCGTGACCGCAGGAAATTCATCAGGATTGAATGATGGTGCGGCTGTGACAATTATTGCATCAGACGATGCAGTTAAAAAATATAATTTAAAGCCTTTGGCACGAATCGTAAGCTCCGCCGTTGTTGGCGTCGAACCGAGACTCATGGGAATTGGTCCAGTGGAAGCATCTAATAAAGCTTTGGAAAAAGCTGGATTAACTATGGCCGACATGGATGTTATCGAGCTTAACGAAGCCTTTGCAGCACAAGCTTTGGCATGCACGAGATCATGGGGATTGGCAGATGATGATCCGAGAGTGAATCCAAATGGAGGTTCTATCGCTATTGGTCATCCGCTAGGTGTTACGGGAACTAGAATCACGTATTCAGCGGCATTGGAGTTGAAGGAAACTGGGAAGCGATATGCATTGATTACGATGTGTATTGGGGTTGGGCAAGGTTATGCGGCTATCATTGAAAATGTGGATTTATAACTATGTAGGATTATTAAAATAATTCATATAAATATTTATTATATTTATGTAAAATAAATACGAAATGGCAACATTCACATCATCATTACCTGATAAATTACTGAAAGACTTAGCGGAGACAGCAAAAAACCTCGAGCTTCCAAAGAATAAAATTATAGAGAAGGCCTTGGAATATTATTTAGATCAAATAAAGCGCGCTGAGTATGCCAAATCTTTTCAACGTGCTTCTAGTGATCCAGAAATGCTTTCGCTTGCTGAAGACGGTTTGGAAGATTATATGCGAATTTTAAAGGAACTCGAGAAGAAATGAGACAAGGGGAAATATGGAATGTATATCTCGATCCCATTAAAGGAAATGAGCAAGCTGGGAATAGACCTGCTATTGTTATTAGCGGCAACTTGATGAATGAGAATTCTGATTTGGCGATCATTTGTCCATTGACAAGATCTATAAAAGGTTATAAGGGTAATCCTATTTTGAAGCCAAATAAAATCAATGGCTTAGAAGTTCCATCAGAGGTATTAGTGTTTCAAATTAGAACCTTATCTAAATTACGTTTCAAGAAGAAGATAGGAGCAGTTTCCGCAGAAGATGTTTTGAAGATAAAAGAAACACTTGATGATATTTTGAGATTATAACTTGTTCGTATCAAAAAATTTTGAGGATTACTAAAATTTCCTTCGTTGTAAAATAAAAGAATAGGATGAAAAAAATACAAAATTACGTCACAGGACAATGGATGGAAGGTAAGGGAGAAGGCGTTCCTATGTTTGACTCTATTACAGGAGAAGTCGTAGCACTTTCAGATACAGAAGGTTTGGATTTTGCCGAGATTCTGAATTACGGAAGGACCATTGGAGGTCAGGTCCTTCGCAAAATGACCTTTCAGGAACGTGGCAACATGTTAAAGAGTTTAGCCTTATATCTTACTAAGCGTAAAGAAACTTTTTATGAATTGAGTTATCGAACCGGAGCTACAAGAATGGATAGTTGGATTGATATTGAAGGCGGATTTGGTAACCTTTTCGCTAATGCTTCTTTAAGAAAATTATTCCCAAATCAGTGGTATCATGTCGAAGGCGAACCTATTGATTTATCACGCGGCGGTCGATTTATGGCGCACCACATTATGGTTCCAAAACGCGGTGTGGCCATTCATATTAATGCTTTTAACTTCCCGGTTTGGGGCATGCTGGAAAAATGCGCCACTAATTGGATGGCAGGCGTTCCCGCAGTCGTAAAGCCAGCTACGAATGGTTCTTTCTTGACGGAAGCGGTCGTACGCGAGATCATCGCATCTGGGATTTTGCCTGAAGGTGCGCTACAACTAATTACGGGGTCAGCACGGACTATTTTAGATACTGTCGAATCTCAAGATGTCGTAACATTCACGGGTTCTGCAACCACAGGCAGACTCTTGAAAGCTCATAAAAGAATTATTCAAGAATCTGTGCCATTTAATATGGAAGCCGATTCATTAAATTGCTCTGTCTTAGGAGAAGATGCTCTTCCTGGAACTCCAGAATTTGACTTATTCATCAAGGAAGTTCGTAATGAAATGACGGTAAAATGTGGACAGAAATGTACTGCAATTCGAAGAGTTATTGTTCCAGAAAATCTGGTTGAAGACGTTCAAATTGCGTTGGGTATAGCCCTAGATAAAGTTACAATTGGCGATCCGCGTCTCAAAGAAGTGCGAATGGGTGCTTTGATAAGTAAAGATCAAGCTAATGAAGTTAGAGATCGCGTTCAAGAATTGGCCAAAACGGCAAGTATTGTTTATGGCCATTTAGATAAAATTGATACCATTGGCGCCGATGCCAAAAAAGGTGCTTTTTTAAGTCCGATTTTATTAAGAGAAGACCATCCCTTTATAAATTTGGCGGTTCATGAAACAGAAGCTTTTGGTCCTGTGAGTACAATCATGCCATACAAAAATTTGGACGAAGCAATTTTGCTGGCGCATATGGGCAAAGGTTCTCTAGTGTCTTCCATTGCAACATTTGACGATAAAATCGCTAAAGAATACGTCATCAATGCCGCATCTCATCACGGACGGATTTTAGTCATTAATCGTGAAATGGCTAAAGAAAGTACGGGCCATGGATCGCCATTGCCTAATTTAGTCCACGGAGGCCCAGGGCGTGCTGGAGGTGGAGAAGAAATGGGAGGTGTGCGTGGAATCAAACATTATTTGCAACGTACCGCCATTCAAGGTTCGCCCACCACATTAACGGAAATTACGGGTATATTTCAAGCCCAAGCAAAATATAAGGAAGCGGAGCAGCACCCATTCAAATACCATTGGGAAGATATTCAACCAGGGATGTCGCTAAAAACCCATAAGCGAACGCTTACGGATACAGACATCATCAATTTTTCTAATCTCACTTGGGATCATTTTTATGCGCATACAGATACAACTTCTTTAGAAGGAAGCATCTTTGAAAAGCGAACCGCTCATGGTTATTTGATTATCGCCGCAGCCGCTGGATTGTTTGTCTATCCAAATAAAGGGCCCGTTGCCGCTAATTACGGATTGGAAGATTGTCGCTTTCTGCGTCCATTATATCATAATGACACTATTTATGTAAGATTAACCTGCAAACAAAAAGTGGATAGAGATGTCGCTTCCGCAGAACATCCAAGCGGAATCGTTAAATGGTTTGTTGAAATTTTTGATGCGGCTGACGAATTAGTAGCCGTAGCTACAATTTTGACCATGGTACAGAAAAAACAAGATGTTTTTATAGAAATGACCGATGATAAAATTCAAGAATATCTATTAAAATTGACTTCAGTCTCGAAGCCAAAATGGGGTATCATGACGCCACAACACATGTTGGAACATCTGGAATACACCTATAAAATTGCCTCAGGAGAAATACAGGATTTTGAAGTAGCAACACCAGAAAAGATTTTGGAAAAAGTGCATGCAAGTCTTTATAATTACGAGAAGTTTCCACAGAATACGAATTTTCCCTTACTCGAAAAAAATAAGTTGGAGAATTTAAAATATCCTGATCTGGAAACAGCAAAGCAGAAATTTAAAGAGCAAAGAGAAAAGTTTGTGCACTATTTCAAAGCGCATCCGGATGCTAAATTGAAGAACTTGGTTTTTGGAGAGCTGAATAAATACGAATCTTATTTATTAGAGAGGAAGCATTTAAATCATCACTTTGAACAGTTTGGGCTTTTGTAGCCCAAACTGCTCAAAGCACCCGAGAAATCGGGTGTCTTATGAATAGAAGTCTAATTAAAATGTATGCCAGTTTTATGGAAATCAACATAACATGGAGCGTTTATATAATTACGAACAAACCATATGGCGTTCTATACATAGGAGAAACTAAACGATTAAAGAAAAGAATATATCAACATAAAAAGAAAGTTCATTCTGATACTTTTCAGCGAGATACAATTTAAATAAACTCGTTTATTTGAGGATCATCAAATTGAAAATAATGCTAAATTAAGAGAAAGACAATTGAAGAAATGGAATAGGGAATGGAAAATTTAATTGATTGAAAACTCTAATCCAGAAAAAAGGGATTTATATAACGATTTATAAGAATTAATTAAAAAAGATTCATCCGGGATTTCTAGTATAAGGAGTTTTAGTAAAATAAAGTTTAACGATTAAAAGATTTCCGCTTTCGCGGAAAGTAAACATGAAACCATACGTATCAATAAAAAATAATAAGGGAGTAGGATACATCGAATTTTTCCATCCTGCCCAGAATTCTTTGCCAGGAAATGTACTTTCTGAATTAGCCAGAACGATCACTTCTGCTGGAGAAGACCATAACATTAAAGTGATCGTACTTCAAAGTGGAGGCGATCGTACCTTTTGCGCTGGAGCCAGTTTTACCGAACTCATTGATATCAACGACGAGGAAACTGGTAAGATATTCTTTTCAGGTTTTGCCAACGTAATCAATGCCATGCGCAAATGTCCAAAATTTGTTATCGGTCGTATTCAAGGAAAAACTGTTGGTGGCGGAGTTGGAATTGCCTCAGCAACTGATTATTGTATGGCTACAAAATTCGCCCAGATTAAATTAAGCGAACTAAATCTCGGCATTGGGCCATTTGTAGTTGGCCCGGCCGTACAACGCAAATTAGGATTGAGTGGCATGTCGCAAATTGCCATGGATGCCAATACTTTTTACACTGCAGAATGGGCGATGCAAAAAGGATTATATACCCAAGTATTTGAGTCAGTGGAAGAATTGGATGAAGCGGTATCAAAATTTGCTGAAGGCTTGTGCACATACAGTCCAAAAGCGATGTCTGAAATGAAAACCATGTTTTGGCGTGGTACCGAAGACTGGGATCAGCTCTTGGCACAACGGGCAAAAATTAGCGGGCGACTTGTGCTTTCAGATTTTACCAAAGAAAAATTGAAAGAATATAAGTGATTAGAGGACAGATGATAGTGGGTAGAGAGTTCGTGGTGACAAATTAAGTTTATGACGGAAAGTAAATATCATTTTAATTTTGAGGAGTTGAAAGTTTACCAAAAAGGCTATCGAATATGGCGAATTGGTTCACGAGCAACTTAATGGTTTTCCTAAAATTGAAGATTATAGATTGTCGGCACAGTTTGCCAGAGCAACTGATTCGATCGCATTCAATATCGCTGAAGGTTCTGGTAGTTCAGATGCAAATTTTTTAAATTATTTGAGAATTGCAAGAGATAGTTCTCGTGAAAGCGTCGCCGCCACAACCAAGGCACATTTGCGAAATTACATAACGTTTGAGCAGAGTGAAAAAATAGAGCACTTCTTGTTGAAATAAACAAAATGATCTCAGCTTTAATGAGGCATTTGGCAAATAAAAATAAGTAAACTGAAAGAACTATGGACCAAACTTCTAAAATCTACTCTCTAACGTCTAACGTCTATTTTTTATGATTTACAAATTCAAAGGCTACACTCCCGTCATCCACGAATCCAGTTTCGTACATCCCTTGGCCGCAGTTACAGGCAACGTGATAATTGGCAAAAATTGCTATATCGGCCCCGGAGCAGCAATTAGAGGCGATTGGGGACAAATCATTCTAGAAGATGGCGTCAATGTTCAGGAAAACTGTACTGTTCATATGTTTCCTGGAAAATCGATTAGACTTCAAGAAGGTGCGCACGTCGGCCACGGAGCGATTATTCATGGTGCTAATTTGGGTAGAAATTGTCTGATAGGAATGAATTCTGTCATTATGGACGATGCCGAAATTGGCGATGAAAGCATTATTGGAGCTATGAGTTTTGTCAAAGCCGAAACCATCATACCAAGGCGAAGTTTGGTCGTTGGTAATCCTGCTAAAGTAATTCGACAGGTAAGTGATGAGATGATCGCTTGGAAAACAAAAGGCACGGAGCTCTACCAGCAATTACCTGCCGATTGCCACGCAAGTTTAAAGAAAGTGGAACCATTAAGGGAAGTTCCAGAGAACATGAAAATGCAGGAAGGGGTTTATGATACTTTGAAGGATTTTATGAATAAATAGTTGAGCTTATTGAATGATGCATTTTTAGATTTGGGCGTTACCCGAAAAGGGTCGCGCTTTCACTACTCGCTCTTTTTGCGAAAAGCAAAAAGGAGCTCAAACATGCCGTTCAATCGCTAACGCAGATTGAGATGAAAAATAAAATTAGCATAAAAGAATGACCAAGTTTGAATTACGAATGCCTAAAATGGGCGAATCAATAACCGAAGGAATCATCATCAACTGGCTCGTCAACGAAGGCGATTCCTTTGAGGAAGGCGACCTTATTCTTGAAGTGGCGACTGATAAAGTGGATAATGAAGTCCCAGCACCAATGTCAGGAACTTTGATAAAGACAATCTACAAAGCGAAAGACGTCGTTCCTGTCGGAGAAGTGATGGCTATTTTGGAAGTTTCTGAAGAAACAACGCCTCGCAAAAAGGAAGTTGTCTATTCCAACAATACTGAGATAAAGCCTCAAGAGAATAAAATTGTTTCCAAATTAAAATCGGTTCAACAACTAAAACAGTATTCACGTCCGAGTAATTCCTCTCCTTCGGAGAGGTCAGGAGGGGATTTCTTCTCCCCCCTAATAATTGCCATCGCCAAAGAACAGCACATCAGCTTCGAAGAGCTTGCAAGAATCCCTGCTACAGGAAACGAAGGCAGACTCCGTAAAAGCGATCTCTTTAACTATATTGAAGAAGGACGACCGTTCAAATTTGCTCAACCCATTTTTCAAGATCCAAGCGCATACCGAATTCCGCAGTTGAATTTTGACAAAGGCAAAGGCAAAATCATTGAAATGGATCGTATGCGCCAAATGATTGCCGATCACATGGTCTATTCCAAACATACGTCGCCGCATGTTACTGCTTATGTAGAAGCCGATATGACCAACATGGTCAACTGGCGAAACGCTAATAAAGACGCTTTTCTAGAAAAATATGGAGAACGATTAACTTTTACGCCTCTATTTGTGGAAGCAGTCGCCAAAGCTGTTAAAGATTTTCCAAACATTAACGCTTCTGTGGATGGCAATAATATAATCGTGAAAGAAGATATCAATATCGGTATGGCAACTGCTTTACCAAATGGGAATTTGATCGTTCCGGTAGTGAAAAATGCTGATACGAAAGATTTAAAAACATTAGCAGAAAATGTCAATGAACTCGCAAATAAAGCGAGAGAAAATAAATTAGGAGGCGATGATATTAAAGGCAGCACCTTTACAATATCAAACGTCGGAACCTTTGGTAGCGTAATGGGAACACCAATTATCAACCAACCTGAAGTCGCCATTTTAGCTTTAGGAATTATTAAAAAACGACCAGAAGTCATTGAAACAGAAAAAGGCGACGAAATTACCATTAGAAGCATGATGTATCTCTCACTGTCTTTCGATCATCGTGTTGTGGATGGTTTTTTAGGCGGAAGTTTCGTGCGTCGTGTTGCTGACTATTTTGAGCAATTTGATATTAATAGAGAAATATAATAATTTACAAGACCTGATAGTTTTTACGTGTCCGCCGAAGCTTTAGCGCAGGAGGAAAACCTGTCAGGGCTAAAGCACAATTTTCGCATTAGGATTACGAATGAATTTCTGTTTTCTAACTCATAAATATTCCTAATAGCATTGCGTCAAAAATTACGAATTCAATTTTTTATTATAAAGAATAATTCGTAATAACGCCTCGCTTAGTTGTAGTGAAAAGCCCGCAGCGCAGCAAGGACTTTTAACTTACCTGCCTACAGGCAGGAAACCTGCCCGAACGCCCAAAAAATAAACCATGAGTACCATAACCAAAGACATATTATATAAAGCCTTCACAAACCTATGTACCGCAAAAGCCATGGCTGAACTGTACGAAGCAAATTTTAAGCAGGTTTCCAAATATGTGCATGCGACCTCCAGAGGTCATGAAGCGATTCAAATCGCACTTGGCATGCAGCTATTGCCACAAGATTACGCATTTCCATATTACCGAGATGATGCGATGCTCTTGGCCTTCGGATTGAAACCTTACGATTTGATGTTGCAATTATTGGCAAAAAAAGACGACCCGTTTTCTGCTGGTCGTACTTATTACGCGCATCCAAGTTTAAGAGATATTGATAAGCCGAAAATCCCGCATCAATCTTCTGCAACGGGAATGCAAGCGATCCCCGCGACGGGAGTTGCCTTGGGCTTTAAGTATCGCGAGAGCGGTAATTTATTTGAAGAGGAAAACAACATCATTAGCAATAGGAAGGAATCAACAGAACGTTTTACATATGATTACGATTCGTCTGTTCATTCCGAAGCTTCCCGCCTTGCCGGAAATGCGCCGATTGTAGTTTGTTCTTTAGGCGACGCCTCGGTAACCGAAGGCGAAGTCGCAGAAGCTTTCCAAATGGCAGTATTAAAAAAATTGCCAATCCTATATTTAGTGCAAGATAACGATTGGGATATTTCGGCTAATGCTGCAGAAACTAGAGCGCAAAATGCTTATGAATATGCTAAAGGATTCAAAGGACTGGAAGCCATTACGATTGATGGAGCCAATTTTATCGAAAGTTATGAGGCGCTTGAAAAAGTAATTGCCACCATTCGTAAAGAACGCCGACCATTTTTGGTGCATGCGAAAGTACCTTTGTTAAATCATCATACATCTGGTGTACGGATGGAATGGTATCGTGATGATTTAGAAGAAGCACGATCTCGTGATCCCTATCCAGTGATGAAACAACAATTATTAGATCATGGATTTTCTTTAGAAGAAATTAAATCTATAGAGAATGAATGCAAAATAACCGTAGAGACAGATTACCATCTGTCTCTATTGGCCGAAGACCCCAAACCAGAAGATCTATTCACACACGATTTCGCACCCACACCAATCACAGAAGAAAAAGGCGAGCGCGCCCCAAAAGGTGCAGAAAAAGTGGTCATGGTGGATTGTGCCTTATTTGCGGTGGAAGAATTGATGACCAAGCACAAAGAATGTTTGTTGTATGGGCAAGACGTTGGTGCAAGACTAGGAGGGGTATTTAGGGAAGCGGCAACGTTAGCTCAAAAATTTGGCGATGATCGCGTGTTCAATACACCAATCCAAGAAGCTTTTATTGTGGGTTCTACAGTAGGAATGAGCGCGGTTGGATTAAAGCCAATTGTTGAGGTTCAGTTTGCCGATTATATTTGGCCAGGACTCAATCAGTTGTTTACAGAAGTGAGCAGAAGCTGTTATTTATCCAACGGAAAATGGCCGGTAAGTATGATCCTTCGGGTGCCGATTGGTGCTTATGGAAGTGGCGGGCCTTATCATTCGTCTTCAATTGAAAGTATTGTAACCAATATCAGAGGTATAAAAATCGCTTACCCAAGTAACGGCGCTGATTTAAAAGGCTTGATGAAAGCGGCTTATTATGATCCCAATCCCGCGGTAATTTTGGAGCATAAAGGCTTATATTGGAGTAAAGTTCCCGGAACAAAAGGAGCAACTTCGGTAGAACCTAGTGAAGATTATGTGTTGCCGTTTGGGAAGGCCTGGGTTTTACAGGAAATCTGGAAACAGGAAAATGTTGAAACATTGACCATTGTTACTTATGGAATGGGCGTCCACTGGGCTTTTAATGCTTCGGGAGAAATGGGCATGCGCGATCAAATCGAGATCATTGATTTGCGGACCTTATTTCCATTAGACGAAGACACTATTATGAAATCAGTTAGGAAGACTGGGAAATGCCTTGTTGTTACTGAAGAACCTTCAAATAATTCTTTCGCCAGAGCATTAGCTGGAAAAATTCAAGAAGAATGTTTTAGGTTTTTAGATGCTCCCGTAATGACCCTTGGAAGTGAGAATATGCCTGCCGTCCCGCTGAATTCCATATTAGAGGATACGATGATTCCTTCAACGGAGAAAGTGATGACGAAAATTAATGAGTTACTTAATTACTGATTAGAGTTAAAAGAGCATCTTAATAGGCGGTAATTTCACCTCAAACATTAAAACTTAGTATTATGAAAAAAGTAGTTTTTACAACATTCATGGCTCTTTTCTTAGCGCTGTCTTTGACCTCATGTAGAGAACAAACAGAAAAAGAAAGAGTAATCGATGAAATGAACGATCAAGGTGCCGAAGTCAAGGTGAAAAGAGATGGCGATAAGATAAAGATGGAAACTGACGATAAAAAAGTGAAAATTAAAACAGATAGTGATGGTAATGTCAAAATCAAGGAGAAAACAAAAAATGACGATAATTAAGCATCGTTAAACATATTTAAAAAAAGCGACTCTTTGAAAGAGTCGCTTTTTTTATAATTCATATTCTGAAAGTGGTTTTGTAAACTTCTCAGGATCTTCCGCTAAATAATATCTTGGGTCGTCTACGTCTTCAACAATCACTTCTTTAAATTTAGGACTAGCTTTGTAGAGTAATATCTTACTGTCTTCATTTAAATGCTTTAGCCTAATGGATTTTCCTTCAGCTTCGTATTTTTTTACTAAATTAAAAATCGCTTCAATTGCAGAATGATCGCTTACGCGCGATTCTACAAAGTCTATTTCTACATTTTGAGGATCTTCCTTGATATCAAACTTTGTATTAAAATTTTGAACGGAGCCAAAAAATAAGGGGCCCCATATTTCATAAACTTTGGTGCCGTCTTCTTTCACACGTTTGCGGGCTCTAATCATTATCGCGTTTTTCCATGCAAATACAAGTGCCGACAGTATAACACCGATAAATACTGCAATTGCAAGATCAAATATGACAGTCACTGCAGATACAACCACAAGCACAACGGCATCTGACTTAGGAATTTTTCTAATAATTCTAAAACTAGACCACGCAAATGTTTCGATTACCATCATAAACATCACACCTATTAAAGCAGCAATGGGCACTTGTTCAATATATTCATCAGTAAACAAGATAAATGTTAACAATGTTAGTGCCATCATAATTCCAGATAAACGGCCTCTTCCACCAGAATTTATATTGATAACAGTTTGACCAATCATACCACAGCCTCCCGTACCGCCAAATAAGCCACTCATAATGTTTCCAGCGCCTTGCGCTACACATTCTCTGTTTCCATTGCCCCGTGTATCTGTCAATTCATCTACCAAATTCATGGTCAATAATGATTCGATGAGTCCTACCGAGGCCGCTAGAAAGGCATAAGGAAGAATAAATTTAAGGGTATCAAAATTGATAGGTAAATTTTGCCAAAGTTCAGTGTTTGGAGTGGGGAATTCGCCTTTTAATCCGTCGCCACCGCCTTCTAATATGTACGAGCCAACCGTGCTTACATCAAGACCACTAAAAACAACAACACCAGTGGTAACGAGAATTGCCGTCAAGGCCGCAGGGATCTTAGTGGTTATTTTAGGAAGCAACCAAATAATGGCCATTGTCAGCCCCACGAGACCAAGCATGATGTATAATTCTGACCCAACCATTGGAACGTTGATATACTTTTTTAATCCATCAGCGCCTATTTCTAATTCTTTATGAGAGAACATACGCACTTGCGCCATAAAGATTACAATCGCCAACCCGTTTACAAATCCTAACATCACGGAGTGAGGTATCAAACGCACAAAACGCCCTAATTTTAAAACACCAGCTCCTACTTGAAATAATCCCATTAATACAACCGCAGCTAATAAATAAAAGTAGCCCATATTGTCAATAGGGGTGTCATATAACAGACCTTTAGAATGCCCTTCTGAAATAAGATTTACGAAAATGACGGCTACAGCACCGGCAGCACCAGTAATTAATCCAGGCCGTCCTCCAAAAACAGCGGCTATAAGTCCAACAATGAATGCTCCTGATAAAGCTACCAAAGGATCTATTTGTGCCACAAAAGCAAAGGCAACAACTTCAGGGATCATCGCTAATGATACAGTTATGCCCGCAAGAATGTCGTTTTTTGGATTTTGAGTAAAATTCGTTCTTGTAGACTTGCTAAATATCATAAATTTCTATATTAAAAGGGGCGCAAATATAGGGTTTTTGAACGAAAGAGACTTTTAATCGCTATTATCAGGTATAAGAAAAGCATCAACTATTACAATTGATGCTTTGAGTTCTTCCTTTGAAATTATTTTATTTTTGCATTCCAGGAGGATATTTCTCCATGATTTTAGAGACAAATTCCTTAATTCGCTCCTCTTTTTTATTCATATTTTGCGTTAAATAACCAGTTCCCATACCTTGCCATACCAATTCTTTTTTATTGGCATCTATAAAATCCACATAGAGTGTGCCTTCCGTAGAGGTTGAGACATTGCTATATCCAGAATTCCAATAATAAGGACTCCATCCCCATCCATAGCCATAAGGTCCGTAACCCATGTTGTTATTATAAACGTTTACTTTGTCGCGTGATTTTGTGAAAATACTGACCAACATGTCTGGCGTTTCAGATTTTGTAAAGCCTTTCGCCATCAATTCACTTTCAATTGCTCTTAAGATTCGGCGTTTGTCAAGATCGCTTATTTCGGCTTTGTCAATACCTGATTTGAAAAAAGCAAAGGTTTTGTATTGGTTAAAATTGGCGTTCTTATCATAATCTGCGGCCACTTGTACTGAACTACAAGAAGCAACCAAAACAAACAACATCAATATCGGTATTGCTTTAATAACTTTACTGCTCAAGGAGCTCAAATTAACGTACTCAAAAAGATTTTTTAATTTTTTCATAGCATTTTTATTTAGGGTTTTAACGAATTCAATAAATCCTTATCTACGAGATTGGGAAGTGTGACCTTTAAATTGGGCTCACTTTCCATAGCGCGTTTTATAGCGAAAATGGCGCCTTCATTTCTTGCCCAGCTGCGTCGGGAAATTCCATTGTTGACATCCCAGAAAAGCATTGATTTTAAGCGCCTTTCGGCGTCTTTAGTACCATCAAGAATCATACCAAATCCACCATTAATAACTTCGCCCCAACCAACACCACCACCATTATGGATGCTTACCCAAGTGGCGCCTCTGAAGCTATCGCCAATCACGTTTTGGATGGCCATATCAGCCGTAAAACGAGAACCGTCATAAATATTTGAGGTTTCTCGGTATGGCGAATCTGTGCCCGATACGTCGTGATGATCACGGCCTAATACCACATACCCGATGTCTCCTTTAGCAATGGCCTCATTAAAAGCTTGGGCAATTTTCATGCGGCCTTCAGCATCTGCATATAAAATTCTGGCTTGCGAACCGACCACTAAATTATTCTCTTGGGCACCTTTAATCCATTGGATGTTATCGATCATTTGCTGCTGAATTTGTTCAGGAGCATTTTGCTTTATGTCCTCCAAAACTTTACAAGCAATATCATCTGTCTTTTCTAAATCTTCTGGTTTTCCTGAAGTGCAAACCCATCTAAAAGGTCCAAAGCCATAATCAAAACACACAGGGCCCATAATGTCCTGAACATAACTTGGGAATTTAAATTCACGTCCCAAGGTCGGATTTTCAGACATTACATCTGCGCCAGCTCGTGAAGCTTCCAATAGGAAAGCATTGCCATAATCAAAAAAGTAAGTGCCCCTATCAGTATGCTTATTAATTGCTTTGGCATGACGACGTAATGTTTCTTGCACTTTTTCTTTAAATAGCGCTGGATTGTTTGCCATCATCTCATTGGCATCTTCAAAAGAGATATCTACTGGATAATAGCCACCTGCCCAAGGATTATGAAGCGAGGTTTGATCACTTCCTAAATCAATATGTAAGTTTTCTTGATCAAACTTTTCCCATACCTCTACGATATTTCCCAAATAGGCCAAAGAAACAGTCTCTTCATCTGCTTTGGCTTTTTTAACGCGTTCTACAAGTTGATCTAAATCAGTGATTTTTTCATCAATCCAACCTTGATCTAAACGGACTTGCGCGATTTTTGGGTTCACTTCGGCACAAACTGTAATGCAACCCGCAATAGTTCCAGCTTTAGGTTGTGCTCCCGACATCCCGCCTAATCCAGAGGTTACGAAAAGATTTCCTTTTGGAGATTTGTTTATTTTTCGGAAGGCATTTAAAACTGTAATGGTTGTGCCATGAACGATGCCTTGCGGCCCGATGTACATGTAACTTCCCGCAGTCATTTGTCCGTATTGTGTAACGCCTAAGGCGTTGAATTTTTCATAATCATCAGGTTTCGAATAATTCGGAATCATCATGCCGTTGGTAACCACAACTCTTGGTGCGTCTTTATGACTGGGAAATAATCCCATGGGATGCCCTGAGTAAATGGTTAACGTCTGCTCGTCATTCATTTCAGCCAAATACTTCATGGTCAATCGGTATTGTGCCCAATTTGAAAACACCGCGCCATTTCCGCCATAGGTAATCAGTTCATGAGGATGTTGTGCCACCGCATAGTCAAGATTGTTCTGAATCATCAACATAATCGCGGCGGCTTGTTTGGATTGTGCAGGATAAGCTTCCAAAGGTCTGGCGTACATTCTATAATCTGGACGCAAACGGTACATATAAATTCTACCGTAGGTCTCTAATTCATTTTTAAATTCCGGAAGCAATTCGACATGCTGACTGGGATCAAAATAGCGCAATGCATTTTGTAAGGCCAACTTTTTTTCTTCATCAGATAAAATATCTTTACGTTTTGGCGCATGATTAATAGAGTCATCATAAGGTTTCACTGGTGGTAAAACACTTGGGATGCCTTCTAAAATTTGATCTTTAAAAGAAATGGAAGTGGTTTGCATTAATTTCTTTTTAATTTATTTTTGCCAGCCCTGAGCTGCGTCGAAGGGTCAAACCCATAAGGGCAATGTCTGCAACCGCTTTCACAGCAATATCCGCGTTTGAGGTGGTATTGCTCTGTAAAACAACGGTAACCTTCTGGTGTCAAATAATAATCGCCTTCTTCAACGGGCACAATTTTCTTCATATCTAACAAAGATAGTGTAAATTGGAGAGATTTTTGAAATGGCTTATATATGATTTTAGTTTCAAAATACATGATTCCCAAAGGTTATATAGGCATTACTTTATTTCCGTTTGTATTCGTTAAGTATGCTTATCTCAAACTTAATAAAGTTTTTGTAAACCATGAACGCATTCATCTAAAACAGCAATTGCAAATGATGATCGTTCCGTTCTTTCTGTGGTACGGATTGGAGTTTATAATACGGTATCTGCATTATAAAAATTGGCACCAAGCTTATCGGAATATATCGTTTGAGCGCGAAGCCTATCAAAATGAACAGGACTTAGAATATCTTAAAAATCGTCCGTTTTGGAACTTTTTGAAATATCTTTGTAAACCATGAATTTTAAAGTCCATCTTTCGAAAAATCAAACCTTAAATATAGGTCCTATTTTTAAACAAGTACTATCTGTAAAAAGAGAAGACCTTATTCATCCATTCGTTTCTGGAAATAAATACCGAAAACTTAAATACAATCTAAAAAAAGCACAAGCTGAAAAAAAGCAGACCTTATTGACTTTTGGAGGTGCTTTTTCAAATCATATTGCTGCTGTGGCAGCAGCTGGGAAAGAATATGGTTTTGAGACGATTGGTGTCATCCGAGGAGAGGAATTGATAGATCAAGTTAATATTAATCCCACCTTGAAATTTGCCAAAAACTGTGGCATGCGTTTTAAATTTGTAACTAGAGAAGACTTTAGAAATAAGACGTCGGAATGTTTTATTGATAATTTGAAAAATGAATTTGGAAACATTTATTTAATTCCTGAAGGAGGGACCAATGATTACGCCATCAAAGGCTGTGAAGAGATTTTAACTCAAGAAGATTTTGATTATGATTATATCTGCTGCTCGGTGGGAACGGGAGGTACTATTTCAGGACTTATAAATGCTTCAAAACCACATCAAAAGATTCTGGGTTTTCCCGCGTTAAAAGGTGATTTTTTACAAGAAGAAATTAGTAAGTTTGCCAAAAATTTAAACTGGGAACTTATTACTGATTATCATTTTGGTGGATATGCTAAAATAAATGCCGAATTAATCAGTTTTATGAATCAGTTTAAGCGCGATTATCAGATTCCGTTAGATCCTATTTACACCGGGAAGTTGATGTTTGGCGTTATGGATTTATTGAAAAAGGGATATTTTCCTGACCATTCAAAAATTCTGGTTATACATACTGGGGGTTTACAAGGAATTTCTGGAATGAATGAACGCTTAAAGCAAAAGCAAATGTCTTTAATTATTTAATGAATATGAAGTTTGTTGTAAGATTAGTATTGGTTTTAATGTTGGTGTCCACCGTTGTCAGTTGTGGTTCTAAAAAACGCGTCGTTTCCAAAAAGAAAAAAGCAAAAACTGAGCGTGTCGTCACGAAACACGAAAAACCGCAACCTTCTGTAAAAGAACGGGAAGAGTCAGTTAATAATGCTCCAATTGTAACTGCTCCGAAACCTTCGGGTACGGCCAATATTACGGAAGTTTATATCTCAGATTTCAGCAGTATTGCCCAGCGAAAAATGCGCGAACATAAAATTCCCGCAAGTATTACCTTGGCTCAAGGGATATTGGAATCCGCTTCAGGAAGGGGACGTTTGGCTGTGGAAGGCAATAACCACTTCGGCATTAAATGTCACGGATGGGGCGGCGATAAAATATTTCACGATGATGACGCTTCCCAGGAATGTTTTAGAAAGTATAAACATGCCGAGCAGTCTTTTGAAGACCATTCGGAATTTTTAACCTCACGAGGGCGTTATGCAAAATTATTCGAATTGGATGTTGACGATTACGAAGGTTGGGCCAAAGGGTTAAGAGCAGCAGGTTATGCCACCGATAGAAAATATCCAGACAAATTGATTAGCTTGATTGAGCGTTTTCAGTTATATAAATATGATCAGGAAGTTTTAGGAAAAACGTCATCAAAACCTCGAAAATCGGGTATCGCTTCCAATGTGACGCATAAAGTAGAAAAAGGCGATACGATGTATTCCTTATCAAAACGCTATAATCTTACCGTTAATGAGTTACAAAAACTTAACGGTATGATCAATAATAATTTACAACTTGGTCAAATTCTCATTGTAAAATAAATTTAATTCATGTTATACCAACGTAGTAGTAGTCTATTTAAGGAGGCAGAAAAAGTTATTCCAGGTGGTGTCAATTCGCCAGTAAGAGCATTTGGCGCGGTAGGTGGAACTCCAATTTTCGCAAAATCGGCCAAAGGTGCCTATGTGCATGACGAAGATGGCAATATGTACATTGACTATATCAACTCATGGGGCCCAATGATTCTGGGTCATGCGTTTGATCCGGTTGTTGATGCGTTGATAGAAAAAGCAAAACAAGGTACTTCTTTTGGAATGCCGACCGCCATAGAAACTGAAATTGCGCAATTGGCAATTTCCATGGTGCCTAATATTGATAAAATTCGTTTCGTCAATTCAGGAACAGAAGCCTGTATGAGTGCGGTGCGCTTGGCACGTGGTTTTACCAAAAAAGATAAAATCATCAAGTTTGCAGGGTGTTACCATGGCCATAGTGACTCGTTCTTAATAGCTGCAGGTTCGGGTGCCATTACCTTTGGTACACCAAATAGTCCAGGAGTTACCAAAGGGACAGCGAAGGATACGCTTTTAGCAAAGTTTAATGACATTGCTAATGTCACAGAACTAGTGGAAGCGAACATCGACGAAATCGCGTGTATCATTATTGAACCCGTTGCTGGAAATATGGGGTGTATTCCTCCCAAAGATGATTTTTTACGGAAGTTAAGAACCTTGTGTGATCAGCACGGCATTTTGTTGATTTTTGATGAGGTCATGACTGGTTTTAGATTGGCTGCAGGTGGTGCGCAAGAATTGTATGGTGTTGATGCCGATATTATTTGCTTTGGAAAAGTAATAGGTGGTGGTCTTCCTGTGGGTGCGTTTGCTGCGCGAAATGAGATCATGGATTATTTGGCACCGATTGGCCCTGTGTATCAAGCGGGAACTTTAAGTGGAAATCCTTTAGCAATGGCAGCAG
>JBBSRC010000068.1:0-26204 GCA_038243395.1 Flavobacteriales bacterium | reverse complement strand
TTTTTTTCGGAATCCATTATATTTCAAAAAATATGTCGGTTACAAATACGGCGATAAAATCGATAATAAACAACAACATCGAGATGTAGACCACTGCGGAATTTGACGCCTCTCCCACTCCTACTGTTCCCTTGGCACAATTGTAGCCTTTATAACATCCCACCAAACCAATAGCAAAACCAAAGAAAACCGATTTTACCGTCGCCGGCAGTAAATCGCTAAATTTCAAGGCATCAAAGACTTGATTAAAGTAAAGCGTAAAAGAAACATCCCCTTTTAAGTTTTCAACAATTGCCGAACCAAAAAGAGCAATTGCATCTCCCATAAGAATCAACAAGGGCAACATCAAGGTGGTTGCGACAACTCGGGTTACCACCAAATACTTAAACGGATTGGTACCTGAAACTTCCATGGCATCGATCTGTTCCGTAACACGCATGGAACCAAGCTCTGCTCCAATTCCAGAGCCAATTCGCCCGGCACAGATCAGCGCAATGATTACCGGCCCTATTTCACGTACAATGGAAAGACTGACCATTGAGGCCATCCAAGACTGCGCACCAAATTGCATCAACGTCGGTCGCGACTGTAAAGTAAATACGAGTCCGAGAATAAACCCGGTCACACTGACCAATAGCAAAGACCGATTGCCCATATTATAACATTGGCGAATCAGTTCTCTAAATTCAAACGGTGGACTGAAAACTTCTCTAAAAAACCGACCGGCAAATAAAGTCATATCGCCAATTTCGGCAAAGAATGATTTAATACGGTCCATGATGGAATCTGGTTTCTTCATTTAGAGAAAGTAAGCACCAAAAGTAACTTTGATTTTACGCAATAGGTATGATATTCATCAGCTAAAAGCTTTATATACAATATTCACAGAATGTTAGCAGGATTGCCTTCGTTAAGAAGAAGAAGAATGGAAGACTAATTTTCAGGAAAAAACCACGTCGAAATTTTCAATAGTTTTCTCCTGCCTGATTAAACCCACCTCTCAAAAGTTATATATAACTATATTATATTCTGAACCTCACTTAAATTGTAATCGGTATATTTCAACATCTATATTAAGCATAACAAATCCCAAATCATGAAACAAATTATAGTAATCATTTTCTCTTTTGTCCTTGTCGGCTGTTTAAATACTGATAAAAAAAATAGCACTGAAGAAAAGCTGGACCCCATCGTCGAGGTCTTTAAAAAACCTATTGAACTCCGCGTAAATAAAGACGTTCCCATTCGCTCCTACTTTAAATGGATGGACAGTATTGTTGCAGATCATAATCAAAACCACAATTATCTTATTGACGAGTATATTATTGTTCATAACAACAATTGGATCATCGACACCTTGGCCAATACTGATTATTATTATCTTATGGATAAAGGCATTTTTAATGAAGATTCCCAATCCTTGTTAGCCTTGAAGAAAGATCAGGTTTTAATCATCCCAGATTCACTGCAAACCCAAGAATTGAAAGCACAATTAGATGCTACGTCTCTGGAGTTAAACATCCCAGAATTCAGACTTCGCATCATTCAAAATGAAAAAGAACTTTATAAATTCCCAGTGCGGGTTGGGAAAGTTGGCAAAAAATATATGAAAATGGCTAATGCCAATGTCGAAATGAGAACACAAACAGGTGTAGGAGAAATTATCAGGGTCAACAAAAATCCTACTTTTAAAAATCCTCTGAATAATCGTAAATACGTTCGAACGAATCGCGATGATGGTAAAAACACGGCGCTACCGGCGATTCCGTGGATAGAACCTTCCATCAATGGCCGTAGCGTGGGTCAGCTTATCCATCCAACCACAAATTTGGCAACACTAGAAAAAGCATCTTCCAACGGCTGTATTGGGCTAAGAGAATCCGACAGTTGGATTGTTTATTACTATGCTCCTTTAGGAACCAAAGTGGTCATTAAGTATGAGTTGGTTGGCAAGAATGATGCTGGAGAAACCGTAGAATTCAAAAATATTTATCCTGGATTTTAGACTATTCCCTCAAAAGATATCTCATCTGAATTATAAGATATCCATTTGCCTCAAAAACAATTCCAACTTTAAAATCGGTTTGTTTTGAGTTTATATGGAGCTACAGAGATTAAAGAAAACTTTTCAATAAATTTAAAGCCGACATTTATACTTCCAAAAATTGTATAAAATTAATATTGGTTGATAGTGAATTACATCATCCATCGAAAAAATGTGATCAAAAATGGAGCGAATAATATAATAGGAACATCTTGGAAAGAAGAACTTTAATAAAATTAACCTCATCTTCAGGTGCGGGGATTCTAGCAGCTAATGCCTTTGGAATTAATTTAAATGTAATGCACAGCGAAGAAACTATTGAAAATTTAGTGATTGGCTCTGGTTACGGGGGCGCCGTTGCAGCATTGCGTCTTACCCAAGCGGGCGAAAAAGTAGTCATGCTCGAAATGGGTTTAGACTGGGAAAAAGAAGATGGCAAATACAAGCCATTTTCCAATTTAATCACGCCAAAAAATAATTCCACTTGGCTGAAGAAATCCTCCCAAGCGCCGATGATGAACATCGCCCATTTTAATAAAAAATTTACCGGCGTTCTGGCTCGCATGGATTTTGAGCGGCGGTTCCTTGGTCAATGGCGGCATGGCGGTACAACCTAAAAAAGCATACTTTCAGGAAATTTTTCCCGATTTGAACGTTGAAAACTTCTGGGGACACTTATTTCCCTTTAGCCCAAAAAGAACTGGAAGTGAATGAAATGCCAGATGATTATCACGAACAATCCAACTACTATAAGTTTGCCCGAGTAGGAGAAAGCGAGGCGTATCAAGCAGGATTTAAAACCGTGCGTGTGCCGAATGTGTATTCCTTCGATTATATGAAAAAGGAAGAAGCCGGAGAAGTTCCTAAATCTGCTTTAGCCAAGGAAGTCATTTATGGTAATAATCACGGCAAACAAAGTCTTGAAAAAACCTATTTAAAAAAAGCACTTAAAACCGGACTTTTGACGATCCAAGATCTGCATCGGGTAGATTATATCAGGCAGACCGAAACAGGTTACGCCGTTTATGTCGATATTATAGACACCGCAGGTTTAGTAGTGGCGAAGAAAACTATTCATTGTAAAAAACTCTTTTTAAATGCGGGAAGTTTAGGGACGACTAGATTGTTGCTGACCTCGATGCACAAAGGCAAAATGACCAATTTTGATCAAAGCGTCGGAAGCCACTGGGGAAATAATGGCAATGTCATGACTGGCAGAAATATGGTCAATACCCTTTTTAATCGTGTAGAGGATGATACTCTCGGAAGAAACCACAGCACCGGGACCGGTTCTAAACAATGCACAATTCCCGTATCAGGGATTGACAATTGGGAGGATAAAAAGCATGCCTTCTTTGCCGAAATCTCGCCGTTGCCAATGGGCATGGAAGTCTATACCGCACTCTACTTAATTATTAATAAAGTTCCGTTGCCAGGTCGTATCTCTTATGATCCCATTATTGATGACATTCGGATTCATTGGGAAAAGAAAAACTTTAAACATACTGTAACTAATGCCAAGTATTTTATCAAGAAAATGAATAAGGCCAACGGCGGCACACCTTCTGGTTTATTGTGGAAAGGCGGTTATGGCCCTGATATTTGCTACCATCCACTCGGCGGCGCTGTTCTGGGAAAAACGACCGATCTTTTTGGACGGGTTAAAGGTTACGAGAATCTGTACATTACCGATTGTGCTTTGGTTCCGGCTAGTATTGGCGTTAATCCATTTTTGACCATTACTGCAATCGCAGAGTATTGCATGGAAGACATTATTAAGAACGATTTTTCAAAAGCATAATATGTGCTGTACAGTTAGAAATTGATGCGGGTCAATTAGTTTCCAGTTTAATTAAATTCCAGTTGATGCAGTTCTTTATACTCGAAATATTCTGAAACGCCCTCGCTATTTCCCAAACTGTTTTTTCCTCTCAGCTTATGGACGGTGTGCGCCATCAATTCATCTGCTGGATACTCTTTTATGAGTTCGCCAATGGACTGTTTATCCAGTTCGTCGTTATAGGCGATGAGCCATTGATCGGCCAACTCATCCGGCAATATCACAGGCATTCGTGGCCCGTCGAGTTTTGGATTATTATGAATTTGCGACAACATTGTATTTCCATTGGTAGTCACAATTGAAAAGGTGGTCATTTTACCGCCCGTATCCGGATTTTGCCATTCACTATAAAGACCTCCAAGGATCATGGGTTCCTTATCTTTTTTATAGATATAAAAAGGATAGGTTTCATTATTAAAATGATGGTGTTCATAAAAACCATCCACGTAAATAAGACAACGTGAATGCTTTGCCGCCTCCCGAAATGAGTTTTTCTCAAAAATGGTTTCCCCACGTGCATTGAGTGTATTATTCCATGTTTTCTTCATTTGTGCCGTGTCACTGACCCAATGTGGCAACAAACCCCAAGTGGCCACTTCTGGGAATTTTGGAGATCGATCGGTATAGATCAAAACGGTGGGATGACTGAAACCCATGCTGTGATGTAACGGCAAATCGGTTAAGGGAATGAGCCGTTCCATGATTTCTTCGATGGCGTTCTTATCGCCGCTTCGTTCTGCGCGTTTTAGCTGCGTGTTAATGGTGGCTTTTATGTCGTAGCACATTTTTAAAGGATTAATTATGGTAAGATACTAAAATTAGGGAAAAAGAATGAATTGGATGGGATTGTCGATTATTCCAAATTCTAAAAAGTTTCTAAAACCACATAAACAATTATTATTTAGATATTTACAAGATAATTTGAACGACAAATAGCATTATATATTATATATTGCTTGGGAATTAAAAGACCTGAAAGGTACGCCTATCCGTCCTAAACTATTGTTTTGGGGGTACTTTTGGTGCTTATATACAATTATACCTCATACAGAAAAAAAGAAATCAATGAATAAGATTGAAGCGATTCAAACCATTAAAAAAGTTGGAAAATTTGTTGATTGTCAAGCTGCAGGTTCGCAATTCCAAGACAATACAATAATTTACGGACGAAACACCTTAGGCAAAAGCACTCTTACTGCTATTTTCAGGTCGATTCAAACAGGTGACAAAAAAATAATTGAAGGGAAAAAATCATTCGGAGTATCAGGAGACCCAGATATAAAAATACGATTCACGGATGGTTCCAATAGAACAATTCTTGATTTTAATAGCAATCAATGGACGGAAGGAAATGCAAATATCCAGATTTTCGACACTCAATTTATTACTGAGAATATTTTTCAGGGAGAAGAAATAACTTTTGACAACCAAAAGAGTTTAAATCAAATTATTATTGGCGAAAAAGGAATTGAATTAAACTCTGACATACAAGAACTTCAAAAGGAGTTGAATGAATTAACCGAAAACAAACGTAAGCTCACCAATAACTTTAACAAGCTTTTGCCTAGTTCAGATTATGGAAATATCACAATTGAAAAATTTTGTGCCATACCGGAAACAGATAACCTTGATGACCGAATTAAAGCAAAAAAAGAAGAATTACAACGCCGTAAAAACAAGGAAGTAATTACCACAACTATTCGCAAACATTTGTCTTTTTTCAATTCCCTCACAGGCTTAGATATCAATAAGATATTAACTAGTAGAATAAATTTCAATCCTGAAGAAATTAACCACCACATTTCGAAACATTGGAAAAACAAGGATGCAAGCAAAGATTTTTTAAGACAGGGACTTGAGCTAACAAAAGAAGAAAAAGAGTCTTGTGTGTTTTGTGGTCAAAACCTAAATGCAAAAGAGTTAAGCTTATTAGATACCTATGAGCAGTTTTTTAAAGGCGAATATCAATCTCTGCAAGGACAAGTCCAACAAACAAAAAGAAAATTGGATTCAGCTAATTTCGAAAACACTATAAATCTTTTGAAAGCTGACTTTGAAAAATATTCTCTTGAATCTGAATTAAAACAAGAGTTCTTTGAACAGATAATCTTAGCGTTTGATTCGTTAAAAAAGGATTTTGAAAGTAAATTTCGAGACTTGTATTTTACTCCTACAAATGATTATAGTGTACTATTTGAAAAGCCACTTAAGACCCTGATTGACGAAATTGAAAGAGTTCTTGAAAAATATTTTCCTTCGGATGGTAAAATGATAAGTCAATCACAAATCATTTCAGAAATCAATATATTAGAATTGCAAAAGCAGAGAATTAACAAAGCTTTCAAAGACATATGCCAAGAGTTTGAACAAATAAATAGTTCATTTAAGAATAAGAGAATTGAAAGAGAAAATAAAAGAAAAGAATTAGAAGATTACTCATTAGAAGTATTTGGTTTACATAAAACCTCAATCAATTACTATTTAAAACGAATGGGGGCAAACTTTATAATTGATGATTTACAACCAATAAAGAAACTCAAAGGTTCTGATGAAAGACTTTTCACTATAAAGTTCTATGACAAGCACCTTGTAAGTCATGATTCTGAAAAAAACGATATTCCAAACTTCAAAAATTCATTAAGCGAAAGTGATAAGCGAGTGTTGGCATTTGCCTTTTTCCTTTCTCTTTTAAAGCATGATGAAAGATTAGATAAAAAGATTTTAGTGTTTGATGACCCCTTTTCTTCATTTGATGAAGAAAGGAAAAGGGATACTATTCAATTACTTGCTGATGTTAAACATGAAAACTTAGGGGTTGAAAAAAAGCCATTGCAAAAGATTATTTTAACACACGAAAAGACTTTCTATAAGGATGTTTATCTTAAGTCCTTTAGCGACTCATCAACTCAAACTTTAAAAATCGACTTTGACAAAGTAATCGATGGTATCAACACAAGTAGAATAGACTATTGCAATATAGATGAAGAATTCCCAGATGATAAAATAATTGCCAAAATTAAACGAGTAAAAGAAATTCATGATAACCAATCTTATAATGAAAAGTACGATGGTGATTGTAGAGTAATTTTAGAAAATATTTTTAAACGGAAATATTATTTTATGCTTGAAGATGCTATAAAATCAAGAAAGAGTGTAAGAACATTTACGACTTCTTTAGAAGATAAATATCCTACAGAAGATTACAAAAAGCTATTACGATTATGTAATGACTTGAACATAGAACTACATGACAATGATTCAGATCCTTCAAATGGCGACCATGGTTCAATTTTGAGAGATTTTTTCGAATGTATTGAAATAATATAAAAAAGCACGAAGGCACAACAATGTATATAAAAAATAGGCGAAATAGTACTAAATTCAAGGCTATAGGATCGAATCAAACTTTGTGCTTAATCGAAAGTTTCGTGCTTAGAAATCGCCTACTTTTCATCTAAAACGTTAGCAGCAAGTTGAAAACCAACTCAATGAGAAAAGAAAAAAAAAGAAATTATTGAAGCAAAATTTACTCAAAAAAAGATTAATCATATATTTCATTATTTAGATAATTTTGAAATTCTTATTATAATTTTAAAAAGTGGATTTGCCCCTTCCTATTGTAAAGAAATAATAAATGAAACAGATTATTATATTCCAATGGTAAGTTTCTGTAATATTCCACTACGTGATGTTGATCTATATATGAGATATGGGAAATACGGAATTGGATTAAGTATTGATTGGGCATTGGAACAGTCAATATCACCAATGATTTATACCCACGAAAAAACACCTTTTAAAAATTTACACTCAAAGATTAACCAAATTCAATTACTTAATGTTTCAAAAAAAATATTTAGAAACATTATCGACGCAAAATTAAATTGAACAATAGACGAAACTGATTATGCGGAATATTACTAAATGATAAGAAACATAAACAAGGTAACTGTTCCAACAATTCAATTTTTTAAAAACTGGAAAACTAAATATAAAGGACAAGAAATAATTACATATCAAGAAAGAGAATGGAGATATGTTCCATATTTAGAAAATGAAAAAAAATTAATTACAAAAGAAGATATTGAATTTGAACAATTGGAAAAAAAATCATTTAGAAAAAAACCACATTTACCGAATAACATACTAAATATTGATAAAATTGAATATATAAGATATGTAATCATACAGAATCAAAGACAAGCGAATCGAGTATTAAATACTTTAAAATCAAAATTTGGAGAAGAAACGGTTATTAATTCGATTCTATCTGGTAAATTAATAATTATACAAGATGATTTAATATTTAACGATTTTTAAAAAATAAAACCTGCTGCTAACAGCGGTAACCGTTGCACAACCCCATAAATCAATAAAAATCGAACTCATTTAAGCCCTCTTTAAGGGCTTTTTGATTTATTAATTTGGAGGTTTAGCTAAATTCAGGGTGGCTTAAATGCGGGATTACCAAGTTTTGAATGGCCTTTATTTTCTTATATAAAAATTCAAGTGCCTTGGCACCACTTTTCGTCAATTTTTGGGTGAACTTAATGTATTTTTTAAGATTGTAGGCCATAGCGTACATGTGCATGACCTAATTGCCTGCGCTAAACCTATAGTATTTATCTTTCTCAATCCATGAATTGGGTGAGTGTTCCAAAAAAAGGTTCGACCATACTTTGTCGTTTGCCCTTCATATCTGCAATGCGAACTGATAACACGTATTATAGGTTTTCATCCCAAACAATTATTTTAAAATAAACCTTCTACTGTAAATTTGAAAATCCTAACAAATCTATTCAATAGTCTGGCTGTTTTCTTTATTAGCTCGCCTCAAGCACAACTTCAAAAAACCTCTAAATATGTGAAGCATAAATTAGCTTGTTTATAAACAGCGTAGTAAGTGCTAAATGAAAATATAAACAAATGTTAAATTGAAACGCTACTTCCTAAAAACCAGTATTTTCATAAACCAAACCTTAATTAAACATTTTATCCTAAGAAAAAAACTATTTCAATAGTTTGTGCCATATTATTCTTCAATGCAACTTACTCGCAGCAACAATAAAAAATAGACCATTTAAAAACCTTTGCTAAAGCTTATGGCTATGTGAAATACTTTCATCCTAGTGATGCAGCCTCAGAGATAGATTGGAATAGTTTTGCAGCCTTTGGAGCTAGCGAAATTTTAAAATGTAATAATCCAAATGAGGTTATAGGGACATTAAATAATCTTTTTAAACCTATTGCTCCTAGTATTATATTTTCTAATACAAAACAGAGATTTGATCTTACTGGAATTACTCCTAATAATCTTAAAGGATATGAATCAACCTATTGGCAACACAAGGGCGTATCAAAAGATATGAATATCCAAGGTGGCATTTATAATAGTGTGAGAGTTAATAGATTTACTGAAATTGAAAAATCAAGTCCTTTTGGTAACCTGTTTTTATCTTTAGATCCAGAAAAATATAAAGGAAAAGAAATAAAATATACGGGTTGGGTAAAACTTGAGAAGGGCTCCAAAGGTACGGGACACTTATGGTTAAGAGTTGATAAAGCTGATAAAACCACAGGTTTTTTTGAGAATATGGATTCCAATCCGATTAAAAGTAATGAATGGAAGGCATATGAAATTATAGGAGAAGTTGATGATTTAGCATCTGGACTTTTTATGGGATGTTTTCTATCGGGTAAAGGAACTTTGTTTTTAGATGATGTCCATCTTTATTATAAGGACAACAATGAATGGATAGAAATACCAATTAAAAATAATGATTTTGAAGCTAATATTATTAGAGTCGAAAATAAACAATCAGATTGGATCGGGAAAAGTGTTGGGTATTCATACTATTTCAAACGACGAGAAGAAAGAAGGCAAAAACAGTGCAGTTATAGCTTATGAAGGAGAGATTGCGAAAGTAAAAGGAAAATCTCCTTTTGAGTCCTTTCCAAAATTCGGCGAGCTCATAGAAAAAGAGATTGGCGCTGGTATTTTTTGTCAAATACCCTTAAATCTTTACGGCAATAAGGAACATACGTATCCTAAAAGTAAAACCTTAATCCCGTTACAAAACAGTTTGAAAAATGTAGATGATAGTCCAAGTAATGTAGCCATGCGCCTAGGTAATGTTATAAATACCTACAATGTTTTTCAATATTTTTACCCCTACTTTGACGAAGTAGATGTGGACTGGGACAAAGAATTAGAAACCGCATTACAAAGAAGTTTTAATGACCAAACAGAACATGATCATCTAGTGACCTTGCAGAAATTTACTGCGCCATTAAAAGATGTACATGTATATGTTAGCGGTGTTCAAACTGCTCAATATGTTCCTCCTTTTAATTGGGAGTGGATTGAAGGGCAATTGGTTATTACCAAAGTTAAAGATGACGATTTAGGGATAAAAATTGGAGATGTCGTTACCAAAGTAAACCACGCGTTATCAGAAGATTATTTTAAAGAAATTAATTCCAGAATTTCAGCAGGAACTAAGGGATACTTAAACTACAGAGCGCAAAACGCAAGTTTATTTGGTAAAAAGGACGAACAGGTAAATATAGAAATCAACAACAAAAACATACTTCTGAAACGTGATAGAAAATATGTTTATAGCGATGATGATATCAGCATCCAGAAAAATAATTATCAAATATTGGATAAAAACATATATTATCTCAATCTCAATACCATTGAAATGGACACTATTACGGTGTTATTACCACAATTACAAACGGCAACAGGTATCATTTGCGATTTAAGAGGCTATCCTAATGGCAACCACGAATTTATTTCTCATCTATTAAAAGAAAAAGACACTTCTAAAGCTTGGATGAGAATTCCTCAAATAATCTATCCAGACCGCGAAAAAATTGTAGGATACGAGAACCATGGGTGGGAGATGGAACCAAAAAAACCATATTTGGGAGATAAGAAAATTGTTTTTATTATAGATGGACGATCTATAAGTTACGCCGAAAGCTATATGTGTTTTATTAAAGATTATCAGTTAGCAACTATAGTCGGTCAACCAACCGCAGGTACGAATGGCAATATTAATCCGTTTACAATCTTAGGAAATTATAATATAAATTGGACTGGAATGAAGGTGGTGAAGCACGATGGCTCTCAACATCATGCCATAGGCGTATTACCGGATATATATGTCAGTAAATCTATCGATGGGATTAAATCAGGCACAGACGAATTTCTAGAGAAAGCAATAGAAGTTATTTTAAATTAAGCGCTTAAACTATTAATAGGCCTTTGCTTTCATTATCACTGCAAATAAAAAAATTGAGGTTTAGAATATCACGGTATTTCAAGATGTAAATATTACTATATATCACTCCTTCGTTTTTAAAAATTTTGGATTGACATACAATTTCCCCTCTTTCAATTTCTGCCAATAAACCTTCATATCGGCGTTTATCTCTGGAGCCATAATATAGAGTCCGATTATATTTGGGAAAGACATGGCCAGAATCATCATGTCTGCGAAACTTAGCACGGCTCCTAAACTTACCGAAGCACCCAACACGACAAAACCTAAATACAAAACTTTATAAACCAGTTCGAGTTTCTTACTTCTTCCGAAGAGATAACTCCACGAGCGCATCCCGTAATACGACCAAGAAACCATGGTTGAAAAAGCAAATAAAAATACGGCGACCGCCAAAACAGAAGGAAACCAAGAAACCACGCTTCCGAAAGCATCAGCAGTCAATTCCACACCACCCATTCCACCGTTAATCTCGTGTTTACCTGTAAAAATCAAAACTAAGGCGGTCATGGTACAAATAAGCATCGTATCAATAAATGGCTCCACCAAAGAGGTAAAACCATCCGCGATGGGATGATTGGTTTTGGCGGCACTGTGGGCAATTGCGGCAGAGCCTACCCCTGCTTCACTCGAGAAAGCGGCACGTTGCAAACCTATGATGAGCACTCCAATAAATCCACCCTTTAAAGCTTGGGCAGAAAAAGCGCCATCCACAATGGCCATAAAAGCGCCACCAATAAATTCGATATGATAGCCAATAACCACTAAACATCCCAATACGTATAAAATGGCCATAACCGGAACTACTTTCGCGGTAACCTTGGCGATACTACTAATGCCGCCTATAATTGTGGCACCTACTAATAACGCAAAACCGATTCCGAACCAAAACCCTTGGCCTTGCAAGAACGGAATTTGCTCCGAAACTATTTTAAATGCTTGATTGGACTGTAGCATATTTCCACCACCAAAAGACGCGCCTACACCTAGTACGGCAAAAAGAATGGCCAAGAATTTCCCCAGCTTCTTCAAATTGCGTTTTTCCAGGCCATAGCGCAAGTAATTCATAGGCCCGCCAAATATGCGCCCCTCTTTATCAATAAAACGATATTTCACGCCTAAAGTACATTCGGCAAACTTCAAGGACATTCCAAAAAAACCAGCCAAGAACATCCAAAAAGTAGCCCCGGCACCACCCAACGAAATGGCCACGGCCACTCCCGCAATATTTCCCAAACCAACGGTGGCCGAAACAGCGGTAGCCATGGCCTGAAAATGAGTGATTCTCCCGGGCGCATTGGGATCGTCATACTTTCCTCTTGCCAAATCCAATGAATGACGGAAGCCACGGATGTTTACAAATTTTAACCGAAGGGTAAAGAAAATGCTGCCTAAAATAAGCCAGATCACAATAAAAGGAACGGTATTAGTTTTTACCTCGCCATTGGGATATAAAAGAGGTTGTGGCGTTTGAAAATTAATGACCCCCAAAAGCGAGGGTTTGTAAGACCCGGCTTCTAGCTTTCTGGAAATTACATCGCCTTCTTTCGTATTATGTTGTAAAGTACCATCAGCCGTAGCAAAAACGGATATTTCTACATTTTGATTGCTTTCCAGCACTGCAATTTCGTCACCTTCCTTAACCTGATGTCCTTCCGCAAACAACCATTTTTTTACCCGGTATTCTTCATCGCTGCCGACATCACGGGCGGGAAAAGGAATGTTTTTATGAGAGGTATAAATTACGGGATCATATATCCCCAGAGTAGCAAAAGCATCCCAAAATAGGACGGCTCCTAAAACATCTACCGCGGGCTGCACTTTACTGTTGAAAATTTCGGTTATGGATTCTGCCGGAATGGTAAATTTCCTGGTTACCGTATTTCCAAAAGCGTCAGTTATAATTACGGAATACTCCATCCCTTCAATCAACCCCACCGATTCTGCCGCATATAAAGGAGTGTTAAAGTTACTCCACTTGTATTCATAGGGTGCGAGGCCTCCTTTTATCGAAACAATGGCCACGCCATTATTTATTTCGGCCGACGGATTGAGTAATTCTAAATTCGCAGTCATCTCAGGAGGAGCTTGAACTTGGCCTATGGAATTATTAAAAGTTAAAAGCAGTAGCCCCAAAAGAGCAAAAAGTCTAGTATTTGTCATCAAAATAATTACCGATTCGCGATTTATGAATTGAATTACACAATTTAGTAATAAGAAGAAGTCCTCCCAAGACAATCAGCAAATTTTTTCAAATAGGATGGGAAGTAAATTTAATAATTGGTTTTAAAGCTGACTGTAGTAAAATTAAATTTACAGCAATCGCTAAGTTAGCCACCACTTTACTTATAAAAAGCAAGGTGGTAGATCTCAGGGAATAGGTGTAAAAATGAACACTGTGAGTCTTCAAATTCATTTTTCTAACCAAAGAATATGACATCTTGAAAATACGTTTTGAAATCAATTTGGTCATTAAACATTTCAATTAAACTTATCATGCAGTTTAAGCATAATGGCAAAAAAGTACATTAATCCGCTAAATTATCATAAATATTTAACGACGATAACAGGTATATTTATAATATTACAAAGGTATTCTGGTTTTATTTGGATAAAAATGTGGTGTAAAGGAAGGTCTTAAAGTCGGAATTAAATCGTCTTGGAAATTTTACAAACATTTAGGTAGATTGTATAGTATCTGGTACTCATCTCAACATTAATTTCATCATACTGACCGCCGTTGAATCAATCAATAGATATCCTGTACTGAACTTTTGACACTTTTTAGGATCATTTTTTCCAAATTAGATTTATGAATGGAGTTATTAAATAATATAAAAATTAAAGCATGAAAAATATATTATCAGGAATTACTGACGCTACTGATTTCCTTTTTCGTTTCCTCTTGCAAAAATCAGCAACCGCAAACTCAAATAGATTCCAAAGTTCAACGCTATGATGCCATCCCATGAAGTATGAAATTTGAAAAAAAATAGATAGCCTTCTCATTTTTACACATTGGCAGTTCATCAAGACATATACACCAAACGATTTCTATTAAAGTTGAGTATAAAATGAAAAATATTATTTAAATATAGTGGATCATATTTGCCAGAGAGCCTGCCCGAGGAAAAGAATTTCAGTCTTTCGGAGGATCTAAACCCAACCATGTCACAGTTCTGCCTTTTACCCGTTTGATCGGCGGACCGATGGATTACACACCAAAGATTTTTGAGATGGATATCAGTAAACTCAATCCACAAAATACGTCTCACGTTAATAGCACCTTGGCAAATCAGTTAGCGCTTTACGTCTCGATGTACAGTCCGTTGCAAATGGCCGCTGACCTCCCGGAAAATTACAAACGGTTTCCAGATGCCTTCCAATTTATCAAAGATGTTGCTCTAGATTGGGATGAAAGCATTTATCTTGAAGCCGAGCCCGGTGACTATGTTACCGTAGTGCGAAGGGAAAAAGGACCAGAGAATTGGTTTTTAGGCAATGTCAACGGTGAAACTCCGCGTATTTCAAATTTAACTTTTGATTTTTTTAAAGAAGGATAAAAAATATATCGCCACCATCTATTCTGATAAGAAAGACGCGCATTATAAAACGAATCCTCAAGCTTACGAAATAAAAAAAGTAGTGGTAGATAGTAAATTTAGACTATCTCAATTCTCTAAAAGCTTTCGACGTCAATAAAAAGCGAGATAATTCTACCGTATATACAAGGGCCAGTAATACTGACTTTGATCTTAGCGTTACGGAAGACCTATCTTTGAAGGAAGCGGAGCAAGCTTTAGAAACTGACATCTCCATTTTGATCCTCAGCGAGATTAAACCATTAAAAATTAGTGATTGTGTTTATGCCTGCTGAAGGTTCATCATATATTCTTTTTTATATTGTAATGGCGTACAGCCCTTTATCTTCCTAAATTGACGATAAAAATTAGATAAATTATTGAATCCTGATTGAAAAGCCACAGTCTCCATGCTCACGTCATCTTCCAATAAATGCCTACACGCATTAGAAATCCTGATCTCAATCAAAAAATCTAAAAAGGTTTTTTTAGTTATTAATTTAAAGGTTCGGCAAAAGGAACTGACGCTCATATTTGCATTGCCTGCAATTTCATCTAGAGTAATTTCTCTATTGTAATTTTTAAGAATGAAGGAATAAATGGAATCGAATAGCTCCATTTTAAGATCGCTTTTTGGATAATTATTGGATGAATCTGAAATCGAGGTTTTCTCTGCATTAATCAGTTCCTTTAAAATACTGATGATGAGAATGATTTTATCAATACCCTCCGATTCTAAAGTTTGGTGCAATAAGCTGACTATGGTTGATTTTGCTGGTTCTTTTATAAGGAAACCTTTTCTCGACGCATCAAAAAAATCTTTAATTAAAATGGTTTCGGGTATGTTTAAAAAGTCTTTACCTAAGCAATCTGGCAGAAAATGCAAAACGATAGCCTCTACATTAAAGTTAGGATCATTTTGGAAAAATTCTTCTTTACACCTCCAAGTATGTGGAAGATTTTGCCCCAAAAATATTAAATCGCCATCCGAAAAATTGCTGACATTATCTCCAATAAACTGAACCCCAGTCCCTTTAATGATGTAGTGCAATTCCAACTCTGGGTGATAATGCCAAATGCTTTCAAAATTGGGTTTCTTATCTCTTCTAATGCTAAATGAGTTTTCGGAATTGACGGGCACTTTGTGAAAGGATGGCTTCATAATCTAATTTTAAATAAATTATTGGATGATATTTTAAGATAATGGTAATAAAGTACATTAATACGCTAAGTTATCATAAATTTTTAACAACTTAAACTATTATATTTGAAGGAGCGCAATCGATGTAAATATTTGCCAGGCATCAAAATTCGATGTCGTACCGCATTTTTATTGTGGATTGTAAATTTGAATTAGTCAAAAACCTTAAGAAAGAATTAAGTTCAATATTATAGTATCTTATATTTAAAATGCTGGCCTCTTTGAACTTATTCTTTCTTTTTAAACCTTGAACTTTATCTCTAAAACTTGTAAATAATGAATAGATATCTTTTAATCGTTTTTTTTATTTCTTCCTTAGGTTTCTCACAAAAAACAGTGACCGGTAAGGTAGTTAGCCCAGATTCTCCAGAAGGTGTCCCAGGCGTCAGTGTCGTTATAAAAGGTGAAAACAAAGGATCTATAACAGATCTTGACGGTGTTTACTCCATTAATGTAACTTCCGATGATTCTGTTTTGATTTTTAGTTACGTAGGGTATAAGACTACGGAAATCAGAGTCGGAAGTAAATCTACCATCGATGTCACATTTGATGTCGATGTGAGTAATTTAGACGAGGTCATCGTCGTCGGATATGGGAAACAGAGCAAAAGAAATGTCACAGGTTCCATATCTTCAATCAACATGTCAAATACGGCTGCCGACATAGATATTTCGCGCTCATTTGCTGGCGTCTCCGGTGTGCAGTTCAATCAGACCGGAAGGCCTGGAGAAGTTGGAAAGATTCTCATCCGTGGGCAAAACTCATTAAGTGGTAATAGTGAGCCACTGATCGTGCTTGACGGTATTATTTTTCTAGGAAGTCTAAATGATATTAATCCGCAAGACATTCAAGCCATGGAAGTTTTAAAAGATGCCAGCTCCACTGCAATTTATGGTTCTAGAGCTGCAAACGGAGTTATTCTTATTACTTCTAAAAAAGGCACGAGTGAAAAGCCAACTTTCACGATCAATGTTAACAGTGCGCTTTCTGAACCATCTTCAGAATTGAAATTACTCACTCCAGAAAGATATGTTCAGAGAAGACTTGATTGGCGTCAACAATCAGGATTGGAAGCAAATCCTGATAAAATTCTAGAATATCTTTCTGATGTAGAAGGAGCAAACTACACGAATGGTGTTTTCAATAATCCATGGAAAGAGATAGCACAACAAGGCAGAACAAATTCAGTCGACTTAAGTCTCTCTGGAAGAAGTGATTTTGTCAATTATTATATCTCCGCCTCACATAGCGAAGATCAAGGTCTGATTTTTAATGATAATTTAAAGAGAAATACCGTTCGATCCAATATTGATATTAAACTTACCAGTTTTCTTACTTTCGGGACAAATACCAGCTTTTCTAACCGGGACATGTCAGGCTTGAGTGCCAACCTCTATCAGGCTTACCGCTCCAGTCCATTAGGTAATTATTATTACCCAGATGGTTCCCCTACAGAATTCCCGGTATCAACAGAACAGGCTGCCGAAAACCCAATGAGAGCGGCACTTCTAACCAAAAATGAAGATATATCAAATAATCTTTTCAGTAATTTTTATGCTGAGTTAGAGGTTCCATTCATAGATGGGCTTTCATACCGAATCAACTTTTCGCCAAACTATATTTGGGAGCATGATTACAACTTTATGAGACAGGATTCTTATGTAAAGTATAACAATACCAAAGCAAGAAAGCATGATGAAAAGAGATACAACTGGTTTTTAGAAAACATTGTCAAGTATAACAGAAATATAGGTACAGACCACAATATTGATTTAACACTGCTTTATAGCCGTAACCATAGCAGATTCGAGAGCACCACCGCTTCCGCTGAGCGTTTTACACCAGATGTGTTAGGTTACAATAATTTAGGATTGGGAGCATCACCTACGATTGCTTCTCTGGCAAGAGCTTCTGATGGTGTTTCATATATGGCGCGTGTGAACTATAGGTTTATGGACAGGTATCTGTTGACTTTTACAGCAAGAAAAGATGGCAGTTCTGTATTTGCCTCCAATAATAAATATGCAACATTTCCTTCAGGCGCCATTGCCTGGATTGCTTCAGAAGAACCATTCTTGAAAAACATAGAAGCCTTGGATTTATTGAAGGTTAGAGTCTCCTACGGAGCGGTAGGTAATCAAGCGATCGACCCTTATCAATCTTTGACACTTTCAAATACGAGAAAGTATATATATGGTGACGGTGGATCTACAGCCCTAGGGGTAGTTACATCCTCCTTAGGAAACGACGATCTTAAATGGGAAACCACCTATACCGCTAACCTTGGATTGGATTTTGAACTGTTCAACCGACGTTTGATGGGTACTGTAGAATTATACCACAGTAAAACAGAGGATTTACTAGTGCGCCAAACCATTCCGGTAATGACCGGTTATAACAGTATCCTAACCAATATTGGTCAAGTTGATAATAAGGGGATAGAAATTTCATTAAGCTCCTCAAATATAATTACCGATACTTTTAGCTGGACCACCAATGCATCCTTTACCTATAATAAAAATGAGATTGTCCATCTATTTGGCAGCGATTTAAACGGTGACGGCGTCGAAGACAATGATATTGCTAACAGCTGGTTTATTGGTAAACCGATTTCATCTTACTACGATTATGTGTTTGATGGGATTTATCAAGTAGGTGATAGTGACATCCCACAAGGATCGCAACCTGGTTTTGTGAGAGTTAAGGATTTAAACGAGGATGGCAAAATAAACAGTGATGACAGAACAGTCGTAGGATCAGGATCAAGCCCGAAATATCAGTTTGGCATCACAAATACTTTCAACTATAAGAACATCTCCCTTTCCTTTTTTATTAACGCCATGCAAGGTTGGGAAGCGCCATTCAATTTAATTAATCCTTTAGTCCCTGGAAGAAGCTTAAATCAATTGGACGCTGGATGGTGGACTCCTGAAAACCAATCTAACACCAGACCCTCATTGAACTATTCTAATCCTTTGGGCACCAATTTTTATTTAAGTAGAAACTTTGTTAGAATACAAGATGTCACTTTGGGCTATGATCTTGAAGGACCGATATTAGAAACATTAAGACTTTCTAAATTAAGAGTTTATATCAATGCTAAAAACTTATATACGTTTACAAAATGGTTGGGTCCAGATCCAGAGAATGGAGGATCTTATCGTACTGAGCAAGGAAGTAACGATCTCTATCCTTTGCCACGAACCATTGCACTCGGCTTAAACGTATCATTTTAAATAACTTAAAAGAACAGAACTGATGAATACTCCAAAAACATTACAACTGAACACAATCAAATTAATGGGATCATTGCTTTTCTTATCCCTCGCTTTTATAGGTTGTCAAGATGATTTTCTTGACGAACAGCCCTTATCTTCCTTGAGCGCTGATAACACTTTAGTTTCTCCAGCAGGTTTTGAGATTTACTTAAATGGCCTGTATTGGGCATCGCGTCAGGAATATGGTCAAAGTGATAATCTTTTTTTTATCACAAATTTTCCCGGAACGGACGTTGGTGAGGATGCCGGCGCAGAATATTTTACCTATAGAAATTGGGTATCTTATCTGACTCCTATTACAAATGAGGTCAATGACAATTGGAATTGGGCTTACTCCAAAATGCTTCCTCAGGCTAATACTATCATTGTTTATGGTAATAAATCTGGCGAAAGCAAAATTTGGGAGAGCGAAGAACAAAAAAATGCTGTAATCGCTCAAGCACGTTTTTTTAGGGGATATACTTATAATTTTCTGGCAAACTTATATGGAGGAGTTCCAATTGTAGACACCATAGTAGCCGCACCTAAATTTGATTATGCGAGAGCCTCAAAATCGGAAGTATATGAATTTGCCAAGCGTGATTTAATATATGCTGCAAAATGGTTACCTACGGCAGACAAAGTCACTTTAAATGGCAGATTAACACGCGGAGTAGCCGATCATTTATTGACCGAGGTTTATATAAGTTTAGGAGAATATGATAATGCTATTGAGAGCGCGACACGTGTTATTGAATCTGGCAATTATAAACTCATGACTTCACGTTTTGGAAAACATATTGATGAACCTGGAGATGTTTATTCAGATTTATTTATGGTGGGCAATCAAAACAGGAGCTCAGGGAACATGGAGTCCCTTTTTGTATGGCAGTTTGAAGGATTCACTGAAGGTGGTGGTGGTGGTGACAACTCCAATAACGGAAATTCATCCATACGAAATCTAGGCCCATTTTTAACGAAACTTTCGAGTCCAGATGGTTTTAGAAATGTACCAACGGATGAATTGGGACGTGGTGTTGGTAGAGTTAGAGGCACCAATTACGCGCTTTATGACATTTGGAATGATCCTTCTGATATCAGGAATTCCAAGTATAATTTTAGAAGAGAATTCTTTTACAATAATCCCTCCTCTAAATTTTTCGGTCAGCCCGTAGCGGAGATCACAAATGCAGAAGACAGTTTAAGAAACTTATATCCTTATCCAAGAAAAATTGAGGGAGAACCTTGGAACAATAATAATGGTTCTGGTGGGATCACAAATGATGTCTATGTTTACAGATTGGCCGAAACTTATCTTCTACGCGCAGAAGCTTATGTAAGAAAAGGAGATTTTGCCAGTGCAGCTGCAGATATAAATATAGTTAGAGAGAGGTCTGGTGCAGCAGCCATTTCAATGGGAGAGGTAAATTTAGATTATATTTTGGATGAACGCGGACGAGAACTCCTTTTTGAAGAGCCTAGAAGAAAAACATTAATAAGAATGGGAAAATTAGTTGAAAGGGTTCGCGAATATGGACTTTTGGAAACTTCAAGAATTACAATTCAAGACTACCATGCACTTTGGCCGATTCCACAGAAAGCAATTGATGTGAATGTTGGTGCAAAACTTGAACAAAACCCGGGATATTAAGAAGAAATCTTTAGTAAATAGTAGTAGAAACTATTGGAAAATAAAACTTATGAAACAAATTAAATTATTTGGACTCGCCATACTTATGACCACGCACTTTTATGGCCAAGTCGGTTCTAAAAAATCAAAGGTTGAAAAGAAATATACTATTCCAGCTTTGGAAATAGTTGGCAAGGGCGCCCTTTTGGAGAAGCAATTTATATATCCATTGGATAATAAGCCAGCTGCCCAGGCCCATGCATCAACTCTGGTGGAAACTCCAGATGGATTGATGGTAGCATTCTTTGCTGGTCCCCACGAGGGTGCTCCTGAAGTTGGTATAAGATTATCCAATCTTGTGAACAATAAGTGGAGCTGGCCCGTTGAAATAGCAAACGGGTTTGAGAATGACAGTTTGAGATATCCAACCTGGAATCCTGTGTTATTTCTACCTAAGGATGGTAAGTTGCATTTATTTTATAAACAGGGACCGAGCCCGATTGACTGGTGGGGAATGGTAAAAGTTTCAGATGATAATGGAAAAAGCTGGTCCTATGGTACCAAGATGGGTGAAGATAAAGCCATTGGCCATCTCGTTGGCCCCGTCAAAAATAAACCCATTCAATTAGCCGACGGAACTATTATTAGCCCTTCCAGTTCAGAAATCATGGAGAATGATGAACCAGTTTGGAGAATTCATGTGGAAATCAGTGCAGACGATGCCAAATCGTGGGACGTGGTTGGTCCTATCAATGATGGGATTGAATTTGATGCGATTCAACCTAGTATTCTTGAATTTCAAGATGGAAGATTAATGATGTTAGCTCGGACGCGACAAAACGTTATAGCTCAATCCTGGTCATCCGACAAAGGTAGAACTTGGAGCAAAGTAGAAGCTACCGATTTACCTAACCCAAACTCCGGCACGGATGCAGTTACCTTAAAAGATGGAAGACAATTACTTATTTATAATCATAAAATAAAAAATGATGGCGAAAGAGGGCGAGATATCTTAAATCTTGCGATTTCCAAAGATGGCTTATCATGGTCTCCTGTAATGACTATTGAGAATGAACCTTCGCTGCATGGCTACGCTTATCCTGCAATCATTCAGACAAAAGACGGAATGGTACATGCAACTTACACATATGACAGAACTGGGATAAAACATATCGTGGTGGATCCAAGTAAATTATAACAATCCGATTTACTATAAATGTCTTTCTTAATTTAATCTTTCAATTAAAATGAACAATTCACTGCAACTACCTCTTAAGGGTATCGTACCACCTATGGTGACGCCACTAACGGCAGATAAAAAATTGGATTCAAGAAGTCTAAATTTAATCTTAGAGCATCTTATAAAAGGAGGAGTTCACGGCGTTTTTATCCTTGGAACCACAGGTGAATCCTCAAGTTTGAGTGTCGAATTTAAGGAATTATTGATTCAAGAAGCCCTGAGAATCGTAGACGGGCGGACCCCTGTTTTGGTGGGGATGACCGACTCCGCGCTCGACGTATCCAACCATTTAGCTAACCTGGCTCATAGTTATGGGGCAAAAGCAGTAGTATCAGCACCTCCCTTTTATTATCATCTATCCCAAGAAGAGTTAATTGAATATTATCAAGGCCTGGCCGATCAACTTCCCTTACCGCTCTTTCTTTATAATATGCCTTCACATACAAAAATGTCATTTGATATCGACACTGTTATATCTTTGTCCAAACATCAAAATATTATTGGCTTGAAAGACAGTTCGGCAAATGCGCCGTATTTCCAGAAGTTAGTTTATTTGCTTAAGCATAATTCCAGCTTTTCGTTGTTGGTTGGCCCCGAAGAAATATTGGCGGAATCCGTCCTCATGGGTGGACACGGTGGGGTACCTGGTGGGGCTAATCTCTTTCCACAACTATACGTCGAACTGTACGAAGCTGCCATCAAAAAGGACTTGGAAAGGCTGATTCCGCTACATCACATGGTTATGGAAATAAGTACAAATCTATATTCAGTGGATTCCAACCAATCCAGTTATTTAAAAGGATTAAAGTCTGCATTGGCATCTTCCAATTTATGTGAGATGTATTTGGCTTCACCCTTGGATTCGTTTAAAAAAGCGGAAAGAAATTTAATTGCCAGCAGACTTGACCATCTTCAATCCAGTTTATCAGAACTCATCCATAACCCAATCTGAACCCCACGTTAAACAGAATAATATTTTTCATGAATTTGAATTTCATAGATCTTCTCGTTTTCCTCGTGTACATGCTCGCCATAGTGCTATTTGGTGCTTCCTTTTCCTTTAAAAAAAGAACTTCTGAAGACTATACGACTGGTGGAGGCAGATTGCCAACTTGGGCAATCGGGATGTCTATTTTTGCCACATTTGTGAGCAGCATCAGCTTTTTGGCACTTCCAGGTAACGCTTATCTTTCCAATTGGAACGGGTTTGTCTTCAGTTTATCCATTCCTCTTGCCGCGTTTGTTGCCGTAACCTTTTTCGTTCCACTTTACCGGAATATGAAAAGTGAATCGGCCTATTTTTATTTGGAACAGCGCTTCGGACTTTGGGCCAGAATCTACGCCTCCATATTTTATCTTCTGACCCAATTGGCGAGAATGGGGACCATACTTTATCTTTTAGCACTTCCGCTGAATGCATTGTTTGGATGGAGCATTCCCTTAATAATTATTGTGACTGGAATATGTGTTGTGATTTATTCCACCCTCGGAGGCATAGAAGCCGTTATTTGGACCGATGCCATTCAAGGTGTCATTCTCATAGTTGGAGCCATTGCTTGTCTGCTCGTTATACTTTTCAGTATGCCCGGCGGGCCAGAGCAGGTTTTTACCATTGCGAATAATGCTGATAAATTTAGTTTGGGCAGTTTTGATTTTAATTTTGCGCAATCTACTTTCTGGCTCATTTTAGTATATGGCCTATTTATCAATATGCAGAATTTTGGGATCGATCAAAGTTATATTCAGCGCTATTTATCTGCAAAGAGCCTGAAGGATGCTAAAAAATCGACGCTCTTTGGAAGCTTGTTATATATCCCAGTATCATTACTGTTCTTTTTAATAGGGACTGCCCTTTACTCTTACTATCAAGCCATGCCAGAGCTGCTGCCATTGGAACTTCAGGGTGCAGAAAACTCAGATAAAATATTTCCTTATTTTATTGTGACAGCATTACCAACTGGAATTACAGGCTTGCTGATTGCATCTATATTTGCTGCGGGGATGAGTACAGTGTCCACAAGCATTAATAGTTCGGCCACTGTAATACTTACAGATCACTACAAACGATATATTCATAAAAACCTCTCCCAAAAAAGCGCTTTGAGAGTTCTTTATTTGTCTTCTTTTTCTATGGGCTCATTGGGTATAATTATTGGATTGGCCTTGAATGGTGTGGAAAGCGCATTGGATGCGTGGTGGGCATTGGCATCCATCTTTAGTGGAGGTATCCTCGGACTCTTCCTACTCGGATTCATTTCCTTAAAAGTCAAAAGCAGTGCCGCAGCAGCAGGTGTTACATGCGGTGTATTGGTAATATCTTGGATGAGCCTTTCTCCACTTTTATTCTCTGGTTCTTGGACCACTTACAGCAGTCCGTTTCACGCCAATCTCACCATAGTACTTGGAACGATGACCGTTTTGTTTGTAGGATTTTTAGTATCCTTTCTAATCGAGAAGAAAGTGGTCGGTACAAAAAGCTGAAATCCAAATTTGTAATAAATAATTGAGTGACTTTGTTAATGTGATTCAAAAAGCAGCTTCCAATCTCCGTGTTCAACGGGCAGTGTTCAGTCAGCAGCTTAAAATAGAACTATGACGGCCTAGCATCATACCTACCCAAGATAAACTACTGGCCTTCGTTGAGCAATGGTTAGACCATAAATAATTGCCTTGCATCCATAATTAAAAACGATAATTAATGAACGCCCAAATCTATAAATCTTCAGTATTAATTAGTCTTTAAAAAATAATTTGAGAAGAATATAAATCAAAAATGTGGTATTTCTATATTTTTCATCAAAGCAAACAATCTCGTTAAATAATTAACTTTATCTTTGCCCGAGAATTTTACGATGAAAATTACCTTTACTTATTTCCACATTGCTTCATGAGAAAAAAAATACAACCCTATGTAAATCAATTTATTCATGGGAAAATGGGCAATGTGATTACCGAGACAGCCGGAAATTTCCTTGTATTCCTTCGTCCTAAAAAAGCGGTCCAATTATCAGAAGACGGCATGACAATAGTGCTCAAAAACACTATGTCTATAACGGAAAGGTTAATGCGAAATGCAATCTTTAAAAAGCTTGAAAAGAATAAAGATTATTTGGCATTAGTGAAATTACATCAAAATTATTGGATCAATAAAGGCTCCGAACTTTTTATAAAAACTAAAGATGCATTTGATAATGTATTTATTCCTTATTGGACTTTTATATTTGATGAACTTCAAATTAAGCTTCTAAATTCTCCCGTTCAATATCATACACTTGTGGAAATCGGGACAGGAAACGGTAAGGTTTTACACTATCTAAGTCAAAAGTTTCCGAATATTAAAAAGTTCGTTGGTTTAGATTTAAGTCCAATCCAAACTGAAATTAATAAAGAAAGGTACAAGTCACATTCTAAGTTAGAATTTGTGGCTGAAGATGCTCTTGATTGGGTAAAAACGCATGGACGTAGTCATACTATCTTTGTAACCTCTGGCGGTGTGCTGGAATATTTTACAGAAGAACAACTTCTGACATTTTTAGTTGAAATAAATAAGTTGGGAAAATCCCTTTTTATCGCCATTGAACCTAATGATGTGGATCATAACTTTACTACAAATCCTGAATTCCAAGTTTATGGATACGAGCGTTCGTTTTCGCACAATTATCCAAGAATCTTTAATCGTGCTGGTTTTAAAATATTTCACTTATCAAGGAAACCCTCGCCTGAAAATTGGTATAACTTAACTTTCATTGGTTCAGAAAACTAAAAACAAATTAAAATTTAAGAATTGAATTTAGCGGACGAGTAAAAACCGCGGAATTGATTGTCATAATTTTTGACTTAGTAGATTTTCGAACTAAGCTTTTCGATTTAGTTTGAAGTTATCTCGATATAACACTTTAATATCTACGTTACCGAAGTTCGTATACACTAAAATACATGAACCGTAAATTGGAAATAGTAAAATAAGGAAGACTTATATCGGGTCAACACAAAAAGTTGTGGAGTAACTAAAATTAAAAGAACTTTGGAGCAAAAATTTCTATGTCCTCTGATTCACTTTTATCTATTGCCAATCTATTACTTCCAGAAGTGCTTGTAAGCTATTTTGATCTCAAAAAACA
>JBBSRC010000067.1:0-26514 GCA_038243395.1 Flavobacteriales bacterium | reverse complement strand
TGACTGCGAATACATTACCACCGCTGAGGTCATTAAAAAAATTCAACTCGGAGATTCCATTCAGTTACTTTTGAAACTTGAATCTGGTGAGCAATTGACCGTGATGACCCAAGATAAAAACATCGCTGATACCATTAGTATTGGGTTTAACTCTAAGGATATATTAGAGTTTGATCAGGAGCATTAAAGCTAATTCTCTTCAGTTTGTTATTCTTCAAAATGATTTTCAAAACACTTTTAAAGAGTTTTTGAAAACTTCACTAACTTTTTGGATACATTTTTGTCTAAAAAATCCACTTGGACTCCTTATTATTTGAAATATCTATCAATTGGATCTGACTTTTGTGAAAATGTTTTTTTTGTCCTTACTCTTATAAAAGGGTTATTCTCATTGAGTGTTTGATTTACTGACCCTCTAATTTTTTTGTTATGAAATTATTTTTGAAAATAATCGACGAAATGATATATTATTCGGATGAAGTTCATTATTTTTGCATATTATCTTTGTGTTAGTAATATTTATACTACGTGAATTATTTTAAAATAATGTCATTCATGCCTCATAAAAAGTAATAAATAGTTTTATTAAAGAGTAAATAGTAGCAATTGAAGTCAGGATAATTTCAAATAATTCTTTGAAATTATCAGTAAATATTACTTGCGCGCGCCAAAAATAAAAAGTCAACCCATAAAAGAGAGACAAGCATTTATAACAAAAAATAAACGACTATAATTTTAACCTCAGATCCCAATTCTAACATTCCTTATCGCTATGAAAAAACTTGCACTATTACTTATTTTATTTACGGGTCATTGTATTTATGCCCAAGTAGGGATTGGCACAGACACTCCACATTCGTCGTCACAGCTTGATATTTACTCTAGCAATAAAGGTCTTTTAATACCTCAAGTGGCTTTGACAAGTTTGACAGATGCAGCCACCATTACTTCTGGTAATGTCAATAGCTTATTGGTTTATAATACTAGTACTGAAGCAACGCTCACCCCTGGTTATTACTATTGGTCGGTCGATACTTGGAATAGATTGATTACACAATCGAGTATGATAAATCAAATAACCATGCCTAAGTTTTTCTACATGCCATCCTTTGCTATACCAACATCAACCGCCCATTTTGTTAATGGTGATGGGTTTACAGAGTCTGGAGGTGTGTTTAGAATAAGTTTATATAACAGATATGCAGCTCAATTTACGACGCCTATTGTTTCAAACCCTGACAGAACAACTACTTTACCCGTTTTACCAGCAAACAAATTAGATTATTATATTACAAGTTTTGATGACGCAGTATTCAGGGAAGTATATATATCTAATTCAGGCGTGCTTACTTATCAAATTATATCAGGGGCACAAGTTACTGCAGCTACCTTTATGAACATCGTATTTGCGGTTAAGCCTTAATCCTAATTTTTAAATAAGAATTCAATGAAATTATTTATAAAAATATTAGTGGTATTCGGTTTTTTTATGGGAATATCACAAGTAGGAAGAGCGCAATTACCCTGCTTTCCAGGGTTCCCTGTAACCGGGGCATATGCTACTGGGGGTTCGAGCGCTAATAAGGATAGGGTTTTCTGGCTTACTTGGGGGTCAACCTTAGCGGAAAGCACATTAACACACCCTTATGGACATCCCAATAGAGCGCTTAGTGTAGGCTCAAAGTCTTATGGCAGTATTGATTTAGGTGGAGGAAGATATATGTGTATAGAAGCAGAGATCATTGCACCCTCGATTGGAACATTTGGACCAATAAACTCTTATATTCCAGGAACCTATTCCTCTGGTCCAGAGGTAGGAGATTTTCTTGATTTATTATATAATATTGGAGGATCAGGAGGCACTGATGGATTTCCAGAGAACAAAATGGCTTCTGGAATTCTTAACAGTACTGCTAAGGGGACCGCCAACTTGCGTATAAGAATTAAAGCGACTACTGATAACGTACCAGTTAGATTAAGAGGGATTGTGATGGCAGACGCGGAGACCTTGGGTTCTAGCAATGAATATATTAGAGCGACAGGAGATGGGACTTGGTCTGTGGCGGAGGTTAAAAAAAACGTAGGAGAAGGAGTTTATCAAATAAGGAAAGAAACTAATTTAGATAACACACAAAGCATCATATTTGATAGAGGTAATGACCAAAGAACAGGGGCAGTAGCTTTTCTTACGTTTAGAAATACAGCCTATGCATCGCTAGCACAAGGTTATGCTGTAACATTACCAGTTGAATTAAAGGGAGCTGGGAAAACAGCATTTGCAATAGGACTGTTAACTTCAGGGTACGATTTTGGAGATGCGCCCGCGTCCTACGGGAAACCCATTCATTTGATCGATGACATATCTTTGGCTCCAGATAATATCGCTTCTATAGCTTATAATTCTAGCATTACGGCTAAAGAGAATTCAAAAGTTGATGTAAATGCATCAGCGTACGATCCTGGAAAATTAACTTACTCCGTAAGACGTTATTTAGGTAGTACAGCGCCAGATGCGGATACTGTTGGTATGTTTTCTGTAGATGCCAAAGGAGATGATAATTCTGGTCTTGCAGGTTCCAATGAAGAAGATGCTTGGCCTGTTCAATATAGACAGTTTGCTGATAAGGAATATTATAAGCCTGGAGATAAAATAACCGCCGTTATTCCCTACAATAAAGCGATGGCGAATGATATTATTTCAGGATGGATTGATTTTGACTTAAATGGAACTTTTGATCCAAGTGAACGCCAGACTGCAATTATCCCGTCAGATGGGAAGGGGTCTGTAACATTAACATGGACAGTTCCTACAACCCGTGTTGCTTACAGTACCTACGTGAGATTACGTTATTTTGGAAGAAATCAAGATGCTACCTCGGCAATAGGCAATGCCTTAAATGGTGAGGTCGAAGATCATCGCATTTATATTTTAACCCAGGGCGTGTCAAATCCTACGCTGCCTAGCAAGGGTAAGCAACAATAAGCAACAATAGGTAAATCGCATCGCCCCAATTTTAAAAACCTACTTAAATGAAAAATCTCTACTTTATCTTTTTTATAATACTTTTTTCTATTGCTTCTAATGCCCAAGACTTTTCAAAGACGGTCACAGTGAGTGCCGGAACTCCGGTTTTGATAAAATCTGGCACGGCGTTATCTGCTTCTGAAATCACTCTAAAATCAACATCAAAGGATTTCTCTACTTTATTTTTGGAGGAAGCTTTACCAGGATCTGTAGTAGTTAACTATGATCGGTATGTCAATCTTGTGGGCAATTCAAATGAAAACGGTGGAAATGATTTGATTTCTATGCCTGTTAAGACAGATGGCACAGTTACTTATTCAGGCTTTTTAAACTATACAAATGGTGTCATAACCAATGCGGATGTATTACCACAACATCCAACAATACGGACGACATACGCGTTTGGTCCTTACAATAATGTCTTACAGAAGTATATAAATTATGATGCTGTTGCAGATGGCGGAATTAATTTGATTAGAGGTGTTGGGTATAGAGCTGCACGTAAAATAGATGGCGGAGAAACGATAAGATTTACAGGTACGGTATCAACCGTTACGGAAACTGTTGACATTACTACGGGTAAAAATAGATGGAATTTGGTGGGCAATCCTTATCCGACGTATTTAGACTCTCAAGCATTTTTAAACGCCAATTTGGCGAAATTGGATGAGAACGCTGCAGCGATTTATGGATATAATAGCGGTACGGACATATCAGGTTCAGGGACCATCGGTAATTTTACCATCGTAAATTTCGCGACAAATTCAAATGTAAACATTGCTCCGGGACAAGGTTTTTTAGTTGCAAATAAACGTGGTGCTGCTACAAACCAGATTTCCTTTAATATGGGGATGAGAGTTTTTAGTGGAGAGGATGATTTTATCTTAGGTCGAGCTGAAAACCAAAATCAAATGTTAAGATTAAAAGCTGCACATGACACTGCTGAGTTTGCTACAGAAATTTACTTTAACGCCAACTCAACCTTAGGGTTAGATCCTGGGTATGATGCTGCATTGTTTGATGGAGCTTCATTTGACTTTATGATCTATTCACAATTAGTGAAAGATAATGTGGGACGAAATATGGCTATCCAAAGTCTTGGTTTGACAGATATGAATGATGTCATTATCCCATTGGGGTTAAAAATGCCCAAGGGAAAAAAGGTAACTTTTAGTATTGAAAATAACACTTTGCCACAAGGAACTCAGGTGTATTTGGAAGATAAGTTCAGCAACACATTTACATTATTAAATGAAAGTAATTATAGTATTACCGCAGAGACCGCTATTTCTGGGACAGGTCGTTTTTTCTTGAGAATGGAAAACAAAGTATTGTCTAACATTGACAAAGAACACACCAGTCTACAAATATTTGCCAGCGAGCAAACACTTTTTATCAATGGTCAACTTCTTGCTGATACTAAGGTCTCCATTTATGATATCCAAGGGCGTTTGGTTTTAACTTCCTATTTAAAAACAGCATCACAAAAAAACAGAATAGACACTACCAATTTAAACAGTGGCATCTATGTGGTTAAATTAGCTAACCATGAACAATACCAAACTAAAAAAGTAGTAATTAAATAAGTTCGTAATTTTTAATAATTAGAAGTCTGCTCTTTTTGCAGACTTTTTTTGTTCAAAGTCGTTGTCTCTTTTTCACAGAATTTAATTTTACGTATTAAGTCCCATCCAATATAGGCGTCAATTGGACAGGGATTAATTTCTTTCCTGGTACAATTATTCAAGTTTCAATAATCATAAATCGGGCTGCTTATATTTAGAGCAGAATTTCTGGAAAATTCATGTAAAGTTTTGTTTTTCCGTCGATTCGGATATGGCAGTAACTTACAATCATATCGTATTCTTTTTATATTTCAATGTTTTATAGTCCTTGAAAATAATTTCTGACATCAGATTTCGTTATCTAAGTCATTAAAATTCATTTTCCTGACGGAATGGTGTTGCCATTTGCTTTTATTTTGGTCAGCAAATTCACATAAAGTAATTCCGTATTTTTTGGTTCCCTTGTCTAAAAACTATGTTGTGATTTTTGATTTGTAAATTCCATAGTGGCTTTAATTCTTCAATTCTATTCTTAGAAACACAACAGTTTTCAACCTGCTTATACGTGGAAACCATAAAATATTTAAATCGATTTTCAATATTTTCAACCGTATCTTGTTTAAGATATTTTTGTTTTTCTACCTTTAATGTTATGATTATTATAATGTATTAGTGCTGTTGAACATAATAGTTGTTGAAAGTCAGCGTGGTATAGGGTTTGTCTCGTAATTTGATCCTTTTTCACATATTTATATTTTATGTCGGATAAATTTGTCTTATATTAATTCAGGGTTTATCTTTGCAATAGGAAGTCAGGTATAAACTTTCCAAAGTCTCGAGCAAAAGACATTAAGGCAAATAAGTTTTGAAAATATTAATTGTGGTAAGGAACAAGTTTGCATCTTTAAAGAATTGCTTAAAAAGTTGATTCGTCCACTGCTGTAGCTGTAAATACATCTTGTTTACTGGTAAAAAGCTCTGGATTAAGATCCAGAAAATGACCTAGGCTCTGCAACAATTAGTATTGTAATGGGCCACTAACTACTCCAGTATTTAGGATGTATGTTAGATTTAATTTATGTAAACTTAGTTAAATTTGTAGCCTATTTGTGAGATCCTGAGATGAACTATAGCACGTATTCGCCAAAGCATGTCAGGTTGAATTCGCATCTACAGTACGGATAATATTGATGTTTCAACATTGAAAAAAATACCTGACCGAAAAAATTTTAAAAAAAGTAATAAATCCGAATTTATGAAAAAACTTAAGATCATAATCTTGTTGTTTTTAATGGCTCTTCCGAATTTTATAAGTGCACAGGAGAAGATCACGACAGATAATTGGCTTTCCAGTCCCGGAATAATTGGGACCTTCATTTTAATATCCATTGTGATGATTATTGCAGTCATCATCTTGTTTGTAAAAATAAATGGCTATATCGATTCTCTAAAACGTCGGCAACTCGATAAAAATAAAATGGCATTTGATGATGAAATTGTGGCCATGGAGGGTGGAAACATCGACGACATTCTCGAAAAGCGAAAAGCAGCCTTAAAGTACAAATTAAAAGGAGACGAATTATCAGGAGATAACGCAGCCCATGACGAAAAAGGTTTATTGCAACGCGTGGTAAGAGATCCAAGCAATGCCTTTTTTGATGAAAAGAAAAAAACATCGCTCAGTCTCGAAACGCCTCAAGAATTAAAGAAAATCGTCATTTATTACATTGGCGCAGCGGCTTTCTGGTTGGTATTAGGGACGTTAATTGGGCAGTATTTAGGAATGAAGTTCATATGGCCTGAAATGGACCATCAATCTTGGTTGAGTTTTGGGCGTTTGCGACCTGTGCATACCAATATGGTGTTCTGGGGATGGTCATCGCTGGCTATGATTGGCCTTGGGTATTTTGTAATTGCTCGTACGTCAAACATCAAAATCTACAATTATAAATGGGCGTGGATCGCATTTGGGCTCATCAATGCTACTGTAACATTGGGGAGTATCTGTTTGATGGCAGGTATCAATAATGGTGGCGGTGAGTATAGAGAATACATCTGGCCAGTGATGTTAATGTTTGCCATTGCCTTGGTCATTACTTTTTGGAATTTTTATAAAACCGTGGCCACACGTAAAATTTCAGAAATATACATTTCCAATTGGTTCATACTAGCGGCCCTGATTTGGACCATTGTGTTGACAATTATTGGGTATTTGCCTTTTTACCAAGATGGGTTAGGCGAAACCGTAATTCAAGGGTATTATATGCACCAAGGTGTTGGAATGTGGTTCATGACCTTTACTTTAGGTTTGGTGTATTACTATTTGCCTTCATCATTAAACAAACCTATTTATTCATATTCCTTGGGAGTTTTGGCTTTCTGGACGCAGATGTTGTTCTATACCATGATCGGGACGCACCACTTTGTGTTTAGTCCATTGCCATGGTGGTTGCAAACCATTGCTATTGTTTTTAGTGCAGGAATGGTCATTCCCGTTGTGGCTGGTACTACCAACTTTTTAATGACGATGAAAGGAAGTTGGAACCATATCTCTAAAAGTTATGTGCTGCCCTTCTTTTTAGTGGGAACTATATTTTATTTTGTAGGGTCTATGCAAGGTAGTGTACAAGCTTTTCGTTTTACAAATTTTGTTTGGCATTTTACTGATTTTAATGTGGCGCACTCTCATATGACTATGTATGGCATTATTGCTTTCTTCTTGTGGGCGGGCATCTATGCTATTCTGCCAAAATTGACAGGAAGGGAACCGTCACAGGTATTTGTAGGGGCTCATTTCTGGTTGGCGTTTATTGGGCTTTTCGCCTATATGATGTCGCTTATGGCAGGCGGTACTTACAAAGGCTTAAGTTGGATAGACAGTAACCCATTTATCGAATCGGTCATATTGATGAAAGAATATTGGGTTTGGCGTGCCATTGGAGGTTCGCTCATGTTTGCATCGCACTTAGTATTTGCCTATAACTTTTACTATATGGTGAAAGGATACAATAAGATTGATCCGTCATTGAAAGCGAAAAAAGTAGAAGAAATAACCGTTTAATAAGACATATAACATGCTTAATTTTCATAAAGAACATAAAAATTTGGTGCTAACGGCAGGAGGCGTATTTATTGCCTTGAGTATTCTTATCGCTATACTTCCCGCTTTTCAAATGCAGAGAACGGAGCCGATTCCCGATGAGCAACCGTTAACGGCCAATGAGCGAGAGGGACTTCACGTCTATGTGTCCGAAAACTGTATGGCTTGCCATACCCAACAAGTGCGTAACATTGAAATGGACAAGGTATGGGGCAGTAGACCTTCAATTCCTTCAGATTATTTTTATAGCAAAAAGCGTTTGGACGTTTGGAGACAATCGCCTTCTGTGTTAGGAAGTGAACGTACCGGTCCCGATCTTACCAATATAGGAGCCCGTCAACCTAGTGAAGATTGGCATTTGCTCCATTTATACAATCCCAGAGCCGTGGTTTCGGCCTCAGTGATGCCATCGTATCCTTGGTTGTTTCGTGAAGTGGATAGTTTAGCTGTACGAGAGGATGATAAGGTAGTCGCTGTGCCTGAAGGAATATTTAATAAACCAGGTAAGAAAATAATAGCCTCCTATGACGCATTACGTTTGGTGGACTATCTGAAATATTTGAAACAAACCGACATGCCAAGCGGCACCATAGATGACTTTATCCCAGCTCTGAAAAAGATTCAGGCGGAACGCTCGGATGGTGGAAAGCAAACATTGGATGGTGCTAAACTGTATGCACAAGTTTGTGCGGCCTGTCATCAAGACACAGGTAAAGGTATTATTGGTGCCTTCCCTCCATTGGTTGGAAGTGCAATTGTGAATGATGCCAACACTGAAAATCTTATTAGGGTGGTCATTCAAGGTTATAATGCCCGTACTGATTATGGGGTCATGCCACCATTTGGCGACCAACTTAATGATGCTGAAATTGCAGCGATACTTACCCACGAACGTAGTAGTTGGGGTAATAATGCCGATCCGGTCACTGAAGATGATGTGGCAAAAGTGCGAGAATATGTTGAGATGGAACTAAATAAATAAGAGATGAAAAAGAGATTTTTATTATTCACGGGGTTATTTTTCTTAGGGCAATACATCACATTTGCTTGTGATGTTTGTAAGACGAATCAGCCGAAAGGATTAGAAAACATTACGCATGGTGCAGGGCCATCGGGAGACCTCGATTATTTTATAATCTGGGGAGGTATTATTATCGTTGCGTTTACCCTCTTCTATAGTCTTAAATATTTGATAAGACCTAAAGAGAGTAATCCTGATCATATAAAGAATATTGTTAGAAACGAAGGATTTTAAAATTATGGAAGATAATAGAATCGTAAAAGTTTTTTTGGACGATGACCCCAAACCGTTTGCATCTTTTGCGCCACCGGTTAAAATCGTCTTGGATACTACCAAAATACCCGATGGGAAGCACGTATTAAAAATTGTAGCAAAATCCTCAAACAATATCGAAGGGATTCGCGAAATTCCTTTCATTGTACGTAATGGACCTGAAATTGCTGTGGTAGGCTTAAAGGAAAATGAAACTGTAGATGCGCAAATACCCATTACCATAAACGCTTACGGCAGTGAAACTTCTGACTTTTTTGTGATTCGTGGTTCTGAAACGCCAAAGGCTATTCCTGCTTGGGTTTGGGCATTAGTGATTATTTTTATTGCTTTTGGTTTATTTTATCTCATCATGTATTGGGATCCTGAACTTTATAAATCATTTGTTTAGATATGGAGAACGAAATCTTAAACTTGGATGATATTAAAAAGCTGGTAAATTCTTTCTATAGTAAAGTGCGTGAAGACGCATTGCTTTCGCCAATTTTTAATGAAGTGATTCAAGACAATTGGCCCGTACATATGGAAAAAATGTACACCTTTTGGCAAACACTGTTACTTGGGGAACGCACTTATAAAGGCAATCCCTTTGGACCTCATGCAGAATTATTTATAACAAAAGTCCATTTTGACCGCTGGCTAGAATTGTTTTATAAAACCGTCAATGACAACTTTGAGGGTGAAAAAGCAGAAGAGGCAAAATGGCGCGCCTCAAGAATTGCTGAGGTTTTTCAACATAGGCTTGCGGCGTTGCAATAATAAGATAGCTTCGCTTTTAGAATTGAGAGCTTAGAACATAGGACAATGTGAAAGACTGAGGAGAAAAGAATTAAAAATTCCTCTTTTAGAACATTAATAAGAAATTTGAAGTGGAGAATACCATCTACTTGACTAAACATTTGATGGAAGAAAGGTACAATAGTTCAAGTATGAAAATTTTATTTTCAAAGACATTGCATAGAGGCTAAATCTTCCTCAAAGATAAGTTGCAATATGAGCAAAGTCATATAATGACGACATATCTTAATTAAATCAAACGTTAATTTCACAAATAACTAATCGTCTTTTCGGTATCTTTAAACTGGAAAGGCGTTTTTTTTATAAGAAAGTTTTAATTCGGATAGTTTTGTCCTAATTAAAATTATATGTAACTTTACATTATAATTTAGGAGGATACGTTGCTTTTTTGCAAACGCTTTAAAATGATAAAGCGATAACAGATCAATCAAAAACCCGCACAGGATAAAAATCCGGATTATGGCAACACCAAATAAACCTGAACTGATAGTGTTGGAAACAGGAAGTTCTTTAAAAATATTAAAAGTAACTGCTTTGGCGGGAATGATTATGCCTTTGCACCATGCCACTAAAGAAACGGTCATAATGGTTGAGGAAGGTTCGGCTGTATTAAAAATGCCCACTGCCGAACATGTTTTAAATAAAGGAGCGTCGATCATTATACCAGGTATGATTGATCATAGCTTAGAAATAAAGATAGATTTTAAAGCCATTGTAATTATGGCCTTAGATTCTTAAATAGAATTTAAGCAGCATTAAAAAGTCAAAATAAAAACAATAAAAAAACAGTAATCTACATGAAAACAGCATCATTAACTAACAACATTGAATACCACGAAACACGTCCAACCATACAAGTATTATTAGATACCGAAAATGGAAAGGAGATACGGATTGCCTTTAAGAACGGTCAAGTCATGAAAGAACATAAAACGCCTTTTGCGATCGTGGTCGAAATTTTTGAAGGAAGCATCGATTTTGGTGTCAAAGGAGAAGTTCTCAGCTTAAATAGAGGCGATTTAATTTCTTTGGAAGGCGGCGTACCCCACGATCTTACTGCTGTTAAAGATAGTATCGTAAGATTAAGCTTAAATAAAGGCGATAGCGCTAAACGTGTGGAAGATGTTGTAAAAGATTCGTAATAAAAAAATAAATCAAATAATAATTAACATTATTGCTCAATAACAAAAGACTAAAAGTTGGAGTATAATGGCAATCCAGTGACTTAAATGGTTTCCTATTATTCCTGGATTTGAGGTTTGCTATTCAGAATTTTTAGAAATAGTAGAATATCCAAGGTTGAAATGACAACTCAAACGTTTTAATTGGAAATGTCCTCTTGACTCCCTGCCTGCCGGATTTTAAGAAGGTATTATCTAATAGCGAATCGGTCTAAAGTCTTTTAATTGACAGCAATATAAAAACATAAAAATATGAAACGTACAGCACATGCCGTTTGGAACGGCTCACTAAAAGAAGGGGAAGGTAAAATAACCACTCAAAGTAAGGTATTGGACAACTCAAAATATTGTTTCAATTCCCGTTTTGGAGATGCCAAGCCAACAAATCCTGACGAATTGCTCGCTGCTGCCCATGCCGGATGTTTTGCCATGGCTTTAAGTATGATTCTTGGTAAAGAAGGTTTTACTCCCGATGAACTTGATGTGTCATCAGAAGTAACCAGGGATGCCGATAAACTGGAATTGACCGGATCTCATTTGACGCTGAAAGCAAAAATACCGAACATTACTCAAGATAAATTCATGGAATGTGCCAATACGGCCAAAGAGAACTGTCCTGTGAGCAAGGCCTTGAGCCTTAACATTACTATGGATGCAGAGCTTCAATAATTCAATAAACATTTAAAATTGTAAGTATGAACAACACACAAAACTTGGCTCAAAAAAAAGCTGATTTAGCTCTTCCACAGGTAGAAGCTTGGCGAACTTTTAGCAAAACCGTGTTTCAGGAGGGTGCTTTAGATGAAAAAACAAAACAACTTATTGCTGTTGCAGTGGCGCACGTTACGCAATGTCCCTATTGCATAAGAGCTCACACTCCGCAAGCGATGCGCAAAGGCGCGAGCAAGGAGGAAATTATGGAAGCTATTTGGGTTGCTGCTGCGGGTAGAGCAAGTGGCGCTTATACCCATGCCGCTATTGCTGTAGATGCTATGGAAGGACATATGACAGAAAGTTTATATCCAACGGCTACTCCAGAAATGGCTAAGAAGAAAGCAGACTTGGCTCCGCACATCGTGGAAACTTGGCGAACCTTTAGTAATACCGTATTTAAAGCCGGAGCACTTGATGAGAAAACAAAACAGTTGATCGCTTTGGCAATTTCACATGTGACCCAATGTGCAAATTGTATTAAGGGGCATACGATCACAGCAAGTCGAAAGGGCGCCAGTAAAGAACAAATTATGGAAGCCATTTGGGTAGCTGCAGAAATGCGTGCAGGGGCGGCGTATGCCCACGGCTCGATTGCCATGGAAGAGATTGATAAGCTGGAATAATTACGCATTTTACCCGTTTATGCTTTTTAGCTCAAAACGTATGATTTAAAGAAACCAAAGACTAACCTACTTAATCCCAATCCGCAGCGCTAATTAATTTAGTGTTGTAGGTTGGTTTTTTTTTGATAAAAAACGAAAAACGACAATATCAAATGGTATTTGACTCGGCGACAAAGTTTACCTTTAGCCAACTAATCTCACATGTTTTTAATAGCATTATGATGATTCTAATGTGCACTCTGAAAGTTTATAAATAGATTTATGACATCCGAAATTTATAGTTTTACTTATATCAATGAGTTTGATGAAGAATCCAAAATCGATTTTAAACTCAACGAATATCATACTTTAATGGAACTTCTATTTGATAAGTGCATGGAAGACGTTGGCGACTGTAAAGGCAGGGCGTGGTGCGGTACGTGTCATATTCAAATTCTTGAAGGTAGTATTTCTGACAAAATGCATATTGATGAAAAAGCGACGCTTTCTAAAAGCGAAGATGTGGCAGACAACAGTCGTTTGGCTTGCCAAATTCCAGTAAACGCAGAATTGAACAATTTGGTTTTTAGAATTATGCCACGGACTTAATAGTGGAGATTACGTATTCATATTTGTTAGTCTGAAATTAAGTTGGAGCTTCGCCTGACTCTACTTGGGCAGTTCCGTATCTTAATATTTTATAATTTATTTTGGTCAGCGTAACTAAAACGCATAAGTCGTTTATAGTTATTTTATTTCAATTTCAAAAAAGCATACATCAGCATTATGATAATGCGATGGCAAATTTAAAGTGTTTTTCAATTGCTTTACGCCCAAAAAATTGAATCCGCACTTTTGATAATGGTTAATTAAACCTTGATTATTGCCGCAGGTATCCATTCGAATAAATTGTTTGTGCTGTTTTTCAGCTAATGCCGTGGCCCAATCTACAATGATTTTCACAAAGTTATGGCCTCTAAAATCCGGGTTTGTGGCAATCCTGTGAATATAAATTGAAGGTTCATCAGTATCTTCCCAAATCTGTGGATCACTAAAGGCTATCGCCCAAACACAAGCAATTTCAGTTTGTATTACTAATTTATATTGACGATTTTCTGCAACTTCCTTAGCGATCATTTCGCTTTTAAACTTGGGCCAGTGATTCTCCGGGAATTTTGTTTTCTGAAAGTCAGTAGCGCGTGTGTAAAGTCTAAAAATTTCAGGGATATCTTCAGATGTGCTGTTTTGTATGTTCATTAGTTATTAATTTAAGACATAAATTTGACTGTTGGTCACAAACAATGTGGCATTTGAAATTCATGAGGATAGGATCAAACAAATTAAATCACACAAAATGAAAAATGTAAAGATTCTTAATGATCAGTAGTTTTTCAGTGTCCGTTTTCGACAAATCTTATGTGATTTCAATGTTCGCTATATTTTTTAAGATTTCGTCGATTTCCTTATTTTGCTTTTCAACTGAACCCATTTTTAACGGATCCCGATATCGTAATTTTCCACCAAGATCTACTAATTTCCAAAAACGAGAAGTATCGTTTGGATAAATTACTTGAAAGAAATTTACTTTTGATGTTTCCTTGTATTTCTCAAGATAGCCAGGCGAGTGTAATACTGCATATACATAATTCAGTAAATCTTTTATATCAAAAACATCCTTAAACTCGGCACGAACTTCTGGACTATTGGCCATGCAGACATAGCTTTCTGCGTCTTTTTCAGAAAGAAAGGTGAGCTTTAAATTTTTCTCTATTTTTTCGATTGCCAGCGGGTCGATGCCTGCGATGCATTTGGAAGTATTTCGATCGGTTTGCTCGGAAGTAGAATTTCTAAAATTTTCTAGTTGGCTATTTTCTATTTTTAGGTTTAGGTAATAGAAATCGTTAGCAACGGAAAAGGTTCCTTTGTTCTGTGCTTTTTGATTTTTGTTTTCAGATCCCATACCTTTTGTTTCTTACCCACCTTTATTTATTGATTTTTTAGAACACCTTAAGTTTTCAGATTCCAGAAATTATGTCATAAATTTTAATTGAATCTAACTTATTAGCCGTGTAAATCGGTTTATCCGCCTATTCGTCGGGCAGCTCAAAACCTAAGGATTTACATTATCGCATCCAAGATTAGAAATCAATTTCAAGTCCAATCGGGCAATGGTCAGATCCAAATACATCGGAATAAATAGGTACTGCCTTTATTTTATCGACTAATACTTTACTGACTAAAAAATAATCAAGTCTCCATCCTGAATTGCGTTCGCGTGCTTTGAATCGGTAACTCCAATAGGTATAGGCTACTTCATCAGGATGTAAAAGTCTAAAGGAATCGACAAATTGGCTGTCCAATAAGTTATCCATGCCGTCAATTTCAATTTGGGTATAGCCCGCGGTTTTATTGTAGTTTGCTTTATCGTTCTTAAGGTCAATTGCGCGATGTGCTACATTAAAATCGCCACAGGCAATGACAGGTTTCGTCTTTTCAAGATCCTTGAGATAGGCTGAAAAATCAGCGTCCCATTGTTGGCGATACTCTAAACGAACTAATTCTGCCCCCGAATTTGGCACATATACATTAACCAAGAAGAAATCGTTGAATTCGGTGCATTGCACCCTTCCTTCAGTGTCGTGCTCGCTAATGCCTATATCGTTAGTAAAGGAGATCGGTTTAGTTTTACTCAACACTGCAGTGCTGGAATATCCTTTTCTTTCGGCTGAGTTATAATATTGGTGATAATTGGCTAACGGTTTTAGGGCCTTTTTAGTTTCATCAACCTGCGCTTTCGTTTCTTGTAGACAAAGAATATCAGGATCTAATTGTTCTATGTTGTCAAAAAAATCTTTTTGTACAACGGCTCGGATGCCATTGACGTTCCATGATATAATACGCATCTCTTAAATTTTAAAACTAAAGATAATTCAAATGAAACTTTTTTAAGAATAAGTAGCACAGAAACTTACATGGAACAATTAACCTTTTGTCGCGACGTGAGCCAAAACCCTTAAGATTATTATGATTAAACTGAATTTTGAGTCCTGATTACAACGGACGTAATGTTTATTGTAAGCCGCATTAGAAAGAAATTATAGTTGATTTATTCCATAAGAAATAGTTCATGCTAATTTTAAAAACGAACTTTATAAAACAAGTTTTCAAACTTTTTATTAAACAATTAATCAAAGCCGCTACTTTTTAAATCGTTCATAGCAGTTGTAACGCATTGACAGTAAGTTATGTGTGGGATTGTTTTTCAAAGAAAGATATGTTAAATATTTTGAATGGATCTATTTTTAATTCAGAGAAATAAACTCCGAATAAAAATTATTAACTACCTTTAATAGGAATTATATCTATTAAAAAAATAATAAGAACAATATAACTTTAACGGATACCGTAAAAGAACTTATCTCCTGAGTTTTTGTGTAAGTGTTCAAAGTTATAATACCTACAAAGTTCTTTCATGATAGATGAAGTCCATACCTAATTGAAATAAATTACAGCTTATAGACCTCGTACTGGACGCCTCTTTTATTGCCAGTGGAAAAAGAATTTGTGCTCAGAATTCTAAAAAATATGGAAGTGTTGTCTTTGCTAGGTAACACTGAAATCAATTCTATAAAATATGTATATCATGAAAAAGGTCAAACACTATTCAAGAAGTGCTTTCACATGCTTTATCATTATCTTTTTATTTCTATCGGCAAACACATTGGCGCAGAATCCAAAAATGGTTGCGATAAAAGGTACGGATCAACTTAAGTTTTCAGTTGAAAATATCCAGGCCACACCTGGTCAAAAAATTACCGTCAAGTTAACCAATGAGAGCAAATTTCCTGCGGTTTCGATGTCACACAATTTTGTACTGTTGAAACAATCGGCAGATGCGGAGGTATTTGATAAAGCAGGGCTCACACATGCTAAAAATGGTTATATGGATCCAAAACTGAAAGATCAAGTCATTGCTCATACCAGTATGGCCGGTGGTGGGCAAACGGTGGAAGTAACTTTTGAGGCTCCCATAAAACCTGGAGAATATATGTACATCTGTACCTTCCCAGGACATTATGGAGCGGGGATGAAGGGTATACTTACGGTCAAATGATTGATTCAAGCAATGCCATGACTTGATTCAATTTAATTAAGTTAATTCTGGACATTGATAACGTTTAGAAAATGAAATCATGGATAAAATTGATACATAGAGGCTCGTAAATCATAACAAAGTCATTTAAAGCAACGTACAACATGAATTATCGCTGGAAACGTTGACGAATCTTTAGAAAATCACTGAGTCCGATAATTGCAGCTCCGTTAAAAAACAAAAAACGAGATATATAAACTCATAATAACTATTTCAAAATAAAATTCAAAATCAATAATTACTAAAAACAAAAAATCATGAAAACAATTAAAATTACTTCTGTGGCGCTCCTGTTTGTAGCAGCCCTATTTTCAATGCCGTTAATGGCGCAGGATCAAAGCACGCCAACACTTACCGATCCTGAAATTGCATCTGTGGCCGTGACCGCCAATCAGATTGATGTGGATTATGGAAAAATCGCTTTAGAGAAATCCCAAAATGAAGAGCTTAAAAAATTTGCCCAAACGATGATTGATGACCATAACTCCATTATTGATCAAGCAGTCGCGTTGGCCACAAAATTGGGTGTAACTCCAAAAGACAATGCAGTAAGCAAAAGTTTGATGGATGGAGCCGATAAAACAAAAATGAACTTGGAGAGCAAAGAAGGAGAAGATTTTGATAAAGCATATATTGATAATGAAGTGAGCTATCACACGGCTGTAATCTCCACCATTAAGGATGTTTTGATTCCACAAACCCAAAATGCAGAGCTGAAAGATTTATTGCAAAGTGTTATGCCGCTACTAGAACATCACTTGGAAATGGCTAAAACGGCGCAATCCAATCTTTAAAGAACGGGCGATATGAAAACCGGGAACGTATGGAAGGTTCTATCATTGAGCGTAATTGCTTTTTTATTGCTCTCAAATCTTTCTTTTGTGGAAAGTCAAAAGTTATTGGCATCCACGCCATTATCGAGTTTTGCAACGATTAATCCATGCGTGTGGAAAAACACCAAACATACCGTGATTATAAAAGGTATGGCCTTTGATCCCGCCGAATTGCATGTACATAAAGGCGATACAATAGTGTGGATAAACAAAGATATTGTGCCGCATAATATTACCGTTTTTCCTGGAGATGAATGGACCTCCGGCACAATGGACTTAGGCAGTTCTTGGGAAAAGAGCATCAGCAAAACCTTCGATTATTATTGCAGTATCCATCCCACTATGAAAGGGAAAATAATCGTTGATCCTTAGTAATAAAAAATACGGATGTTTTAATAGTGTCATTTAAAACGACCGTTTCGACCTAAAAATCGAGACAGTCGTTTTTTCTTGCCGATAACTCATATTAAAGTGGGAAGAAAGTAAGACAAAGTCATAATAATTTTAGACTGAAGACTACTTCCGTAAGCGATTTTTGGATAACACTAGGGGGTTTTTAAAACTCATGTGGAAAGAAATCTGAAATAGAATTCTCGGAAATTTCAAAATAAAATTACGATCTTTATAAATGAGTTATATCTCACATAAGAAAATTTTATAATGTGGAAATTTTAGGAGTATAAATGCATTACTTTCCAATTGGTACTGAATTTTCATAGGCATCTAAATGCTGTAATAAATTATCAGACCATCAAAAATACAAACCAATAATGAATATCCTAAATAAAACAGCTATAGTAACCGGTGCAAGTAGTGGACTCGGTGCGGCCATTTCAGAAGCATTGATTAAGAATGGCGCAAAAGTATATGGTCTTGCGCGAAATATAAAATCGTTGCAATCGCTGGAAAGTAAATTGGGTGATCACTTTATATCCGTTCCGTTGGATCTTACAAATCGTGAAACGGTAGAAAGGTGGATTAGTGAGACCTTTTCAGAAAATAATTCTCCCGATATTCTTATTAATAATGCGGGGGTTGGTTTGTTTGGTAAAATAGATGAAATGCCTGCTGAAGAATGGTTGACCATGATCAATACCAATTTAAATGGAATGTATTATATCACTTCACAAGTGGCCGGTTTGATGAAGAAGAGTGAGGAAGTAGCGCATATCATAAATATTGGATCCATTTTAGGAAGCACAGGTAGGGCAGAATCTGCCGCGTATTGTGCTACTAAATTCGGAATGCGGGGCTTTAGTGATGCCTTGTTCAAAGAGCTTCGCTTTTTTAATATCAAAGTAACTTGTTTTAATCCGGGATCTATCGATACCCATTTTTTTGAAAGTTCGGGAATTGATGCGCATCATAATATGTTGCAACCGAAAGATTTGGCAAACAGCTTGGTGCATATTTTACAGACACCAGACAACATGCTGATCAGTGATATAACGGTACGGCCTTTAAATCCTAAAAGTCCTGAGTCATAAATTAACTTCTTTGTTGGAATCATGTCTACTAAATTTGCATTAGAATGTTAAATAAGTCTAACTCTAATGAAGATCTTTCCATCCTACAAATCTTCTCAGTAATGACTTCGAACATATTCAACTACTTGATAAGAACATAATTTCTAAAAAATTTTGATGGTCACGAGACTTTTGGCTTTCTCGTGTTTGTTATCTTCTTTTTTTCTTAATCTAAGGACCTCACATACAGAACGGTATGCGCGATTATTTCATGTGCGAACCATTTTTATTGCGCCTTAGAAGTTATTGTTAATATTTTCTTAAACAATTGTTTGTGTAATTAAGTTTATTTGGTAAATTGCATTATGTATTACATAATACTTTCGTAGCGGATTTGCTAAATGAAAAAAATAATTCAATCAGTTTAGTATGAGAAACAAACACTCCAATATCATTTATATGATATTTATTTTACTTTTTGCATTACCAGCCTTGAGTTTTGGTCAGGAAAATATAATTACGGGAACGGTAATTTCGTCCGGTGATCAATTGCCTTTGGCTGGTGCAACTGTTATTGTTAAAGGAACCAGCACTGGTGCGGTTACCGATTTTGACGGAAATTATACCATAAAAGCGAACACAGGAGATGTGCTTGTTTTTAGTTTTGTTGGTTATAAAAATAATGAAGCCAAAGTTACAGGGCAAACATTAAACATGTCTTTGGATGAAGATACTGCAATGTTGGATGAGATCGTCATAACGGGCTACGGTAAACAAAGTAGGTCTCAATTGACAACTTCGGTTTCCAAATTGGATACCAAAATTTTAGAAACCTCAACGCGATCTAACGTAGCAACCGCTTTACAAGGTACTATTGCGGGTTTAAGGGTGACTAACACTACTGGTCAACCAGGGTCTACACCGCAAATTATTTTGCGTGGAGGTACTGGATTTAGCGGAACGGGTTCACCTTTAATATTAATTGATGGTATTCCGGGGTCTTTTTATGCGTTAAATGCTGATGATGTGGAGTCTGTTGAAGTTTTGAAAGATGCGGCTGCAACGGCTATTTACGGTGCTCGGTCTTCTAACGGTGTTATTTTAGTAACGACCAAATCAGGAAAAGTAGGGCGTTCTTCTATTAATTACCGATATAAATACAGTGCTAATAAGGAAAGAAACGATCAAGAATATTTAGGGGCTGCAGATCATATTAATTATAACAGACAAGGTATCGGTTGGTATAGAGATGTTGTAGGCGATCCAAATGCGTTTGGGGCATTTTTAGATGGTGCTCACAGTATGGGAACAGGTAACAATACAACTAATGATCCATTTACCACGCAAATTTTAACATCTGCCAATAGTTATTTATTAAATACACCAGGGTGGCAATCTATTCCAGATATTTTAAATCCAAGTCAAGAGATCCTGTTTTATAATGCCACGGACATAGCCGATCGTATTTATCAAAACAGTGCCTCAAAAGATCATTATTTGTCCTTTGATGGCGGTAACGAAAAAGGAACTTATTATTTAGGTTTAGGCGCTCTGGATAACGACGGATTGGTTTTAGGTTCTGGTTTCAAAAGATACTCAGGTAAATTCACTGGGACTTATAAGATTTACGATAATTTTAAGGTTAACTCAAATATCCTGTACTCCCATTCCAACTTAAATGGAAGTTCTTTAGGAGGAGACGATACAGTTTTTAGAAGATTTCAAGGACAAGCGCCAACGTCAAGAACGTTTGACAGCAATCCTGATGGATCTTGGTCAGACCAATATGCAACAGGGCAGAACTTTAGCTTTGGAAATCCTTTATATTATCAGGATAAATTTGTTAGAAAGAATTTAGAACAACGTCTATCGGCTTCGGTCGGGATCGATTGGGAGCTTTTTGAAAATTTTACCTTAGCCATAGTAGGCAGTCATTTTACAATAAACAATCATAATGAATCCTTTAATAAAGCTTATCAAGACGGCAGTAACAATGGTCCAATTCGAAAATCTCGAGAGGCATCTGTTGGATTGCAAAGGACACTGAGAAATCAACTGACAGGGACTTTAAATTATATGAAAAAGTTCGGAAATCATAACTTTAACGCACTAATAGGTGGTGAGTATTTTAAAGATAATTATTTTAATTCAGGCGCTGGGACGAGGAATTCTCCGACCGACTTAATCGAAACTCTTAATGCTGGTGCAGAAGCAGACGGTATTCCAACTAGTGCTGAAACAGAATATGTTATCGTTTCAACATTCGGTCGTTTGTTATATGACTTTGATGATCGCTATTTATTTGGATTTACCTACAGATATGATGGATCTTCAAGATTAGGAAATAATAAATACGACTTTTTTCCAGGGGTGTCTTTGGGTTGGAATGTTCACAACGAGCAAGGTTACAAAGATTCTTCCCTCAAGAATATTATCACACGATTAAAACCAAGGTTAAGTTATGGTGTTAATGGTAATCAGGAGGTTTTAAGTAATTATGGTGTTTTTGGTTCTTATGGATCGCAAGGCGTCTACAATGGTCAAACGGGCTATGCTAATACAGGTCTGCCAACTTTAGATTTGGTTTGGGAAAAATCAACAACTTTAAATGCTGGTTTAGATGTGTCCTTTTTTGACGATCGTCTTTCAATTATCACAGATGTGTATTCAAGAGACATTAAAGATAAATTAGCAGTATTGACTTTGCCATATTACACTGGGTTTAGTGGCATATTAACAAATAATGGAACGATTAGAAATAAGGGATTTGAGTTACAGGTTACGGGTGATATTATCCGGAATTCAGATTTAACTTGGAATGTTGGTGCAACGTTTACTTCTAATAAAAACTATGTAGTCAAATTGCCTGAAAACGATAATCTTTTAAATCGACAAAACGGTACGCTGATTTGGAATTCAAAAACTGGCCAAGAAGAGTGGGTAGGTGGTTTTCAAGAAGGACAACGTTCAGGTCATGACTTGGTGGTGGCTTTTGAACAAGAAGGGATTTATGCTACACAGGCCGCAGCGGATGCAGACAATGGAATCACAGATACCTATATGCCAGTAAATAGTCGTAACAAGCGTTGGGCAGGAGATGTGAAATGGAAAGATCAAAACGGTGATGGTGTCATCGATGGCTTGGACAGAAAAGTTATTGGAAGAACAACTCCCGATTTTGTCGGAGGTTTAACTACCAGTTTATCTTATAAAGGTTTTAACTTATTTGTGAAAACAGATTTTGCAACCGGTCATTTGGTTTGGAACCATATTAACAATAAAGGTTATGGTCAAAGCCAAGGTAACTTAGCGCTACCAGTTACCGTAGGAGATTCATGGACACCAACTAATACTGACGCCGAATGGCCGAGATTCGTATTTGTTAACGGTTCGAAAAATGTTTGGAGAACTGATGAAGGTAGTATGCAAAACTATGGTAACGAAAAATTCTGGGAAAAAGGAGACTATTTAGCACTACGGGAAGTGACATTAAGTTATGACTTGCCTACTGAATATTTTAACGGGGTTTTTCAGAGATTCAGCATCTTCGTAACAGGAAGTAACTTGCATTACTTTAAAAGCATGAGTGGGGATACGCCTGAAGTTGGTGGTGTCCAATATGGCCAATTCCCCGTGCCTAAAACATTTACTTTAGGTCTTAACGTAACGTTTTAAATTTTAAAAGATGAAAAAGTATATTTTTATATTGATTGCGGTAGTAACTTTAAATTCATGTTCAGACGAACTAGATTTAAAGAGTCCCAGTGAACTAACAGTGCAAGGCTTTTGGAATACCGAAGAAGGAGCCAAAACCGCGCATACTGGATTGTATGCAACTTTGAGATCTTCTGCTTCAGATTTATGGTTATTAGGTGAGATGAGAAGCGATATTTGGGGAGGAAGGACTTTTGAATCGGCTGCTAATGAAAATTTGATCGAATCTAATATTACTATAGCTACCGCCCCTTTTGGCGGTTGGGCGGGTCTATATACTAGGATTCATAGAGTCAACGATTTTATAGAGAATTTACCTAAAGTGCCGTTCACTAAAGAGTCAGAGAAGGGTCATTTATTAGGTCAAGCTTACGGGTTGAGAGCGATGTATTATTACACACTTTTAAAAACTTGGGGTAATGTGCCAATCATTTTAGAGCCTTTTAGAGATATTGACCCATCTGGACTAAGTAAGGCGAGATCCTCTCAAGCGGATGTGATAGCTCAAATAAAATCTGACATTTCGGCGTCCCTGAATTCATTTGGAGACGATGATAGCTATTGGCTTGGAACACGAATATTTTGGTCTAAAGCCGCAACTTTAACTCTTAAAGGTGATGTTTATATTTGGTCTGGAAATTTAATGGGCGGCGGCAGCGCTGATATTACTGAAGCTAAGAATGCTTTACAACAAATTTCTTCGTTGGGTGTAAGTTTGACGCCTAGCATTTCAAAGTTATGGGGCGTAGAGAATGAAGGTAACAATGAGTTTATCTTTGCTTTGCAATATAAGCAGGATGAAGCTCAAAATTTTTACAACGGGTTGACCGGTAGAAGCACAGAAATTAATCCACAATTTAATGTTTCAGGATCCTCTATGAGTAATTTTGTTATTGCTGGATACAATGGATATGGTCCCTCTCCTAAAACACTTTTATTGCTGGACGATGAGGATGATGATAGGAAAGATGCCACTTTTATAAGTTTATATACCGATAGCAATGGCGGCGCAGGTTATCCCAATTACACTGAGCCAAAGTACTTTGGCTCAGTCTTTAATAAATTCTTAGGAAGAGTTGATGGTACCGTCCGGATTTTTGAAAATGACGTCCCAGTGTACAGATATGCAGATGTGATATTGCTACTCGCTGAAGCAAAAAATTTATTAGGAGAAGATCCATCCGCTGAAATTAATCAAATCCGCGCCAGAGCATACGGGGACGATTATAATGCTGCCACGCAAGATTATGTTAACGGTTCAAAAGTTGCTAATGCGAATGCGATTTTAACTGAGCGTTATAAAGAGTTTATTGGCGAAGGAAAAAGATGGTGGGATTTGAGACGTGCAGGCGATAGTTTTGTTATTGAAAATATCAAATTTTTAGTTCCTGGTGATGAGTATAAATTACTGTTACCAATTTCGCAGGACATGATTGGAAGGAATCCGTTATTGGATCAAACTCCAGGATACACAAATTAGTTTATTAATTTTGTTTGAGTTAGTCAGAAAAAGAGGGTTTTGTTGAAAGCTTAACTCTCTTTTTTAAAATTTTTACTTTTGAAACAACACGCTTTACAAGCAACATATGAAAATAAAAAATTTAATAGCAGCTACTTACGTTCCAATGCATCAAGACGGTTCATTGAACACTAGTGTGATCATAGAATACGCTAGGTTTTTAGTAAGAAATAAAGTCTCCGGCGTGTTTATGAATGGCTCCACAGGAGATTTCGTTTCGTTATCCACCGAGGAAAGAAAACAGATCACGACCGCTTGGTCTCAAACTAAAACATCTGATCTCTATTTAATAGATCACGTGGGAGATCCAAGTTTAAAAGTGGCCAAAGACTTGGCTACTCATGCTGCCGACAAAGTTGATGCGATAGGTGTATTGGCGCCGTATTATTTTAAGTTGAACAGTATAGATAAATTAGTCCATTACTGTAAGGAAGTTGCGGCATGCGCACCCAACTTACCGTTTTACTATTATCATATTCCTGTATTGAGCGGTGCAAATTTAAATATGCTCGACTTTTTAAAAGTAGCACCACAGGAAATTCCGAATTTTGCAGGGATCAAGTTTACTAACAACAACTTAATTGATTACTTGCATTGCAAGAACTTTGAAGATGGGAAGTACAATATTTTATTCGGGTTTGACGAAATTTTCCTTGCAAGTTTGCCATTTGGAGCCGATGGTTGGGTAGGAAGTACCTATAATCATCTCGCGCCCGCATACTATAAAATAAAAGCGTTGTTTGAAGAAGGTAAAATGGCTGAAGCGGCTGCTTTGCAAATAAAAGCAATCCGTTTTGTTGAAATTTTAGATGGTCACGGCGGATTTAACGGTGTGGCCAAAGGCTTTATGAAAACCTTAGGCATCGATTGTGGCCCTAGTAGATTTCCCCATACCACGCTTTCTGATGAAGCTTATGTAGACATCAGAAAGGAATTGGACGCGATCGGATTACTGGAACATTTGAGTAAATAAGGAAATTTACAAATACAATCTCCCCGAAACCTATGTTTTGGGGTTTCCTCTTTACCTTCCACTTGGGGAGATCGGAATTACTTTTTTGTAATTCCGGGTGGGGCAAATAACAAAGAAAATGATACTCGATAAAATAGAAAACACAAAGCTATACCATGGGATTCATCCCGGGATTGGTAAAGCTTTGGATTATATTAAAAGCCCGGAATTTGCTAATTTACCAAATGGTAAACATGAGATTGATGGCGAAGCTCTTTTTGTCATCTTAAAGGAATATCCAACCAAGAAAATTGATGGGCAACTTTTAGAATCTCATATAAAATATATTGATGTTCAGTATATTGTTGAAGGCGTTGAAGAAATGGGTATTACCATGCATTCTGGTCAGAAGCCAAAAAAAGCTTATGATGACACCGATGATTATATGTTATTTGAGGAAGCTTATGACATTATCACGGTAAAGGCAGGGATGTTTGCTATCTTTTTCCCAGACGACATCCACATGCCGGACCTAACAACCAGCGAACCTTCAATGGTTAAAAAAGCAGTGTTCAAAGTTAGAATTCATTAGTTTTAAGCACCCTGTCAAAATGAGGTTCTAAATGCTGCGCCAATCCTTTTCTGAACTTTTCCTTGTCATCTTCTTTTAAATAGTTTAAAAGTTGGCGGTGCGTCACGAATTTTTTGGCATACATATAAGTTTTAGCATCAGGTAATTTATAATCATGTACGTATTTGAAAACCGGCAAAAGGATATTTTGCACCCTTTGTAAGGTCCTATTTCCCGACATGTCATACAATTTACCATGAAAGGCTACCTCATTCTGCAGACTAAAAACGTTCGATTCGGGAGCTCCATTTTCCATTTTATCGACAATTTTGCCCAATTCTATTAAATCTTCTTCGGTTTTCCTCGCGAAAACTAAGTCGACCATCCCCATTTCCAAAATCAAACGCAATTCAAAAATATCCATTAGAGTTTCATCACCCAATAAATTGGTCTCCATAACTTTCTCAAAGTTTTCGATAATGTCTGGTTGGGAGACTACCATGCCTTTATGTTTTTTGGAATCGATGATACCAATCGTGCGAAGCCGGGTTAAAGCCTCTCGAATAACTGTTCTACTCACGCCAAGAGCTTCTGCAAATTCCATTTCTTTGGGGATGGTGTCGCCTACCTGAAGTCGGTTGTTTTTGATATAGCCCGTAATGCTAATTTCTACTTTATCTACTAAAGAGAGATTGGTTAAAGGCTTAAGGCTTATGCGGTTTTTCATGCTAATTTAATTTAAGGCAAATGTAATTTATAATTCTAATTTTGTTAAGTTTGTATTATGTAGTACATATTACGTAAAGATATTTATATACGCACATAAAAATCATGATAATTCTTCTGATAAACTATATTAAATGAAATATACGTCACTCTATAAAAAAGCATTGCTCGATGATATCATTCCATTTTGGGAAAAATATTCAATAGATTCAGAGTCTGGTGGTTATTATACCTGCTTGGATGCTCAAGGTAAGGTGTATGATACTGATAAATTTATGTGGCTTCAAGGGAGACAGGCTTGGAC
>JBBSRC010000066.1:0-26825 GCA_038243395.1 Flavobacteriales bacterium | reverse complement strand
TCGATCTAAAAACGCTTTTTCGTCATCAGAGATAACACCATCATCCATGGCTACTCTTACAATTGCTGCAAAATGGTCTTCATTACGCTTTTTAAATCCGCTATCGAATAAATCTGAAATTGACATATTTAATTTGTTTTAATTTTCGGGTATTATCTAGGCCAAAACTACAGATTTTTTTCATTACTGAATTAAAAAATGAGATAGAAATTATTGGGTTCAACCCATTATTTCTGAAAGTCAGAATATAGTTTTAAATGCGTTTTTAAGATTAAATTCACAATTGCGATACAAGCCATCTAAGTTCTAAACTTTATCTTTGCCCAAAATAAAATTGTCTTGAGTAAATCACATCTCTCGCAAGCTTATGCACAGACTTTGCAAACGCAAGATCTGCAAGCTGCCGTTTCCATAAGTGAAAGTAAAACCCATTTAAAAGGACTTATCGGATCTTCGTTAAGTTTTGTAATTTCAGAAACTTTCAAGACTACAAATCTTCCTTTTTTGTTGGTTTTTAACGACAAAGAAGAAGCCGCCTTTTACCTGAATGACCTTGAGTTGTTGATTAATAGCAAAGACGTCCTTTTTTATCCAGGAAGTTACAGACGTCCTTACCAGATTGAAGAAACAGACAATGCTAATGTGCTTTTACGTGCTGAGGTTTTAAACCGAATTAATTCTCGTAAAAAACCGGCCATCATTGTTACTTATCCTGATGCGCTTTTTGAAAAGGTTGTGACTAGAAAAGAGCTGGAACGTAATACTTTAAAGATTTCTTTGAACGATAATTTGTCCATTGATTTTGTCAACGAAGTTCTGTTTGAATATCAATTTAAACGTGTGGATTTTGTAACAGAACCGGGAGAGTTTTCAGTACGAGGAGGTATAGTGGATGTGTTTTCATTTTCACATAACGAACCTTACCGTATTGAGTTTTTTGGCGATGAGGTTGATAGCATCCGAACTTTCGATGTAGAGACGCAATTGTCAACCGATAAAATCAAGAAAATCAACATCATTCCCAATGTTGAGAATAAGTTTTTAAGTGAAAACAGAGAAAGCTTCTTAAAATATATTGCTTCAAATACCGTTGTTTTTACTAAGAACACCGATATATTTTTCTCAAGAATTGATGACTTTTTTCTGAAAGCGGGTGAGGCGTTTAAGACCCTTTCTACCGAAATCAAACATGCTTCTCCAGAAGAGTTATTCTGTAGTTCAACTTTGTTAAAACGGCAATTGCTTGATTTCACTTTGGTCGAATTTGGAACTAATGCTGTGATGACAAGTGCAGCAAAACAAGCTTCCCATAATAACAATACAATTGAATTTCATACCGTACCGCAACCGTCTTTTAATAAGCAATTCGATTTGCTCATTGAAAACTTAAATGCTTTTCACGATCAAGGTTATACCAATTATATTGCCTGTGCTAGTGAGCAACAGGCGAAACGTTTTCACGATATTTTTGAAGATGTTATTTCAGAACGCCACCGCGCATTGGAACTTGGTGTGCACTACAAAACCATCGTATTATCATTGTATGAAGGATTTATCGATCACGATAACAAAATAATCTGCTATACCGATCATCAGATTTTTGAGCGTTACCATAAGTTTCATCTTAAAAATGGTTATGCTAAAAAACAAGCCATAACCTTAAAGGAATTGACCAATCTTGATATTGGCGATTATGTAACGCATATTGATCATGGAATTGGGCGTTTTGGAGGCCTCCAAAAAATAGATGTTGAGGGGAGAAAGCAAGAAGCCATCAAGTTGGTGTACGGCGAGCGTGATGTCCTGTATTTAAGTATCCATTCACTTCATAAAATAACGAAGTTCAATGGTAAAGATGGCAAGGCACCAAAAATATATAAACTTGGAAGCAATGCGTGGAAAACCTTAAAGCAAAAAACCAAAACACGAGTCAAGGAAATTGCATTTAACTTGATACAGGTTTATGCCAAACGTAAATTGGAAAAAGGCTATCAATACTATCCCGATAGTGCCATGCAACAAGAATTGGAAGCCTCTTTTATATATGAGGATACACCCGATCAAAGCACAGCCACTGCCGATATTAAAGCAGATATGGAAAGTGAACGCCCAATGGACCGATTGATTTGTGGCGATGTTGGCTTTGGTAAAACAGAAGTCGCAATAAGAGCTGCATTTAAAGCCGTTGATAATGGTAAGCAAGTGGCTATTTTAGTACCGACAACTATCTTGGCCTATCAACATTTTAGAACATTTACAGAACGATTAAAAGACTTCCCAGTAACGGTAGGTTATTTAAATCGATTTAGAACTGCCAAGGAAAAACGCGATACGTTGGAGCGTTTGGAAAGTGGTAATCTGGATATCATTATCGGAACGCACCAGCTGGTCAATAAAAATGTGAAGTTTAAGGATTTGGGATTATTAGTCGTTGATGAGGAACAAAAATTTGGTGTTGCCGTCAAGGAAAAACTAAAAACCATTAAGGATAATGTGGATGTGTTGACTTTAACTGCCACGCCTATTCCACGAACTTTACAATTCAGTTTAATGGCAGCGCGCGATTTGTCAGTAATTACAACGCCGCCCCCAAATCGACATCCTATAGAAAGCCATGTCGTGAGGTTTAATGAGGAAACCATTCGGGATGCGGTTACTTATGAAATCCAACGTGGTGGACAAGTATTCTTTATCCATAATCGTATAGAAAATATTAAGGAAGTTGCCGGCATGATCCAACGCTTGGTGCCCGATGCAAAAATTGGAATTGGCCACGGGCAATTGGATGGAAAAAAGATGGAGGAGCTGATGCTTGCTTTTATGAATGGCGAATTTGATGTTTTGGTCAGTACGACTATTGTAGAAAGTGGTTTGGATGTGTCCAATGCCAATACTATTTTTATCAATAATGCGAATAATTTTGGTTTGAGTGATCTCCATCAAATGCGAGGTCGAGTGGGACGAAGTAACAAGAAAGCATTCTGTTATTTCATCACACCAGATTATTCAGAAATGACGGACGATGCACGGAAACGAATCACAGCCTTGGAGCAATTTACCGAGTTGGGAAGTGGCTTCAATATTGCCATGAAAGATTTAGAAATTAGGGGTGCTGGCGATTTGTTAGGAGGAGAGCAAAGTGGATTTATCAATGATATTGGCTTTGATATGTATCAGAAAATATTGAACGAAGCTATTGAGGAATTGAAAGAGAACGAATTTAAGGATTTGTATCAGGAGGATCATATCGAAAAAGATTATGTCAAGGATATAACTATTGATACTGATTTCGAATTGTTATTTCCTGATGATTATGTGAACAATATTGCAGAGCGCTTAAATTTATACACCCGTCTTAATGAGATAAAGACTGAAGAAGAACTTCAAAAGTTTGAAAAAGACCTTTTGGATCGTTTTGGAGAAATGCCAAAACAAGTGGTGGATTTATTGAATAGTGTGCGGATCAAATGGGTTGCGACAAAAATTGGTTTGGAAAAAGTGGTCATGAAGCAAGGGAAATTGATTGGTTATTTCATTAATGATCAGCAAAGTTCATTTTATCAAAGCGCTAGTTTTACAAAAGTGTTACAGTTTATCCAAAGCCATCCAAACGCCGCTAAAATGAAAGAAAAGCAAACCCGAACAGGCTTACGTTTATTGCTTACTTTTGAACATATTAAAACTGTGAAACAAGCATTAGCAGTGTTAAATCCTATATTGGCTTAATTATTGAAAATAAACTTAGCCAGCTTAGAAATAAATACTATTCGAATGAAAAAAATAATTTTACTATTATCCGTTCTACCATCTTTATTGATGGCGCAACACTCCATTGAAGGCACGTTCTCTCCCGCAGAAAATTTCACTTATGCATTTTTGTATAAATCAAATGCTACTGGTGCAGATTATGTTGATAGAGCAAAAGTTGACGAAAAAGGTGAATTTAAAATTGAATTGGATAGTACCGCTAGTTCAGGAATTTATAAGATTGTCTATGGCGTACCGCAGGAAGAACATAACTTCGATTTGATATATAGTGGCAAAGAAGATGTGGTGTTGACTTTTAGCTTAACTGACGGATTAGAGTTTAAGGAATCCAATGAGAATAAGCTATGGGCATCCTATACGAATAGTATTGAAATGATTAACAGAACGATCAGTAACTTTTACGGACAAAAGAGCGACGATAGGGCAGCCTTTAAGGATATTTTCAAAACCCTTGACGAAATGCAGAGTGGATTTGAATTGGCTTCAAAAGGTACTCTAGCTTCTATATTTATTACAGCGAATAAACCTTATATTCCTTCGACGTATGAAGATATTTCTACGTATTCAAAAAATTTAAAAGACACTTATCTGAAGAGTGTTGATTTCAGCAATCCACTTTTGCAAAGTTCAGAGTTTTTGACCGATCGTGTCATGGCCTACATCTTTGGAATGAGTGCCGATGCAACAGAAGATTTCTACAAGCATCAAATTGATAATTTGGTCAATTATATTGGAGAAGACAATGCGGAGATAAAAATGGCCTTATTAAAAGCCGTTTGGAGTAATATGATCCGAATTGAGGAGAGTAATGTGGCAAATTATATTACAGATACTTATTTGTTAAAGCTTGCCGTAAAAGCAAATGATCTTTATTTGGCCACGCAATTGAATACTTATAAAAATACCGCGATAGGTGCTATGGCCATTGATTTTCCTATTGAACTTAAAGTGAAGGGAAAAATGACACAGTCATCGCTTCATGATTTAAATTTGGCCAATAACTATCTGCTTATTTTTTGGAACAGTGGCTGTTCTCATTGTTTGACCCAATTACCGATAATCAGAGATACGGTGGACAAAATAAATCCTAAAAAAGTAAAAGTGATTGCTTTTGCTACCCAAGGGGAATCAGAGGAATGGGATAAGGAAATTGTCAAATATCCTAACTTTATTCATGTGATAGATACAGAAGCACCGAAGCGATATGTGGGAAATGAGTATGGTGTTGAAAGCACGCCCACCTTTTTTATACTTGATAAGAATAAAAAGATTGTTGCCAAACCAGATACTTTGGAAGAATTGCAATCCCTTTTAAAAGACTTATAAATAAAGAGGCTGTTTTTAAAAACAGCCTCTTTTATTTTATCTTAATTAGGAATTCGAAGTACTTGTCCAGGATAAATTTTATCAGGATCTGTCAACATCGGCTTATTGGCCTCAAAAATTAAGGTGTATTTCGTGGCATTCCCATAATAATGCTTAGCAATTTTACCTAGAGTATCTCCATCAACAACCGTGTGAAATTGAGCTTCCGGTTCTGTATGATCTACGCTCATTTGGTCATCTACAGAAACTATTCCTTTAGTATTGCCGACCACCAAAACAACCTTCTCTTTAGTTGATTGGTCATGAGCCTGTCCTGACACCGTGGCCATATCATCGTCGATCGTAATTTTTAGGTCTTCTACTTCAAGTCGCAAGTCTTTTATCGTTTCTTCTAATTTTCGAGCGGCGGCTTCTTCTGATTTCATTCCATCAGCACCGGCTTTTTCGTTTGTTGTGGTATTCGCTTTACCTTTGTCTTCGTTACCTGTTTTGCCGAGACCAAAAACCTGTGCTCCAGCGTCTTTAATAAATGAAAATACTCCCATATTATTTTTAAGTTTTTTAAAGTTAATTATTGATTTGGTAGGTAATTTACGACAATCATTGGAAGAATAAGTTTTTGGAGAAGGCAAAATATTGTTAAAAAAAGAACGCTCATCCGAAATAAATCAGATGAGCGTTTCTAGAAACTAAATAACCAACCAAAATTTAGCTTCTCTCGTTTACCCTAGGGTTATCTTTTTTTGCAGTTTTCTGCTTGCGTTTTTTCTGAATATCAGAAGTTGTAACTTTACCATCAATTATGCTCGATTTACCTTCAGCATTCCTCATATATTCAATGTAACCACGGCCAGTAAATTCATAAGTCGTACCAGAATGAGCATGGTACAAATTTATCCTCTGATCATTGATAACGCTCAATTCAAAAAATTCATTGTCAAAATAATCATAATCTAATGTTAATGTTTTTAGATGCGTATTTCCACTAATATTTCCTACGTTATAAAGACCTGAATAGTCCCAAAAAATCTCATTAGGATGAGTAATATTGACATCTCTCGAACTTCTAAACTCTGAATCATTGCCACCAGCTAAAAACTGGAGATAGTTTTCGTCATCAAATTCATTTAGCGCTCCAGTTTGACTTACATACGTTTTTTCCCAAGCTTCATATTCTTGCAAGAAATAATGGATATTATCATAAAAGACGAAATCATAATCAAACGTTGATTTCTGATAGCCATGTAAAAAGTAGGAGGTATCATTATTCGGATTGTACAATTCAATAGTATCAAAATCTACTTGATACACATCAAAACTTTGAAAGCCATCGCGGTCATGATATACATCTAAAATCATGTCATAGGTATCATATTCTGCTACATCTATTCCAAAACCGTTACCTTGTCCGTTAGGGCCAAAACCGACTAGATTATTATTGGCATAGACTACCCCGTTTCTAAAAGATAGCGTAAAAGCAATCTGTAAAAAAGGCGTTTCTCCACGACCAACCGTTTGATTGATGTCCACATACCATAAATCATAAGAACCTAATAATTGATTTAAAGAAATGGGTGGATTTTCATAATCTGTTGGGGTATGACACGAAGTGAATAGGGTTGCAGTTAAGGCAAATCCGAAAAGTAAGTTTATTGTTTTCATCTGTTCAATTTTAGTTAATATCTTCGTTCGACTTATCCCGCGAATGTCTGATCAAATTGGCACAATCATCTAGAAGAGCTATTTATATTTTATGATTTAGACAGATCTACGATTTTATAATCTGACAAATTAAAGATTATAAGGTGATGGAATTCAAAACACGTGCCAAAATGTTAGGGTAGCGCTTTTTGAAATGGCATAAACGTGAAATTTTATGTACTTTTGAAAGTCTTAAAATTTAGTTTTTTATGAGTACATCGATAAAATATGCCGTTTTTGGATCAGGAAGTTGGGCTACCGCTATTGTTAAAATGTTATGCGAGAATCTGGATGAAGTAGGTTGGTATATGCGAAGTGTATATATTAAAGAACACTTGCTTAAAGAAAGGCACAATCCAAGCTATTTAAGCTCTGTTGAATTTAATACAACACAGCTTAAAATTAGTAATGATATCAACGAGATGGCTGCCTATGCCGATGTTTTGATTTTTGTAATTCCGTCGGCATTTATACATGATGAATTACAGAAAATGACCGTGGATCTTAAGGGTAAAACGATCGTATCAGCAGTAAAAGGCATTATGCCCGAAACCGGAAAATTGGTAGGAGAGCATTTTCACGATGTCTATAACATTCCTTTTGAAGATATAGCAGTCATTTCTGGACCTTGTCATGCCGAAGAAGTAGCGTTGGAACGTTTGTCCTATTTGACCATTGCCTGCGCCGATGAGGGCAAAGCCAAGGAAATAGCCAAAAACTTTTCAAGTAATTATATTAAAACCTCAACAAGCGATGATGTCATCGGGATCGAATATGCCGTTATGCTCAAAAATATTTATGCCATAGCTGCTGGTATTGCCCATGGTTTGGGATATGGTGACAATTTTCAAAGTGTACTGATGAGTAATGCGATTAGGGAAATGAAACGTTTTATTAAGAAACGACATAAGATGAAGCGTAACATCAATGATTCAGCCTATTTAGGCGATTTATTAGTTACTGGGTATTCTGTTTTTTCTCGGAATAGAATGTTCGGAAACATGGTAGGAAAGGGCTATACCGTTAAATCAGCACAAATGGAAATGAACATGGTAGCTGAAGGTTATTATGCCACAAAAAGTGCTTACGATCTTATTGAAAAGAATGAAAGAAAAGACAAGTTGCCAATCATTAGCGCTATTTATGCCATTCTATACGAAGGAAAGGATCCGAAGCAAACATTCTCTAAATTGACGGAAAGGTTGGATTAGAAAAGTTAGAGTGGGAAATTTTCTCGCAGAGGATCAGAGGATCAGAGGCTCAAAGTGGATAATTGAAAATCTCAAAAGGAAAGCACCAAATTCCAACGAGGTTAATCGCGCCAGTTCGTGAAACTTATGACTAATAAAATCTGTGTCAATCTGCAGTAATCAGTGTTACCCGCCTGAACGGACGGGCAGGTCAGCGTTCTATCTTACCAATACGCCTTTTGCCTGCATCAATGGAATAGTCTGCAACGCATTCTCGTTGATCGTGTTTTTTCTGAATAAATAATTCTTTTCAAACATCGCATTCCCTTCAAAAAAAGTAACCTTGAATTCATTGTTTAAGGCGAATAAATCCTCTTGCATCATTTCAATCTTTGCATAGCTTTTCTTGGGAAGAATATCCAACTTTTTCCTAAAAATAGAAGTCATTTTATTTTCAGAATAGCCACTGGTAACAATCAAAACCACCTCTAAATCGACATCTTTATCGTTGATGATATAGGCATTCCAATCGTGGGTTTTATAAATTTCATTGAATTCATTGACGACGGCTACATACACGCCTTCGACTTTAGGGATTTGGATGTCTTTTTTCATATTTATTCGCTGTCTATCGACAAGGATCTCTTTAATTAAACTGTAAAGTTAATACATTACAGTTAAAGTCAAATTTTGATATATCCGACTTTTTTAATTTAAAATTATGTTTGGTCTAATTCCTGATCTGAAACTTCGTAAAGATTTCATATTATTGTAGTTATCAATAGTATTGTTTTAAACGAAATCACAATTGAGAATGATGCAAGTACCAAAATTTCACGAAACCTTCAATGCTATTCTAGATATTTTATCTGATGGAGAAATAATCCATACACGAGAAATACAAAAACGTGTTATTGAAAAATACTATTCGCATTTACCCAAAGAACTTCTAGAGGAAAAGACTAAATCTGGAGAGATTTTGATTAATAATAGGATAGCGTGGGGAAAATCATACCTCAAAAAAGGTGGTTATATTTATTACCCTTCAAGAGGACACGTTAAAATTACTGATAAAGGAGTATTACAAAAATCACGATTAACCCTAAAGGGCTTAGAAGACGAAACATCATTATTGGATTTTTATCAAACTGAAGATGAAAAAAATTCCCTTGAAATAAAAAAAATTTCAAGTGCTTCTCCACAAGATTTAATTGACGAAGGCTTTAACCAAATAGAAAATGAAGTTAAGACTGATCTATTGGAAAAGCTAAAAATAATTGACCCTTACTATTTCGAAAAAGTAATACTAAAATTATTAAAAAAGATGGGTTATGGCGATTTTGTTGAAACATCAAAATCTGGTGATGGAGGAATAGACGGGATTATTAACGAAGATAAATTAGGACTTGATAAAATTTATATACAAGCTAAAAGGTTTACAGAAGCTAAAGTACGCGAAAAAGACATTCGAAATTTTATTGGAGCTATGAGTGGAGATACCAACAAGGGTGTTTTTGTGACCACTTCAACATTTGATAAGGGAGCAGAAGAAAAAGCCAAGAATGCTCATCATAAAATAATACTTATTGACGGAAATCAACTTGTTAATTTAATGCATGATTATGATATTGGCGTTCAAGTGAAATTAACTTACCACATAAAACATCTCGATGAAGATTTTTTTATTGAGCAGTGAATCACTTATTATAAGCTAAGGTAAGAAAGTTGTAGGGTAGAAATTATATAAAAACGATGACTATGGATGAGAAGGATTAATTGTCATTATATATATGTTTTAAAAAAAAGGCTTAAAAATACACAACGTATTTTAAGCCTTTTTCAAAAATAAAATATTATAAATAACCTTTTCTCAGTCCAGATTCAATTACTTCCACCCACCACCAAGAGCTTGGTACAAATCAACAATAGATAACAATTGCTGTAATTTGCTATCAATCACATTTAACTCTGAATTTAAAACACTTTGTCTAGTAATCAATAAATCCAAGTAGTTCGCAAAACCGCTTTTCAATAATTCATTGGAGTTTGTCTCGGCACTTCTTAAAGCTTCGACTTCCAGAATTCTAAATTCAAATTTGCGCGTTTCGGCATTGTAAGAGTATAAGGCATCTGATACTTCTTTTCCGGCGATTAACAGTGAACGTTTGAATTCTAATAAAGCTTGCTCTTGTTGTGCTTCAGCAACCTCCTTTTGAGTTCTTATTTTACGTTGATTAAAGATTGGTTGAGCGAGTCCGCCAACAAAATTTGCAAATAGAGAATTGGTATTAAGGATTTGATCCAATTCTAAACTTTGGAAACCTCCCGCCGCCGAAATTGTTAAGGACGGATAGAAATTGCTTCGGGCCACATTGGTCAATTCAAAAGCTCTGACCAAATTGTACTCTGCTGCAATCACATCAGGTCGATTGTTTAATAAAGTTGCCGGAACACCGAGTTTCAAATCGGATTCTAATTCTTGATCGTCTAATTCATTTCTTGCATACCCACGTGGCTGCTGTCCCAATAAAATACTTAAAACGTTCTCCGTTTGAAAAATTGCAGTTTCTAAATCAACTTGCAATGCTCTGGCGCTATTGTATTGAGCGATATTTTGATCTACCGCCACTTGGTTTACATTTCCGGCATCTTTCAAGGCCTGAAGAGTAGTTATGCTGCTATCCCTTACCATTATTGTTCTCTTAGTAATATCCAGTTGGGCATCAAAAGCGGCTAGTTGATAATAAGTAGTTGCGATATCTGAAATCAAACGTGATTTTACAGCTTGATGTGCGGCCACAGTTCTTAAATAATCCGCTTCAGATGCGCGTTCGTTACTTCTTATTTTTCCCCAGATATCAGCTTCCCAAGATAAATTTCCGGCAAGTTGGAATTGATCTATATGATCTTTTCCACGGCCTAATAAGGCACCTTGTTGACCATTTTTTGAAATGTAAGATCTGTTTGCGCTTAAGTCAGCATTAAAGCTTGGTAAATAACCTGCTTTACCTTGCTTGGCATAAGCTTCTGCTGCCAAAACTTGTTGAATGGCAACGCGGACGTCGATATTTTTTTGAAGTCCTTCCTCTATATATTGAACTAAATAAGGATCAGTGAACAATTCCTTCCAAGACAGATCAGCCATGGATAGGCTGTCTGTTGGTAAGGCGTCTGTACGATATAAATTTTGGATTTCTTCAACCTGTGGTCGGTCATAGTCTTTTGCTACGAAACAACTTTGTAGGGTAAATGCTGAAATAGTCAGCATTACCATATATTTAAATGAGCGAGTTTTAAGCATTGCTATCATGAGTTTGGTCTTCTTTAAGTTCTACTATTGCTGGTTCTGGAGATCCAGAAATTTTTTCTTGTAACCATTGGAAAAAGATGAACAAGACTGGAATAACAAATACCCCAAGAATAGTTCCAATCAATACGCCACCAACGGCTCCTGTTCCAATAGAGCGATTTCCTGCCGCACCTACACCATTTGCAAATGCCAACGGCATCAATCCGAATATAAAGGCAAATGAGGTCATCAGAATAGGACGCAAACGTGCTTCTGCACCATGAACAGCGGCATGCAAGAGCGATTCGCCTCGACGTCGTCTTTGTAGCGCAAACTCCACGATTAAGATGGCGTTTTTCGCCAAGAGTCCGAGCAACATAATTAATGCAATTTGGAAATAGATATTATTCTGAAGTCCTGTTAATTGGGTTACAAAATAAGCTCCAAATACACCTAAAGGCAAGGATAAAAGTACCGAGAATGGTATTAAATAACTCTCATACTGTGCTGCCAACAAGAAATAAACAAACACTAATGACAATATGAATATTGTAGTTGTTTGGTTTCCTGCGTTGACTTCTTCACGTGTCAATCCAGAGTAAGCCGTAGTATAGTTGGCAGGTAATGTTTTTGCAACTTCATTCACTGCATTAATCGCATCACCAGAACTATAACCAGGCGCAATTGCGGCGTTTAAAGTTACAGAATTAAATAAGTTAAATCGGGTCACAGATTGTGGGCCATAAACTCTTTTTAAGTTGACGAAGGTTGTAATCGGAGTCATCTCACCAGTATCTGTGCGCACATAGAGTTTGTCTAAATCGCTTTCACTGGCGCGATCTTCAGGTAAGGCTTGAACATACACACGATATTGTTTACCAAATCTGGAGAAATCGGCCGCGAAGATACTTCCTATATAACCTTGAAGGGTTGAGAATATATCACTAATGGGAACACCCAATTGTTTAGCTAATTCTGCATTCAGTTCTATTTCATACTGCGGATATTTCGTGTTGAAAGAGGACTGTGCATATTGAATTTCTGGACGTTGTGAAAGTTTTCCTACAAAATCTTGAGTTACTTTGTCCAAATCGGTAAAACTTCCTCCAGAACGGTCTAATAAGTTGACTTCAACACCTGCAGAATTTCCAAATCCTGGAACACTTGGCGGCGAAAAGAAAATAATATTAGCCTCCGGAATCTGTGCAGCAACACCAAACATCTGTGCGGTAATATTTGCTACGGAAAGTGACTCATCTTTACGGTCGCCCCAATCATCTAATCTGATAAAGCCCAATCCAAAGTTGCTTCCGGCACCTCCTAAAAAGCTGCTTCCTTCAATGAGAGACCCACCTTGAACTCCTGGTATTTGAATTAATTTTTCATATAAGTCGGCGTTGACCTGATGGGTTCTGTCAATTGAAGATCCCGCAGGAAGTTCAATGTTTACGAATAAAATCCCTCTATCTTCATCAGGAACAAATCCTGTTTGTAATACTGAAGATGACCAATAGATGGCACCCACAGATAACAACAAAACTACAACTGTAATCCATTTATGTCGGTAAAGGAAATGAACAGATTTCCCGTATTTAGTTACGGTGGCATCAAAGCCTCTGTTGAAGCCGGCAAAAAAGCGTCCAAGGAAACCTTTCTTTTGTTTTGTTTCTTTTTCGTCATGACCTTTTAAAAATAAAGCACATAGCGCAGGACTCAAAGTCAATGCATTAACTGCAGAAATCAAAATCGCCACAATTAACGTTACCCCAAATTGCTCATAAAACACTCCGGTTGGGCCTTCTATAAACGTCACAGGAATAAATACTGCAGCCATCACCAACGTAATGGAAATAATAGCACCAGTAATATCGTGCATGGCCGCAATCGTTGCTTTTTTGGGATCACTTTCGCCTTCATCAATTTTCGCATGGACGGCTTCAACCACCACAATGGCATCATCGACCACAATACCAATGGCCAGAACTAAGGCAAATAGGGTAAGGAGGTTAATGGAATATCCAAAGAGGTTCAAGAAGAAAAAGGTACCAATAATAGACACTGGAACGGCAATGGCAGGAATTAAGGTTGATCTGAAATCCTGTAGGAAAATAAACACCACTATAAAAACGAGCAAAAATGCTTCCGCTAAAGTGGTCACTACTTTTTCAATGGATGCGTTTAAGAAACTATTGGTATTATACGGAATAAAGACTTCGATCCCTTTAGGTAAATCGGCCTTAATGTCTTCAATTTTTTTCTCAATGTCAATAATAATATCACGAGCATTCGATCCTTTAGTTTGGAAGATCCCCATGTTTACCGCAGGTTTTCCATTAGTAATCGAACCACCAGAATAAGACTGAGCGCCTAATTCAATATCGGCAACATCGGATAATTTCAAAAACTGTCCGTTGCCAAGCGCTTTGATAATAATGCCACTATATTGATCTTCGGTTTTAAAACGGCCACCATATTTGATGGTATAACTAAAAGCCTCTCCATCATTTTCTCCAAGAGAACCTGCTGCAGCCTCTAAACTTTGTTCGCGCAAAGCTGCCGTAACATCGGTAGGAATGACTCCATAAGCGGCCATTTTTTCTGGACGTAACCAAATACGCATGGCGTAATCTTTTGATCCGAATACATTCACATCACCAACGCCATCTACCCTTTGCAATTCAGGAATAACGTTAATTTTAAGGTAGTTCTGCATAAATGTCGCGTCGTAATCAGGATTCTCACTGTAAAATGACATAAACATCAAGGCACTGGTTTGCTGTTTAGAGGTGGTCACACCCGTTTGTATTACAGCTTGTGGCAATTGTGACGTGGCACGCGCCACACGGTTTTGAACGTTTACTGCTGCAATATCTGGATCCACATCTTGATCAAAAAATACCGTGATGGTTGCGACTCCCGTATTGGAAGCACTTGATGTAATGTAAGTCATCCCTTCAACACCATTGATTTGCTCTTCGATTGGGATGATGACACTTTGCAAAATAGTTTCAGCATTCGCCCCAGGATAGGTGGCATTTACTGAGATCGTAGGCGGCGCAATATCGGGATATTGCGTGATAGGTAATGCGGTAAGACCGAGGATCCCCAAGATCACGATAATGATGGAGACGACCGTTGAAAGTACTGGTCTTTCTATAAATGTTTTTATCATAAGTTCTTATCTTGGTTTATTATCTGAATAATACATCAATAGGTTTTGCAACACTATCAAAAGGGGTTTCCATAGGTTTGATTTGAGAATCACCTTTTAATTTAGCAACACCTCGTGCGACAATTTTATCACCTTCTTTGATACCTTCAGAAACTACATATACATTTTCTACATCGGCCAAAATAGTTATGCGTGTTGCCAGTGCCATATCATCAGCTCCTAATTTATAAACATAGTAACTGCCTTGTTGCTCATATGTGGATTGCTTTGGCACGACTACAGCATCGGTATAGGTTTTAGGCACTCTGATTTTTCCACTATTTCCATTAGTCAACACTCGTGAATCGTTGTCAAAAACCGCACGAAATGAGATCGAACCTGTATTGGCGTTAACCTGAGAATTAATAGTTTCAATAGTTCCTTCTTGGTCGTAAGTACTGCCATTAGCTAAAATCAAAGTTACTTTAGGGAAATTTTTGATTTTGGAGGCTATATCCTTGCCTTCTGCTTTTTGTATGAAATCAAGATATTCTCTTTCGTTCATTGAAAAATAGGCGTAGACTTCACTAATGTCAGAAACGGTGGTTAATGGCTCTTGACTTGTAGGACTCACTAAAGTTCCTTTACGAAGTCTGATTGAACCTACAAAACCATCTACGGGACTCTTAATGTTGGCATAATCGATGTTTGCGCCAATACTATTATAAGAACTTTGCGCCTGAATGAGTTTTGCTTTTGCGGTTTCTAATTGAACCTCACTTATGATATTTTTTTCAACCAGAGGTTTTAACTTGTCAACCTCAACTTGAGCGGCATTTACATTTGCTTTTGCTCCAGCGGCATCTTGGCTAAGGGATTGTGTTTCCAATTTAAAGAGCGTTTGCCCTTTTCGGACTTGCTGACCTTCGTCCACTAAAACGTCAGTAATATAACCTGAAATTTTTGCACGTACTTCACTATTATTAACACCTTCAATGCTAGTTGGGAAAGTTGTGTACCCCGTTACGGTTTTTTGTGGGATTGTGGTAACTTGGAAAGGCACAGGGCCTTGTGGTCCTTGGGGAGCTTGTTCTTTATCTCCACAGCTCATAAATAGAGCTAAAAAACTGAGGGAGACTACTAATGGAAGTTTGATTGTTTTCATTGATTATTAATTACTGTTTAGTGTTTTTTCTATTATTCTTGATCTTAATGTCGATACAGATTGGGTCACTTCATCTAAAAATTTAATATAGTTCTCGTGAAAATCGAGATCGAATTTTAAGATATCCTCGCTTTTCTGGTCATTGATATTTTTCTTATAAGTTTTAATTTCCTGATGCAGTTCTTTTTGGATTACCCAAGATTCCATCATGTTATCGATACTTTGAATGATACTGTCCTCATTGATGGTATAATATTTTTTTCTATCCCCAGTTTTGGTAAAATAAACGAGGCGTTTTAGGTCAGATAAATGATTTAAGTGCGTGGAGATGGTGCTTTTACTTGCAGATAAATCTCTTACCAAATCCTCAAAGGTGGTCCCTGTTTTACCAGTTAATACGACGTACGAAAGAATACGGGCAGCCAATGGCGCTAGTTGTTCCCTTTGCTCCATAAAAACACCTAGTCTTTCAACTAAATTTTGTTTTTCACGGCAAATTTCTTTTGACATAATTACAGATTTTGTGCAAAGATAAGTGAGGTTCGGAACAATCCGAACTAGTCGAAGTTAAAAAAATGTTAAATAAAAAAACCGACATAGTGGTGCCGGTTATGGTAATGAGCGTTAACTATTTATAAGGATGATTTAAATTGCTCTAAAAATCGAACGTCATTTTCGCTCAATAAACGGATATCTCCAATTTGATGCAATAACATGGCAATACGATCGATACCCATTCCAAATGCAAAACCTGAATATATTTTTGAGTCAATGCCACAATTTTCCAATACATTTGGATCGACCATTCCACAGCCCATTATTTCTAACCATCCAGTACCTTTAGTAATACGATGGTCAGTTTCGGTTTCCAACCCCCAATACACATCTACTTCTGCACTTGGCTCCGTAAACGGGAAGTAGGAAGGGCGCAAGCGGATTTTACTTTTCCCAAACATCTCCGTAGTGAAATATTGAAGCGTTTGTTTCAAATCGGCAAAACTCACGTCTTTATCAATGTATAAACCTTCCACTTGATGGAAAAAACAATGTGAACGTGAAGAAATGGCTTCATTCCTAAATACACGACCTGGCGAAATCGTACGGATGGGCGGTAGATTGTTCTCCATATAACGTACCTGCACAGAACTTGTGTGCGTGCGCAATAAAATATCAGGATTGGTTTGGATGAAAAACGTGTCCTGCATATCACGTGCGGGATGGTATTCTGGTAGGTTTAATGCGGTAAAGTTGTGCCAATCATCTTCAATTTCCGGACCTTCACTTACATTAAATCCGATGCGAGAAAAGATATCAATAATTTGATTTTTAACGATAGAAATCGGATGGCGTGCACCAATGGCAATGGGTTCGCCGGGGCGTGATAAATCGCCATAAACACCTTTAATTTCTTCTTTGCTTTCCAGTTCTTCTTTTAAAGCTATGACCTTATCTTCGGCAGTTTTTTTTAGATGATTGATAACCTGGCCAAATTCCTTTTTTTGGTCATTGGCAACGTTTTTAAATTCTGCGAAATAAGCATTAAGCAAGCCTTTCTTTCCTAAATACTTGATGCGGAAAGCCTCAATCTCTTCTTTGGAATGGGCTTCAAATGTTTCAGCTTCGGCAATGAGCTCTTTAATCTTGTCTATCATAAATCAAAAAATGGAAATGCAAATTTAATGTTATTTGTTGAATACTGCATGAGCGATTGAATTGATATCCTTTTTTTTGGTGCATGCCTAAACTACTGGATTTTAAAAAATATTATATCGAAAAGTGCAACGCGAAAGAATACCTGTCTACAGATAGGTAAGCAATCCAAAAATCAATTTATATATTCTAATTCAACAAAGTAATTGACAATAGCTTCTTTCATCAAAACACTTTGTTCTCCGGCTTTTAATGGCGGCAATTGCTCCTTTACTTTATAATGGGGCCATTTATCCTCGTCAAAATATTCAAATTCGTAGTAGCCATAAGGTTCTAGCAAACGGCAAATGGCAATATGCATCAAATCCAATTTATGATCTTTCTTGAATTTTTTGTGTAATTGTCCCAGTTCCTGAACTCCGATTAAATAAATAATGGCATCCAAATCTAGAATATCTCCTTCGGCAAATTGGGTTGAAAGCTTACTTACGACCAAATCCCAGCGTTCTTTTAATTGTGTGTCTCTTGACATGTTTATAGTTATGGGTTCAAGATTTCAGACTTCAAGTTTTATGCTTGAATAGTGACTTAACCCTATTTTTTTTAAGTTATTAATCTACCGTGCCTCCTAAAAAAAGGATGGACAGTTTTTCTGTTGAGAATAATTAGACAATTTCTTATTTCAAATTCAGTTTCAATTTCAACTTCTTTCTCGGCTTCAAAGTTAAGAAACAATGCATTCTGTTTAAAGTTTATATATGCTAAAATCTGAAAATTATGTAGGTTTGCTAAAATATAGATCCGTTATGAGTGTTTTGGACATTGTTTTATTAGCCATCATTGGTTTGGGTCTTGTGCGCGGACTTATGAAAGGCTTTTTTGTAGAGATAGCTTCTCTTATTGCTTTAATCGCTGGTGTTTACGGGGCGATCCATTTCAGTAACTACGCGGCCAATTTTATTGATAAAGTTTCGCAGTGGGATGAAAAAACAGTAAATATTGCTGCCTTTGCAGTGACTTTTATTATTATCGTTTTAGCCATCGCCTTGGCGGGAAAAGCGTTGACAAAACTTGCCGATTTTGCAGCTTTAGGGATTGTCAACAAACTGCTTGGAGCTCTTTTTGGTGCTATAAAAACGGCGTTGATTTTGAGTGTTGTGCTTAATATTTTTGATAGTATGAATAGCGCCATTCCGCTGACTGATGAAAAAAGTATTGCTGATTCTACACTTTATCATCCTGTAAAATCATTAATGCCCAGTATTTTCCCTATTATTTTGGAAAAGAAAAAAGAATTGGAAGACACTTTACAAGAGGAATCTACTGAAACGGAAAAATCAGTTTAATAACAATCTGATTGGAATAGGCCTTAAAGGCAATCTAATTGTATTCCGAAAGATTATCGCATTATAAAAACGTGAAATTGGAAATGGTAGAATCTGATTATTTTTCCATTCGCTAGAAAAATTGTTGTGGTAAGAAAATGATGGTCGAGATGTGAAACTGGAAAAACGAGCTACTATAAAAACAGCAAAGTAGTGGAAGATATTGTAATTGGCATCCTCACGTATAACATCTTATATCAGCCAAACGAGGAGTACTTTTTAATCCATATTTAGAATTACATAATTATTATACAATCCGTCATGTCAAGGTCGTTGGGCTATCTCAATGAAGTGGCTTTTCTATTTATTCCAAACGATAGATCTCCATGATATTATTGAGATACTTGTTGAAATCAATTTTTAAATCGATAAGTTTTCCTGTGCTGACGTCAAATACCCATCCGTGTACTTTTAAACCTCTGTCCCTATTGGCTCTTTGAACAGCGGCTGTTTTAATCAGATTAACGCATTGTTCGCGGACGTTAAGTTCTACCAAACGGTCATATCTTTTTTCGACATCTTCTATGGCATTCAGTTTATTCCGATGGATGCGATATACATCGCGAATATTACGTAGCCACGGATTTAAAATGCCCAGGTCAGCCGATTGCATGGCGGCCTTAACACCGCCACAGCCATAATGGCCACAAACCACAATGTCTTTAACTTTTAGATGATCAATGGCATAATTGACAACGGACATCACATTAAGGTCAATACTGATGACCATATTGGCAATGTTTCGATGTACAAACACTTCTCCAGGTCCCATCCCCATCAATTCTTCGGAAGTGACTCGGCTATCCGAACATCCAATAAACAACAATTCTGGATTTTGACCTTCGGCTAAATGTTTAAAGAAATCTGGGTCCAAGGCCAGTTTCTCCTTAATCCATTTCTCGTTGTTTTTAAATACTTTATCTAATTTCATTCGGCTTAATATTATTCAGATGAGAGATCATCATCGAAATGCAGAGTTTAAAGGTAAGTAAAATAAGTTTTCGTGAAATAAAATTTAGGTTTTATCTAGATATGCATGTAAACGAAGCCCATTTCAGAACACAAAAATTGAGGTTGATATTTGCTAAGCCTTGGATCCAAACTTAATGACGTGAAGATTTTTACCCAATAATTTCCTCTTTAGTATTGTTAAACCATAAAATTAAATATCCAATTATTGCATAAATCACGTAGCTTAATAGAATACCAATTTTAGCTGAATCGACATAAGTTGAGCTTTTCTTAAATGGCAAACTAGCTACAAAAATAACCATGATAAAACTAATACCGACTAATATGTAAACGCCTCGATATGTTTGTTGTTGACGTTTTTTGCCATTTATGAGATCTGGGGTTTTTGCTAAGAAATAATAAAGGAGATGCTGATGTTATTATCCAAAATTAAACAAATCATAAAAGTGATGATAAAAGCGTCATGTAGGTTTTTTATATTGCTGCATCTCACTCCAGCGTTGGACAATGCAAATAGTCGTTTAATGATAACCGCCACTCAACTATGCAATTTGTTTTCTACATATTGCGAATAGGATTGTTTTTTTAATTTAGTTTTTGAGCATGTCAAAATGTTTATTTTGTTTTTTAGAAAGAAGGGGTTGGCTTAATGTGGAAGCCTTTTGGAACTATTGTGTTGGTTCCAATTGTTCACTAAAAGGTCCGGTAAAATCATCAAAGCTTGCTACAAGTAGAGTGTAAACACTAAACTCAGATCGGACTGTTTCTCAAAACACAGGGACAAAAAGAGCTTATAAATCTGTTCGTACAATAAATCCAGTATTAGACTTACGGGTCCCACCATTAAGACCTTTTTTTATTTTTAACTCGATAATTTATTGCAATGAACATGTTAAATGTGATATTCTATGCCCTCTAAACTGTTTTTAATGTTGTATTTCTTGCAGAATTCATAGTATATTTGCTTTTAGTCAAAAAATCATATGCTAATAGCGATACTCACAGGTTTTATATTTTCTCTTTTATTGATTTTTATTGGTAAATATCTTAAAGGTAAATTAGCCATACTATCAGCCTTTGTACCATTGGGTCTGTTTGTTTATTTTTTGCAATTTGCAAACAGAATTGCAGATGGTGAGATTCTATCCCAAACCTACGTATGGGTTCCTTCTTTTGACGTCAATCTTGGATTCACTTTAGATGGTCTTTCGCTCATTTTCTGCCTGATGATTACTGGCATTGGTTTTCTCGTTTTTGCATATACCGCAGCGTATCTTAAAGGACATGAGTACCTGGATCGTTTCTACGGTTATCTGGGGATTTTTATGGCGGCCATGCTGGGTGTTGTGTTGTCCGATAATGTTATATCCTTATTTATTTTCTGGGAGCTTACCAGTATAAGTTCCTTTTTCTTAATTGGTTTTAACAATAAAGAAGAAGCTTCCAGAAGGTCAGCAATACTAGCTTTAGCAATAACCGGTATAGGTGGCTTGTTATTATTGGCTGGAGTTTTGATTTTAGGCTCTGTTGTAGGTACGTATAGTATTTCAGAAATGTTAAGTTCTAAGGAACTTATTGTAAATAGCCCACATTATATTTTAATTGTTGCTTTAATTTTTGGTGCAGCCTTTACTAAATCTGCACAATTTCCTTTTCACTTTTGGCTTCCAGAGGCTATGAAAGCTCCTACTCCGGTTTCTACCTATCTGCATTCTGCAACGATGGTTAAAGCTGGTGTTTACTTATTAATGCGCTTTACCCCCGCATTAGGGAGTACAGAATTTTGGAATTCCACTTTGATTATTGTTGGTGGTGTAACCATGCTTTATGCTGCGCTACATACCCTTTTCAGGACCGATTTAAAAGGAATTTTAGCTTATTCAACTATTTCAGCTCTTGGGATTTTAGTGTTTCTAATAGGTTTAGGCACAGAATCTGCTCTTTTAGCTGCTTGTGTTTTTATATTAGTTCACGCTTTATATAAAGCCACTTTGTTTCTAATTACCGGAATCATTGATCATGAAACTGGAACGCGCGACGTAACTATGCTTTCCGGTTTACGAAAAGTGCTTTTGCCAGTTGCTATTGCTGGGTTTTTAGCTGCCATTTCTAATGCAGGGATACCTCCTAGCTTTGGATTTTTAGGTAAAGATTTAATTTATGAAGCTACTTTGCATTTTGGCAATTCTGCCATTTTATTGACTGTTTTAGCTATTATAACCAATATTCTTCTACTCTACGCAGGCTTTTTAGTAGGAATAAAACCATTTACAGGAAAATTGCCTGAGAAGTTTTCTAAAGTACATATGCCCAGTTTTCTGATGTGGTTGCCTCCATTAATTTTAGCAGTTTTGGGAATTGTTATTGGGCTTTTTCCCTCCATAATTCAAAGTAGTTTAATACAACCAGCAGTATCTGCTTTAGGAGAAAATAGTAGCGGGATCGAATTAAAATTATGGCACGGCTTCAACATTATATTAGCTTTAAGTGCTACAACTATAGGTATCGGAGTGTTGCTATATTTTCTAATAAAACCTTCCGCAAAAACAGAAGCTGCAATCGGGAAACTCGAGTATCTTTCCCCAAAAAATATAGTAGTAGGATTCGGTTCTTGGTTCAGGCATTTTTCGAGTTTATGGACCAGTTTTTTTCAAAACGGGTTGTTAAGGTACTATATTTCCACGATTATTCTGTTTTTAATATTCGTGATGGGATACACATTAATTAATAATACAAGATATAAAGTCAATTACAGTTCATTTACCGAGCTTACCATCTATGAGGTAATTACTATGCTTATAATGATTGGAGGAATTTTATATACTGTATTTTCGAAATCACGGCTGGCAGCTGTAGCGGCAATGGGCGTCGTAGGGTTAACAATCAGCTTAATATTTGTCTATTATAGCGCTCCTGATCTTGCAATGACGCAATTTGCTATTGATACCCTAACAGTTATTTTATTTGTATTGGTTCTGTACAGGCTCCCAAAGTATGTACAATTCTCTAGTTATAAAACAAGAATTAAAGATGGGGTTCTGTCCATTACTTTTGGTGCCTTAATTACAATTCTTGCTTTGGAAGTACTTAGTGGACCACAGAACAAAGAGCTTTCTGAATATTATGCACAAAATGCTTATAATCTTGCGAAAGGAAAAAATGTGGTTAATGTAATTTTGGTTGATTTTAGGGGTATTGATACTTTCATGGAAATATCCGTTCTTACTATAGCGGCCATAGGCGTATTTGCACTTCTAAAATTGAGATTAACCACCAAAGAAAGGGTAATAGTAAACGACAAAAATGAAATATAAACCCGAAATATATTGAAAACAATAATTTTAAGAACCGCATCTAATTATCTATTGCCACTCTTGCTGCTGTTTTCTCTTTTTATTTTACTAAGAGGACACTATTTACCTGGTGGCGGGTTTGTTGGCGGGCTTATAGCATCGATAGCATTTGTTTTACATGCTTTTGCAAACGGACTTGAAAACACAAAAAAGTTATTGCAGATTCATCCTGGCTTTTTAATGCCTGTGGGTTTGCTAGTGGCGTTTTTAGCTGGTATTTCGCCTATGATTTTGTCAGAATTACCATTTATGACAGGTATTTGGTTTGAAGAACCTATAAATGTGGTGGGATTGGTAGGGTCAGCTTTGTTTTTTGATATAGGGGTATATCTTGTCGTTATTGGAGTAGCCTTAACTATAATTTTTACTATTACAGAATCAGCTTAAACTATGGAGGTATTATTAGCTATATTGATTGGTCTTTTTTATGCTGCTGGGTTGTATATGATCTTGCGCAGAAGTTTGGTCAAGCTCATCATAGGCTTAATTCTTTTAGGAAACGGTGCTAACCTGTTGATATTTCTTTTGGGAAGGATTACAAAAGGGCATCCTCCAATTATTCCTGGAGAGTCTAACATATTCACTAGTGCCTATGCAGACCCAATACCACAAGCCTTGATTTTAACCGCAATTGTAATTAGTTTCGGTTTGCAATCTTTTGGTATTGTGCTTATTAAGAGAGCGTATAAGGTAGTGAAGACAGACGATTTAGATCAAATGAACTCAACAGATCAATATTCATGATAGCACAAATAGTTTTTTATCCCATTATTATGCAGTTGCTTTTGGCAATTTTACTTCTTTTTTGTTGGAAGTGGATAAAATGGCAAAAAGTTATTAGTATTATCGGTAGTTTTATAAGCTTAGGCATTGCTATTTGGTTATTTTCAACAACTTGGACACAAGGTACCCTTACTGTTCAGGCGGGCAATTGGGAAGCTCCTTTTGGGATTAGTTTTGTGTCTGATACTTTTGCGGCCACATTAGTACTTCTTACAGCAATAAGTGGTCTTGCGGTCTCCGTTTTTTCGGTGGGAACTATTTTGCGCGCTCGATTGAAATTTGGATTTTTACCCATTTTTCACTTTTTATTATTAGGATTGAACGGTGCTTTTCTAACCGGTGATATCTTTAATCTTTATGTTTGGTTTGAAATAATAATTATAAGCTCTTTTGTATTAATAACCTTGGGTGGTGAAAAAGCACAAATAGAAGGGGCTATAAAATATTTTACGCTAAATATTTTTGCATCTATAATTTTTTTAACTGCGATTGCTGTTTTATATGGTTTGACAGGCTCTTTAAATATGGCAGATTTGGCAATAAAAGTTGCGGCACTTGAAAATAGGGGATTAGTAAAAGTAACAGCTATCTTATTTTTGATAGGCTTTGGGACAAAAGCTGCCCTCTTTCCGCTATATTTTTGGTTACCTGCTTCCTATCACACGCCTCCATCAGCCGTTTCAGCGATTTTTGGCGGGCTATTAACTAAGGTAGGCATTTACGCACTTATTAGGGTGTTCACTTTAATATTTGTGGGTGACAGTTTTTTGGAAAATATTATTTTAGTAATTGCCTGCTTAACTTTATTTAGTGGTGCTTTAGGGGCATTAGCTCATCAAAATATTGCAAAAATATTCTCTTACCTTATTATATGTCATATTGGGTATATGATTTTAGGATTGGGTTTATATTCAGAAGTTGCGATTGCCGGAGCAATTTTTTACCTTATACACGATATTATTGTTAAAACGAATCTGTTTATGGTAAGCGGACTTATATACCGGATCAAAGGCACATTCAATATGCGAGATTTAGGGGGATTGTATGCGAAATATCCGCGATTATCGTTGTTGATGCTTATTCCAATGTTTTCCTTAGTGGGTATTCCACCACTATCTGGATTCTGGCCTAAATTAGCTTTGATAACTGCAAGCTTTAATGCTGGAAATTACTGGCTTATTGCAGCCGTTTTATTTGCTACATTTATTACCATGTATGTAATAGCAAGACTATGGTCTGAAGTTTTTTGGAAAGAGAGAAAAGAGCTTCCGAAAATGCAGAATTTCAGGTATTTTGAAACATTAAAACTTGAAAAGAAAATACAAATTGTTGGGCCAATAGTTTTCCTGGCATTAATATCCCTCTATATCGGTTTTGGTGCAGAAAATATACAGCAATTAGCGACAAGGGTTGCTGCGGAGCTGATGGATAATCAACACTATATCCAAGCGGTATTGGGGGATGGGTACAACTAATTAATAAAGTAAAAACAAACCAATGAGAGGCAGATTTTTGAGTAATATTCTTTTAACGCTTGTATGGGTTGCTCTAACAGGAAGTATTGCTTTTCTGAACTTTTTGTTCGGTTTTGTAGTTAGTTTTGCCATTTTATGGTTAATAACCGTTGACAGGAGAAAAGCAAAGTATTTCAAAATTTTACCGAAATTAGTTGCTTTTATATTTTTCTTTCTTTATGAGCTTATAAAAGCGAATCTTCAGGTGGCCTATGATGTGATGACTCCAAATTTTTTTATGACACCGGGCATTGTGAGAGTACCTCTTGATGCGGAAACAGATATAGAAATAACCCTATTGGCAAATTTGATTTCGCTTACCCCTGGCACTTTGAGTTTAGATGTATCTGATGACAGAAAAGTACTTTATGTACATTCTATGTATATTTCAGATAAAGAAGAATTTATTCACGGAATTAAAAGTGGCTTTGAAAGACGATTATTAGAGATATTGAGATGACATTACACGACTATTTAAACTTTATAATTTTGCCGATACTGGCAGTATCCATATTACTGCTTTTCATTCGATTTTTAATGGGGCCTAGCATTGCTGACCGGGTAGTTGCATTGGATTTATTAATAACCACAAGTATTGGTATTATTACTATATACAGCATTTTATATGACCATCCCACATTTTTGGATATTGCAATGATATTGGCGTTAATTGCGTTTTTAGGAACTGTAGCATTCTCTTACTATTTGGAAAAAAGAAATAAAAATGATTGATTTATTAGTAGGCACGTTAGCAACATTTGGGACCATTTTTGTGCTTCTGGCGGCCGTCGGCTTAATACGAATGCCCGACACCTATTTACGGATTTCAGTTACCACAAAAGCGGCAACATTAGGAATAGGGTTATTGTTGATGGCTGCTGCTATTCATTTTGATAACCTCTCCACTACAGCGAGAGTACTGGCAATTATCTTATTTATTATACTTACAGCCCCGGTTGGTGCTCATCTTATAGGTAGAGCTTCTTATTTTATTGGTGTAAAATTATGGGATAAATCTGTTATGGACGATCTGGCGGGAAAGTATAAGAAATCAACTCATAGATTATCAAGTGAAGACACAGATAATGAACCACCAAAGGAGCAAAACACTCCAGAATAGATTGTTCCCTTTTGCATGTATTGAAAAAATTCTACGAGTAGCTCTATTAACTTAGCTAAGACTATGGGATGTTTCCTGTTTTATGCGGTAGGTACCAGTGAACGTAAGAAACCATTATTATTTCGGGAATGTGGGTTGTAATTTCGTTTCCGCGTTAATTTAGGCAAGGCTTTGTGCCATGAGTATCAATGTTTATTATATCTAAAAAGAACTATGAACAAACAGCCATAAGCGAAAATACTGGAATTGAAAATACAAGAAAAGGAAAGTGTGTCATGCCATTTACGGATAATGAAAGAAAGTAGGTTATAAAGAAGTATAGAGGTCAGTATCTAAATACGTATCTTTATTGTCAGTAAATACATAATATTATGGATGTTTTTAAAGGTCAAAATCTTCTAGAGTTCTCTGATCGGTTCAGAACTAATGAAGATTGCAAGAAATACTTAGCATCAATT
>JBBSRC010000065.1:0-26984 GCA_038243395.1 Flavobacteriales bacterium | reverse complement strand
TATTTTAATGAGTTTTGTTTTAGAATAAACCGCTCACAAAGCAAGGCCACAATATTCAACAATCTCATTGTGAAAATGGTGCAAGGAGATAAAATATATCAGAGAGAATTAATAAGCAACTAACTACTGACCTCTATAAAATAATTCAACATTTGGATTAAAACTATGCATCAATGAAAATAAGATTGATGAAACGGTTAGTGCCACATATTTATTAAAAGAAAGCATTAGATACTTCAAAATATAACCTCGCAAAAGAGTTTCTTCTACAACAGCAACAATAGTAAATAATAAGTAGCCCCACTCCAATTCCAAAAATGAAGTCTTTTAGTCTGTTTTAAGTTTTAAACCCAAGTTTATAAAATTTTTCTTTATCTACGACTTTCAGAAAAATCCAGAGGATTAGAAAAGTACCAGCTAAATCAAATAACGCAACTATCAAATCTTGAATGGAGGTAAAATTTTGTTGAGATTCAAGGTCACTCATATCAACCTCAGCAATTTGCCCTTAACAAATTGAAACGTTTCAACTATAAGTATATATGGTAGAATAATTATCAGTATTCTCTGCCATCCTTTGATTGTAGATTCTGTTTCTTTTATATTAAATTTTAACTTTTAGATGTGTAAGCCTGACGTTTGTGTTTCGCATGATTAGAGATTTCGGCAAGAGCAATAAAAAGTACAAAACTTGCCTAGAAAAACCTTATAATCTTCTAGACAAGTGTTTAAGTGGATATAGCTAGAGCACGTCGTAGCTCCGTTATAAATTTTCAAGTTGTTAATATTGTCCCTATCTGTAGTTTAAATAATAGTTGTCTTAACGATTATTGCCATTAATAATTTTATTAATGAATCCGCATTTCCAAACCTTCAATCGCCATGCCTTTATGTGGATTACTTTGATCAACCAAACTCAATTCTATCTCGTTTATTTTTTCTTGATTTAGTTTTTCCGAAGGAATGGTCAACTCGTATGAAGTACCATTTTTATTGCTGTCCGAACTTATCGTGGACATTTGATATTCCTGATTATTGATAACAAGTTTAAACGTATTATTTACGGGAGAAAAAAGAACAATTTTTAGTTCAGATGCATCACTTGAAGGGGTGGACACGAACCATTTCATTTTAATAACCGTCGCGTTTGTAGAATAATAATCGTGGCCACTGTAGCTGTGGTATTTTTCAGCATTGTCTGGAGTTAAAAGAAATTCGTTATTTTCATTTGGTGTTATCGCATGTAAAGGCGTACTTGATAATTCACCTTCATATTCAAGTACAATAGTGGTTGCGTATTTGTCTTTGCTAATTGCATTGGTCAAATCAATTTCATAGCTTGAGTCAGAATTTTTACTTGCTAATGATATAGAACTGTCGGCTAATGGATATGCCATCTTAATAGTTGTATTTAAGCCTTTTATCACAAGCTGATTATCTTTAGGATAATCGATAACATGAAGGTAAATTTTACCGGGCTTCGTGGTTATGACGCCCCATTCCTGGTTTTGGATAGACATCGGTTTCGAACCATAAATAGATGCTCCGTTTTTTTCCAACCATGCGCCGACCCCTTCAAGAACTTGTTTTTCAAATGGAATCACGGTGCCGTCTCCTTTAGGGCCAATATTCAATAAATAGTTTCCACCAGCACTGACCACCTTCAACAAATCTTGAATCTTCTCAGCCACCTTAACTTCAACCGCTGGTCGTTCTTGCCAAGAACGGTAACTCCAGGTCTCATTAAACATGGAGGCTGGCGTTTGCCATGGCACGCCCATTTTAAAATCAGGTTGAAGATTATCGCCCATCACAACAAAATCGCCTTGATCATTCCAAATTCTACCACTGATCATACAATTGGGTTGTAATCTTTTTACCAGCGTCGCTATTTCTTTACTTTGATCGTAGGTTGGAGAACCCATATCAAACCAAATTTCGGAGATATCGCCATAATTCATAAGTAATTCTTCAACCTGATTTAGATTATATTGATGATGCAAATCTGGTATTAAGTCTGAATTATCGACCGATTCAAAAGGCAGTGCGCCTTTATAATCCCAATCAATTAGAGAAAAATAAACTCCAAATTTTAAATTATGGCGTTCACAAGCCTCCGCCATTTCCTTGACGATATCTTTTTTATAAGGCGTGGCATCAACGACATCAAATTGTGTATATTTAGAGTCAAACAGACAAAAACCATCATGATGCTTAGAGGTTAGAATGATCGATTTTATCCCGGCATTTTTAGCTAAAAGCGCCACTGCGTCGGCATCCCAATGGACTGGATCAAATTGAGAAGCTAATTTATGATAGTCTTCCGTTGAAATTTTTGCGTGTCCTTTAATCTGCTCACTATATCCTGTGATTTCTTGCCCGTTCCATACTCCTGCTGGTATCGAATAAAGACCCCAATGGATAAACATCGAATATTTATGGTCTTCCCAACTGTTCATTGCTTCTTGGGCGTTAGTATGCACTATTTTGGCAGATTTTGTTTGGTCCACTTTACAGGATGAAATTGACAAAAAAACACATCCGATCACAACGTGTTTTAAAATGAATTTTGGAATCATAATTTTCTGTTTTTAAAATTTTGTTGGTCTATTGAGAACAGTTTAATTAAACTTTTCCTTTAAAAAAATACAATATATACTAATAACATTTAAAAAATGGTTCTAACAAAACCATAAATAGGTCATCCTCTGTTTTGACCCATTAAAAAAATAGAAAAGCGAGGCTTGACCTCGCTTTTTCAATATTCTATTTCACTTTTGGAATTAAAATTTTAATATTTAGTATTTTCCTTTTCTTTACTCTTCCACCGTTTTCAAATTATCATCCGAATTACGATCAATCAGCTTGTTGTAAGGATCAATGCCCGCTTTTAAAGGTTTTTTATCTGTAACGATCGTAAAGGTATTATCGCCAGGTTTCAACCATTTCAATTTAAAATACAACGGGTTTTTAATAGTTACGCCGTCTTTTATAACATCTTCACCAAACAAACCGACATCAACTAGGTTATCCCTTTCATCAACCTTCTCCTCTCTTCCTTTATTATCATAGTAGATTTTTTTGCTATTTATAGTAAAAGTAGTTTCCCATTTCCCATTATTTAAAGTTTTAGTTTTGGCATCCATGACTCTGTTTTCGTACAATACGATCTCTTTAAAACCATCGTTAACCTTATATTTTAAGGAATCAGGCGTTATCGCATAAATGGCTTCGTACAAATCCTCAGAAGTTGGATAAAAACCTTTCCTATTGTATTTAAACTCTTCCATAAAGTTTTTTAATCCTTCATTTACGACGTCTTCACCCATCACATCTTGCAAATCATACATAATCATTGAGCCTTTTTCGTACCATATATACGGGCCTGTTTCCACATCCATTAATGTACGTTCTGGTTTAAAACTAAAGCGTCGTCCACCCAAATACTTATCTAACGAGTTTTTTAGGAACGATTTAATTCCATTTTCCCCATATTCTTGTTTCATGGTCATTAACGATGCGTATTCTGCCAAAGTTTCTGAAATGATATTTGCTCCAGAGGTTTTACTTGGTGTTACAATATGACCCCACCATTGGTGTGCGACTTCGTGAGAAGTCACTCTAAATGCATAATTAAAACTGTCTGCTTTTGAAAAGTCGGCCACAAAACCAAAATCTTCAGAATAGGGAATGGTTGTAGCAAATGACTGGGCGAAATTCGCATAAGCAGGGAATTCTATAACGCGTATAACCGAATGCGGATATTCCAAAAAGTTTTTTGAATTGTAGTCCAATGCAATTTTTACACCTTTGATAAAATACTCCAGATTATCTTTATGCTTTGGCGAATGGTAAATTTCTATTGCTACTTTTTTGCCACTTGGTGCTGTCCAAACATCTTTTTCGATATCATAAGCTGCAGAAACAAAACTGAAAAAATAGTCGGTCTTATCTGCTAATTTATAATGAAAATAGCTTCTGGCATTATCTTCCCATTGTTTGGTAAGCGCTCCCGGAGCCACCGCTGTTTGTCCTTTTGAAGTACTGACCGTAGCCTCAAAATTGAGATAATCCCCATCTTCGTTAAATAGATTTTTCTTCAAAGCAATGCTATCTGTTCTCGGTGCATATAGAAAATCAAGTTCTTCCAGACCATATTTTTTCCGCACACCGTTTTCTGTCAACACACGTTCATAATGAAATGAAGGGAAAATGGCATCCGTGAAAAATGTGCCATTGCCTAATATTGACGTTTCAGAATCCAATGAAAAACCATGCGTTGTCGCTTTTGTTTCAATCACTAAAGATGCGGTCTCTTCCGGTTGCAAGCTCGTTGGTAATTTGTAGATAAACATGCGATACTTCTCGTCTTCTAAAAAAGGTTTTAATTCCGTACCGTTATAGACCACTTTTGTCATTTTTGTGTCCGCAATTGGAAATTTCACTTCCATCAAAAGAGTGTCAATTGCAGCGTCAAAATTATTAATTACCTTAAATTCACCTTTAGCCACTACGCTTCTATCTTCAGGAAAAATATCAATAAAAGCTTTTAGATCGATAATTTGAACGTGTGGCTTGTCGATATATTTTCCGTATTTTTTCTCAGCATCTGCACTAACCTTCTCGCTATAATTACCATCCTCTAATTGGTTCAATACTTTTAAATTGTAGAAACTATAGGCGCCTACAGAAATAAATGCCACTATAAAGAATAATAAGACACCTAAAGTTTTCCCATTAAAACGCTGTTTCGCAATATGCAAACGCTCTTTACCTGAAGAAATAAAACCACGATTCCAGAATACAATTCCAATCGTTGCTAAAATACAAGTGAGTAAAATCCAATAGAGATTTAACCAGAATTTACCGTATAAATAATGTCCAAAGCCATTTAAATCACTTAAAAATCCACTTGGAGTTCCGCCAAAAATCACTAAAGGATTTGAAGTTTTTAACGCTAAAGCTAAAAGAATAGGCAAGCCAATATAAATGATAATGACAATAAAATGACCTAGGAATTTATTATTTACCAATACATGAACAAAAAATGCCAATAGCACCGTCATGACATAGTTCGGAAAAATAGTAGTGAAATTAAAGGTCAGATACATGCCAAATTCATAATGGAAGTATCCATTGAAAGTTTGATACAACATTCCAACGACCACATTGAGCAGCGTCAATACTACTGCCACGCCTATTAGAGAAATAATTTTAGAAAGATATAAAGTGATATTGCTGACCGGCAACGCGTCATAAAACTCAAAAGTTTTATTTTGTCGCGTTCTATGTACAGCTTCTCCCGCATAAATCACTAAGATAATCACAGAAAATAAAGATAAACCACCAGAAATTTGTGACACCATATAGCGTGTTAGTGGCACTGACGGTGTTCCGTAAATTTGATTGGATTGGTAGGTTATAAAGCCGGCCACAATAATTCCGATAACAATTAAAATCGCAAACACATTTTCTTTTACCACCGACAAAAACTCAATTTTACTCAGAGACAAAAGATTTTCTCGACGCGCTTTTGAATCGAACTGCTGTACAATATTCGGGATAATGCCAGCAGGCACATACGCTTCTTTCGATTCTTTGTCCGATTTTCTTTTTGAAGAAGTTAAAAAACCCTTGTAAGAAAATTTAAATAAGGTATAAAAGAATATCGCAAAAGCAATGCCTAACCACACTAATCTATTTAAGGCAAACTTGCCAGAAAGCGATAGTTGGGTGTGATTTAATTCGTCCACGGTCCAATACTTAGTGATATACCCATAAGCTGATTCTCCAAACGGATCCACGTAAACACTCATCCACTCGGTATCTAAACTAGATAGTAATTGTCCTGAAGCGATAGTTAAAATAAGAATGACAATTCCTCCTAGATATAAAATCGACATCCTTTTGAAAAACGTCATCAAACAAAAGAATAAGCTTCCAATAAAAAACGCATTAAACGTCAATAAGTATAAAAAGGGCAATGCATAAGAGGTGAAATTGAAGGATGTATAAGTTCCGTAATCAGGCCGTTCCAAAAATGCGCCAATAGCGAAACCGATCATCGTACCGATCACGGCAGCAATATTCATTATAGTGACAATGGTAAAACTGCCAAAAAAACGTCCTAGAATATAATTTTTTTCTGAAATGGGAAAGGTAAAATAAGTTTGTGCGGTTTGATGTTCCTCATCCCGATATACGGCTACGCCCATAATAGCAGCATAAAAAAACAGGCTGATAATGCTCATGCCACCCAAAATACCCACAATGGCATTTGGACTGTTGGTATATTGCGCAGTCACTGATTCTGCAAAAACACTCATTAATAGAGGAATAATAAACATCAAAAAAATGTAGATGTAGGTGGCAGGGCGTCTTAAACGATATTTAAGTTCAAATAAGAAAATTTCCTTCATGACTAAACAGTTTGAGGTTGGTTAATGCTGTAGAAGTAAAAATCTTCCAGATTGTTGTTCACCAGTTCAAAACCATCTCCCGGATGCACATCACTAAATACATTAACGTTCATATTTCCACTTCTTAAATAGGTAGAAAGCACCGTGTATTCTAATTGGTATTTCTCTATATCATCTTTTTCAATGCGTTTGCGATAGATTTTCTCATTTAACGAATTAGATAATTCCTGTGGATGTCCTTGAACCACCACTGCTCCGTCGTTGAACACCGCCATATTTGTACATAAGTTCACGACATCATCTACAATATGAGTCGATAAAATAACAACGGCATCTTCGCCCAATTCACTTAGCAAATTATGAAAACGATTACGTTCTAAAGGATCTAACCCGGCAGTCGGCTCATCCACGATAATTAATTTTGGATTTCCTATTAAGGCTTGGGCAATCCCGAAACGCTGGCGCATGCCCCCAGAAAAATCTCCAAGATTTCGTTTTCTGAATTTGTAAAGATTCACTTGATTTAAAAGATCAGCCACATAAGCTTTGCGATAGTTCGCATTGTGAATTCCTTTTATTTTCGCAATGTGATTGAGCATCATTTCTGCAGACACTTTTGGATACACGCCAAAATCCTGTGGTAAATAGCCTAAAACTTTTCGTAATTCTTCCGGTTGACTAAACACATCAATACCATCAAAGACAATGGTGCCACTATCGGCAATCTGCAAGGTAGCAATGGTACGCATCAGGGTTGATTTACCAGCACCGTTAGGCCCAAGAAGACCAAACATACCTTTGTTAATTTCGAGATTGACATGGTTTAAGGCTTTGGTACCGTTCGGATAGGTTTTATTCAGGTTTTGGATAGAAAGCATATATTTTTAGTTTAGAAGTTTACTGATTGAGCAATATAGGTAGTTACTTTATGAAAATTGTTACATTGGAATTGTTTTTTTCGAGCATATTACATGAGGTACATTGGGGATAATTTATTTCTGATCATGTTGCCATTCGTTCATTTTAATACTACATAATCTACTGATTTTCAATGCTTATTTTTCGATTTAAGCGAAGAATTTGATATCGAATTATGCCCAATTTATTTTTACTAAATTAGTGGTCAAGACTCACCGTATCTCAAGTACAAATACATTAAGGCAAATTAAAATGGAGTACGATTATATTATAGTTGGAAGTGGTTTTGGAGGTTCGGTTAGTGCCTTAAGACTCTCCGAAAAAGGATATACCGTTTTGGTGGTTGAAAAAGGTAAATGGTTCCGGGCTGATGATTTCCCAAAAACCAATTGGAATCTCAAAAAATGGCTATGGATGCCACGTTTAAGGTTTTTCGGTATTATGAAACTCTCCATTTTTAAACATATTGCTATCATTTCAGGAACTGGCGTTGGCGGAGGCTCTTTAGTTTATGCGAACACCTTGCCTACTCCTAAAGCCGCTTTTTTTAATTCAGGAAGCTGGAAGGACTTAAAGGATTGGGAAACTGAACTAAAACCCTATTATGAAAAAGCTTTAAAAATGCTGGGAGCCACAAAAAACCCAAAATTATTTGATGGCGATTTGGGTCTTAAAAAAGTTGCAGAAGAATTAAATATCAAAGAAAAATTTGAAGCCACTCGTGTTGCCGTATTTTTTGGAGAACCAAACAGAACACAAAAAGACCCATATTTTAATGGCGAAGGACCAGACCGTTCTGGATGCACTTTTTGTGGCGCTTGCATGACCGGGTGCCGACATAATGCGAAAAATACTTTAGATAAAAATTACCTCTACCTCGCTCAAAAGTACGGCGCAGAAATATTGGCCGAAAACGAAGTTTATGACGTACAACCCATCGGTGCTGCAGATGGCTCGGAAGGATATAAAGTCTCTTTAAATAGCAGCACGAAATTATTCGAAAAACATCGTAAAATCAAAACGCAAGGTGTGATCTTCTCTGGTGGCGTTTTAGGTACGGTAAAATTACTACTCAAACTCAAAGAGAAGTCACTATTTCATCTTTCAGATAAGCTCGGCGAAGATATCCGGAGCAATAATGAAACCTTAATCAGTGTTAGCGGACTCGACAAAGACAAAAATTATTCCAAAGGCATTGCCATCGGAAGCATCCTTGACACGGATGAACATAGCCATCTCGAAATTTGCCGATATGGCGAAGGCTCCAATGCTTGGAAGTTGGTGCATTTGCCTTATGTAACCGGATCTAATGTTGTATCCCGACTTTTTAAAACAGTGACTAAACTCCTGAAAAATCCAATTGATTATTTTAAGATCTATTTCACAAACGAATGGGCAAAAAACACGGTCGTTTTACTTTTTATGCAGACTTTGGACAGTACCTTAAAATTTAAACGAAATACTTTTGGACAAATGACTTCCACAGTAAGTTCAGGCACGGCTCCTACGCCCTTCATTCCAGAATCTATAAAACTCGTTGATGCCTATCAAAAAGCCATAAACGGCGTGAGCACATCCTTCGCTTTAGAAACATTAGCAGGAATTCCTTCAACAGCACATATTTTAGGTGGTGCAGTGATGGGAAAAGATCCAACCACAGGGGTCATTGATAAGGATAATAAAGTTTTTGGGTACAAGAATATGTTTGTGATCGATGGGGCGATGATTTCAGCCAATCCTGGCGTAAATCCGTCCTTATCAATAACTGCTATTGCGGAACGTGCCATGGATCAAATTCCATATAAAAAAGACTTTTTACCAAAGATTCTCTAAAAACACTTAAAACAGATTTGTCACAATAAGCCTCACTAATGTTTCATAAGACACAAACCAATGAAGACTTTAATTAAAGGATTAAAGCTGATATTAGTCTTTACTTTACTAATTACAGTGAGTATCCTGATTTTTTTTGGGTATCGCGATATTCCTATGGATGAATTAAAATCGAAGTATGCCAATGCAGCGTCTTCCTTCATTGCCGTAAATGGTATGGAGGTTCATTTTCGAGACGAAGGCGATAAAAACGATTCAATTCCAATAGTTCTCATTCATGGCACCGCCTCTAGCTTACACACTTTTGATACTTGGTCCAAGGAGTTAAAAAAGACAAATCGGGTGGTAAGAATGGATCTTCCTGCATATGGTTTGACTGGCCCTTTTCCTAATAGTCAATATTCGATAGCTCACTACACCGAATTCTTAAAAGACTTTTTGTACACATTAAAAATCAAGCAATGCGTGCTCGCCGGTAATTCTTTAGGCGGAGAAATTGCTTGGAATTTTACCTTGGAGCAACCCGAAATGGTTGAGAAATTGATCTTAATAGATGCCGCCGGATTTCCCCTAAATTCCAAAAGCGTTCCCATTGCGTTCAAATTAGCTCAAACGCCTGTGCTTAAAAATCTTTTTACCTTTATAACGCCTCGTTTTTTAGTGAAATCGAGTGTTGAAAACGTGTTCTTCGATAAGTCAAAAGTAACCGAGCCCCTGGTGGACCGCTATTTTGAACTTACGTTGCGCGAAGGAAATCGACAGGCTTTTGTAGATCGGTTTAAGATGTCAGAGCATACAAAGGCTCATGAGAATTTAAAACAAATTCAACAGCCAACGCTCATAATTTGGGGGTCAGAAGATTTATTAATCCCCGTCGAGAATGCTTATAAATTTCAGGAGTCTTTACCGCATAGCACTTTAATTATATTGAAAGATTCAGGCCATACGCCGATGGAAGAAAGCCCTTTAGAAAGTCTAAAACCTGTACTGGATTTTTTGAAAAACAAATGAAAAAATTAAGTACATGACAAAAACAGCCGACGGTCTGTTAAACAAATGAATATCACTAACTTATAAACACATGAGGCTTCAGACCTGTTAGGTTTAAAAACCTGACAGTTTGGATTTCATAGTTCTAGAATTGATTGAAGGTTAAACTATTATTTGACATGTAATAAACAAAAAAACAGAAAATAATTCAGAATCGTCTGTTTAATCCTACTGTGTTTTCCTAACACTATTTCCATCTTCTTTTTCTTCAAAATTTGGAAATATTTAATGGACTATATCCTACTTTCTTCCCTTCATGAAATTCATTAAAGATTTCCCACAGAAGTTTTGTATTTTTAAAGGATTGTCCAGAATCGGGCAGTGACTCATTAACCTGCATGGTAGCCATCATTATGATCTATCATTCTAGGAAATTATTTTAGAATAACTTTAACTTGACTTCTGACTAAACCGACTATTAAACCAGGAAATCCAATAAAATGAAAAAATTCACTATTCTTATCTCGTTTTTACTTGCATATTTCTTTGCAAGTAATCTTAGTCTTCAAGCACAAGACAATACCTTCGAAGAACTTGCAGAAATCGCTATTGTCGATCAAAAAATAATGATGCCAATGCGCGATGGTATTCGCTTAGCAACGGATATATACCGGCCCAAAACAGATAAAAAAGTACCTATTATTTTTTCGCGAACGCCGTATAATTTTAATTCTTGGCGAAATGGCGAGCAAAACACAGCAACGGCTAAAAAAGCTTTAGAAGCCGTCAAAAGAGGTTATGCTTATGTTGTTCAAAATGAACGTGGACGTTATTTTTCAGAAGGCGAATGGGATATTTTAGGGCTTCCACTAACCGATGGTTATGATGCTTTTACATGGATGAAAAATCAATCGTGGTCCAATGGCAAAATAGGAACAACGGGATGTTCTTCTACTGCCGAATGGCTAATGGCTGCCGCTGCTTTAGACCATCCTTCCCACGTCGCAATGGCACCTCAAGGCTATGGCGCTGGTATTGGTACGGTGGGCGATATCAAGGAACAAGGCAATTGGTATCGTGGTGGCGCTGAGCAGATGTTATTTATTGCTTGGTTATATGGTGTAGAGCAGGATAAATTTAAACCTCGCATTCCCGCCGAGGCTACTCAAGAAGATTTAATTCGAATTTCAAGATTTTACGATCTGGATCCTAAAAACCCACCAATAGACATGGCTAAAGCGCTCAACCATTTACCTATTCAGGATATCTTAAAAAATATTCATAGTAAAAATGAGCTTTTCGATAAAATGATCGTCCGCAAACCGAATGATGCCGCTTGGTATCAAGGTGGGCTCTATCATGATACGATGGAAATTGGCATCCCAAGTTTTTGGTTTGCGTCATGGTATGATGTTTCTATAACTCCAAATTTGGCTTTATTTAATCATGTTAAAAATAACTCTAAAGATCCCGCTGTAAGAGATAATCAATACTTGATAATTGCACCCACTTTACACTGTAGTTATACTAGGGCATCCGAAAACACCATTGTTGGAGAACGCAGTGTTGGGGATGCAAGACTTAACTACGATGAGCAAGTTTATGCCTGGTTTGATTTGTGGCTTAAAGGAGAAAAAAACGATTTTAAAGAGAAAACACCTCGTGTGCAATACTATACCATGGGAAGTAATAAGTGGCAAGCGTCAGACACTTGGCCTCCGAAAAAAGCTAAATTAACAACGTATTATTTAAATAGCGAAGGTAAAGCCAACAGCACTTTAGGAGATGGAAAACTAACCACCTCAAAAGCGAAGTCTGATCATCCAGATAGTTTCACTTATGATCCAATGGCACCTGTGCCTTCTTATGGTGGAAATGTTTGTTGTACAGGAAATGCTATTCAAGGTGGTGCCTTCGATCAGCAAGAAATGGAAACCAGAGACGATATTTTAGTTTACACGACAGATGTTTTAAAAGAAGGTGTGGAAATTTCAGGTTTTATTGAATCGACTTTATATGTGTCTTCAGATGTGAAGGATACTGATTTCACGATTAAACTTATCGATGTGTATCCTGATGGAACAGCTTATAATTTAGATGAGACCATTCAACGTGCAAGGTATCGCGAAGGCTATGACAAAGAAGTATTTATGGAGAAAGATAAAGTCTATAAAATAGATTTGACGCCTATGTCCACCAGTAATTATTTTAAGAAAGGACATCGTATTCGTATAGAGATATCCAGTAGTAATTTCCCTCGTTTTTCTCGTAATTTCAATACTGGCGGCAACAATTATGACGAAAAAGAAGGTGTAACCGCCCATAATAAAGTACATCATTCTTCAAAATATCAATCACAAATAAAGCTACCGATGATTTCCAATTAAAGTGATACCAATAATTTCTTAGAATAAAATGAGATTAAAAACGGAGTAGATGATAAAGTGTTTAAGTTCTAAAATCTCAGGTCTATTAATTCACCTGAGATTTTTATTTAAACGGGAAACCATTTACCAATGCCGTTTTATTCATCTTTTCTCTTCAGACACCGACCTCTCGGCTCATCACCTTCATAAAGCACAATTTCGGAATGTAGAAATTGGGCGGCCTCTGCTGAATCTTTTACCTTGGTGGCGCTACGTGCTATCATTTCTGTTTCAAATTCAGTTAAAACACTCGCTCTCAATCCTTCCGCTCTCCATTTTTCTGAGGACCAACAGCCTTTTGAAATTCCTCGAGCCAAAGCCAATGCATCCAACAAGGCTTGATTTGCCCCTTGCCCTTTGAACGGACTCATCGGATGAGCTGCGTCCCCAATCAATGTCACTGGTCCCGCTTTTTCTAACATTTCTGAAGTGAGCAATTCTCGGTCATACACGGGATAGCCTGAAACCTGAGCTTCCAAAGTAGCCAATAAAATCTGAGGAATTGGATCGTGCCACTGCGTTCTGCGACAAGCTTCTTCCTTCAGGGCCTGAGCCCCTTTACTACTCAAAGCCAAAGCTTCTTTTTCTGACATTGGAAAACTCAATTGCCACATTACCGAATCATCGGCATAAGGCATTATATATATGCGTTCGTGGCCATTGGCGGTTTGAAAGACCGTGGCGGAGTCCAATAAAAAACTATCCAAACCTTGGAGACGTTCCAAAGGACAGATTCCCAAGATCACAATACAACCTAAGTAATGCAATGGAGTAACAGCCTCTCCAATAAGCATTTTCCGCACTGAACTACGAATTCCATCTGAGCCAACCACAAGATCTGCTTTGATCTGCTTTACCTCCCCATTTGCTTGAAAGCTCAGGTCAACAACCTGGTCTTTCCCTTCTCTGAAATCCATTAACTGATGTCCCCAATGCACTACTTCGTGCCCACCGAGTTGCTCAAGTAGCGCCAGTCGTAAAGACTGCCGGGCAATATGTACATTTGTGCGCTTCGTAGATATTTTTTCTTCTGACGGCAGCCACTTTCCGACACCCCATTCAGCAATAACTTTTCCTTCTGTCGTATGGACTATATGTCTTTTAGAAACCACCCCATTTTCTAGGGATAAAATCCCCAATCCTTCTATAGCTTTACTGGCTTGTTGTAACGTCAATCCATAACCTTGAGATCGCACGTCGAAACTGCTGTCTCGTTCATAAATAGTAAATGGAATACCGCGGTGCAAACAAGCCACGGCCAAAGCTACACCACCAATTCCAGCACCAATAATAGCAACATGCGGATAATTTTCTTTATCTGCTAAAGGAAAACTTGCCGAAGGAATCAACCCAGATCCGTCACAGTTTAAGCATGAATAGAGATGCCCCTTGGGACGAACAGGCGCTGCACCATCGGAGTTAGATTTTTCATAATCATCGCAGGTCTTTTTATAGAGAAGTCGCGCTTTCTTAGGAAGCCTTTTGTTTTTCTTGCCCCGTCCTTGACATTCTGCACAAATAGTCCAATGCATCTTTTCGATTTCACTGTTTTTCACTTCTCCTTATTTAACAAATGTTGAATCGCTTCCCTATGAAAAACGCTCTGGCGATACCCTTAATTATAGAGCAAAAATATAAAACTAATGACTAGGACTTTGAATTGTTTTAGATAATTTAGCGTGAGAGAGTTATAGTTATCTGTATAAAATTTACTGAGAAACAAGAAATTGAATTAACTTGAGATTTCACTAAGCTCCAAAGAGGACTTAATTACACCACATATAAATGTTGGACTTTTCCGTCCACCGTGATAATTTTATAGTTGTAGATTAAATTCCTAATATAGAAACATCTATACCCACTTTAACGCTTATTTCCCTTGCTACCTTTAAGTTAGCTTCGCTTTTCCCGTTTATGTATTCACTTATTCTTGAAGTTCTCACAGCTAAAAATTCGGACAACCGCTTTTTATTTAGTGCCATTGAACTTCTAAAGAAATCCAATCCTATTATTTCAAAATTAAATCAATTCAAAAAGTATTTACATCACTTTTTACTTTTATGCTGTGCATCCAAATTACGCTGAATTTTATGCTTTGGTCGAGACCATTTTGGCTTTTCTCCTAAGGCGTGAAAGTGTGCCTCTTCAACTTCTATTGTTCTGCGTTGTTCATGCTTTTCAAAAGGTTGCTGCGGGATCAATCCTAATTCCTCAAACATCTTCATATCTTCATTCACATCGGGATTGGGCGTCGTGAGCAATTTATCGCCGGCAAATATGGAATTGGCCCCAGCAAAAAAGCATAAGGCCTGCCCTTCACGGCTCATGTTATTGCGCCCCGCCGACAAACGTACTTGAGTCTCCGGCAAAAGTATTCTTGCGGTAGCAATCATGCGCACCATTTCCCAAATGGATACCGGTTCCATCGCTCCTATTGGCGTGCCTTCTACAGGAACAAAAGCATTGATGGGCACCGATTCAGGTTGGGGGATCATAGAGGTCAGAGTGATCAACATATCAGCACGATTTCCGATGCTCTCGCCCATTCCTATAATGCCACCGCTACAAACTGTGATATTTGTTTTACGAACGTTTTCGATGGTTTTGAGCCGATCTTTGTACGCTCGGGTAGATATTATTTCCTCGTAATAATCTTCTGAAGAATCGATATTATGATTGTAGGCATATAGTCCAGCTTCTGAAAGTCGTTGTGCCTGATTTTCCGTAAGCATTCCCAAAGTGCAACACACTTCCATATCCATTTTGTTGAGCGAACGCACCATTGCCAAAACCTGATCAAATTCAGGCCCATCCTTCACGTTGCGCCATGCCGCACCCATGCAAATTCTTGAACGTCCAGTGGCCTTTGCCTGTAGCGCTTGAGCTATGACTTGGTCAATCCCCATTAAGCTTTCTTCCTTGACGTTCGTATGATAGCGAGCTGCCTGTGGACAATAACCGCAATCTTCAGGACAACCTCCAGTCTTTATGGAGACCAAAGTCGATACTTGTACTTTGTTGGGGTTGTGATGTTGCCTATGAACGGTGGCAGCTTGATATAATAACTCCATCATCGGTAGGTTGTGTAGAGCGACGACTTCATCCCGTGTCCATTTTTTTGCGTTGTTCATTTTTCTGTTTTAATTAATATTATTTTATTACATCCATTTAAAGACTTACTTCAGACGTAGGACAGTTTGACGTAGGACTTATGACTATATCTTGATTGAAAACTTGATTTTTTGGTAGTACTAAATATTATAGGTCTTCAACAATACACAGCGTTTATCGAAATGTCTATTCGTATTATTTTAATTGTAACAATTAGTCATTTTAAAATGCCAAGCTTAAAAATGCAACCGAAAACTTCGTTTAACGATGATTCCAATGGTATCTCACTCCCACTCCAAACCATCGTGTAGGCATAGGCACTGCACCTGCTTCGGTATAGGTGGCATTGAACAGGTTGGTGACTTCCATGTATAACAGGAAATTTTCATATTCGTAATTAATGCGAACATCGGCGACGTCATAGGCATTTCCTAGTTCACGTTGTAACCATCTATTTTTAATCGAAAAAGAGAAGTCGTTAAATCGGTAATTAATTCCTGCAATAAGTTGATGTTTCAGAGATTCTAAGATATATTTTGACTGGGTTTCCGATGAAGTTTCAAAGGACGGGTTCATATAATTATAGCTCACTTGATACCCAAGGGAGTGTTGACTTCCCAAATCGAAATCCTGTAACATTCTTCCATAAATGCCCTGCATTGTGTTTTTCCCTAGATTCATTGGAGAATACGGCTCTGAAGCCTCGACTCTTACCCAATCTATGAAGTCAGAAATATGACGATAGAAATACCCTGTTTTAATTTGCATATTTCCTTTCTTATATTGAATATTGCCTTCGTAGTTCCATGCATTTTCAGGTTGAAGCAATGCATTACCCACATTTCCCGGACGTTGATCAAGGTATAAATCCGAAAAGGAAGGGATCCGTTGTCCTGAACCGATACTTGTCGAAATTTTCCAATGATGATTAACGAGATAGGCTAAATCTATTCCTGGATACACCTGCCAGCCAAAATCGGTGTTGTAATTAGCATAAAGACCCATCGTTCCTCGTAATTTTTCTCCCAAACGACTTTTCAACTCTGCATAGGCGCCATGATTGTCGCGTTCATGTTGGCCTATATTTGAACTGTTGATTTTTTCCATTCGCGATTCCCAACCAAAACCAAAAGTTCCTATTTTCGTTTTCAGACTGCTATTCAATTCCAGCATCAGTGCGTTGGTATAATGAATAGAGCGCCCTTTACTCAAATCATTCTTATAAAAGCGGTAGTCATCTTCCCCATAGCGATCACTGATTCTCGGGGAAATCGTGAAATTACCGAAGGTATGTTTTGAGGACAAACTGAACACCGATGATTCAACCAGTTCTTCGGAATTGACATCACCAGGAGCCGCATAAAAACCGTTCGCTCCAAAGTGGTTTCGTGCGTAACCCGCCATGGCCTGAATGCTGTTGGTGCTATTAAGATCGTAATTTCCGCTATAAAAAAGTCGGGTGTTTTTTGATGCCGAATTGTAACGTTGTCCGTTGTAATCGCTTTGGGCCATCGAAAAGAGCTGGCTCTGATTTTCAGACCCGTAGATGCCGGTAACCTCACCCGCAACGCCACCGTAAATTCCTGATCCATCCCCTTCATCCTTATTTTTAAAAGAACTTCCAGACTGAACATCTGCAGTTACAGAAGCGCGATTTGATTTTTTAGTAACAATATTAATCGCGCCTGTAAGTGCATTGATCCCATAAATCCTCGCAGCCCCACCTCGTAGAATTTCAATGTGAGCAATAGCGCTCAAGGGAACAGGAATATTCATCATATTATGGGCAGATTGCGCATCAATCATCTTTACACCGTTAATCAGCACGAGAGTTTGTTCGGAAGTTCCACCATCAATCGAAATATCAGTCTGCGTTCCAAATGGCCCGCGCTGCCTAATATCCACGCCACTGATATAGGATAGCACCTCATTAATAGACTTTGCAGGAAGTGCCTGAATTTGCTTTTGTGTAATAAGCTGAATATCTCGAGTAGCTTCACTAAAAGGGGTCTGCAATCGGTTTCCCTGAATAATTATTTCTTCCAATTCATGATTTGGAATCTCCGGATCGGGAAGTATTTCCTTTTGTTGTGCAAAGATTGGCAAAGTAGCCAAGAGACCTAAAGTGATCCATACGTTTTTCATATATATTTTTTAAACCTTAAAATTTAAAGATGAGTGCAAAGATTTGGATTAAAATAGTATTTTTGGTAGTCCGAAATGTAAATAATGAGTAGTCCGGTTACAATTCCGTTTCATTCCTTTGTAAAAATAGATCGTCGAAAAAAAGATGCTGTTTATATGCAAATAGTTTATCAGTTTATTAACGCTGTCAAAAGCAACCTTTTGGAAGACGATGATCAGCTTCCTGGCAGCCGGAAAATCGCGGAAGAACTCCAAGTTCACAGAAAAACAATTGTGGCCGCTTTAAATGAATTGCAAGAGCAAGGGTGGGTAAAAACTCTTCCGAATGTTGGCGTTTTCGTAATAAATCCTGAAAATTCTCCCTCTATAATCAATAAACCAAAGGCATTTCAACATCCACCAGAAAATGCCCCTTATCATTTTAGGAAAGAATTTATTTTGGATAGCCCTTTAGAAGAAAATCTGGGAAAATTATATTTCACAGATGGCACGCCAGATTATCGCATTATAAAATCGGAGGAACTTGGTCGTTTCTATACTTCGGTACTACGGCGAAAAAAACATGCAGCATCCTACCCCAATATAGCGGATGGGAATTTATTTTTTAGAGATCAACTCAGCTATTATCTCAATTTAACCAGAGGATTCCATCTCTCAAGAGATTTTGTATTGCCTGTAGCTGGCTTAGAGCAAGTACACTCTATACTATCGCGCTTATTAATCAATACAGGCGACATTGTTTTGGTGGAAGAGCTTAGCTACTTTCTACCTAACATGATCTATAGTCAAGCGGGTGCCAAAATGAAAACTATTCCGGTGGATGCCGATGGGATGGACATCGATTATATTCAAAACAATTTTAAACCCGGCGAAATTCGATTAGTTTATATCAATACCAGATGCCAATATCCCACAACAGTTGGCCTTTCTAAAAAAAGGAAAACACAATTACTACATTTGGCCGAACAGTACAATTTTATTGTAATTGAAGACGATTCCGATTTTGAATTCTCATTAGTCAAAAACAAAAACGAATCACTATTCAGAAAAAACGGTGGCAATCGCATCATTTATATTGGTGCTTTCGGTCATTATCTGAACCCAGGTTTTCAAATGAATTTCGTAATCGCGCCAAAAGATCTGTTGCAAGAAGGAGCGAAATACCTAAATATATTTGGTAAGCCTAATCTGATGATGGAGAAAGCTTTGGGCGAAATCATTTACCAAGGAGACATTCACAGATATCAGCGAAAATCCAAAAAAATAATCGCCGAACGGAAAGAATTTTTTGCCGGATTGCTCCATACCCACTTTAATAGCCGAATTACTTTTAAGGTTCCACCATCAGGACTTGCATTTTGGATTCAGTTTAAGGATGCCTTTTCATTGACCCAATTACAAAAAAAGGCCAGAGAAAAAGGATTATTTTTTCCAAGTATTTGCTTGTACCAAAACAGATCACTGACTGCATTAAGGTTAGGCTTCGCACACCTAGACCAGCAGGAAATGGAAAAAGCTGTGAAAATACTTGACGAGGCCTATCGCGAAGTGAAGAATTAACCATTGCTATAAATTTATAGATCATTTACTAGCATGCCTGGAAACACTACCCCGCCTTTCTATATAAAAACCAGGCACATATTAAATAACTGGCTTAAATCTTACGAATGAGTTAAATGCGAATTGAATAATCATTTTTTGATGGCCTCTTAAATACTACTGACCTCATGTTTTTTGGCTAAAATTTAATATAGTCCAAAGTCGTAGCACTCTCGTAAAAGGCTACTTTTGCAGAATCTAATTTCGAAAAATAATGCTCGATTTATTTGTTGCTGTGCTTTGGAGCATTTCCCCTTTAGGAGAAGCTAAGGTTGGTATTCCGTATGCACTTTTGAATGGGGTAAATATTTATTTAGCCTTCATTTTTTGCTTTGCGGCAAACTTGCTGGTGTTTCCTATAATGACTTTTTTTCTTGATGTGATAAATCGGTATTTTTTTAAATATTATTACTATAAAAAATCGGCAATTTTTGTAGCACGACGCGCTAAGGCTGGTGCGGGCAAAAATGTAGAGAAATATGGTTTTTGGGGTTTGATGGTTTTTGTACTGATTCCGCTTCCCGGAACTGGAGTTTATGCAGGAACTATTGCTGCCTATCTTTTTGGGATCGAACGCAAACAAGCTTTTTTAGCAAATGTCATAGGGATATTCTTTTCGTGTGTGATCATATGGGGAACAACCTTAGCGGCTATGAAGGGGTTTAATTAGTTTAACGTTTAATGGAAATTTTAGTTAAGACGGGTTATCAGTTGGTAATCTGCTGATGGAGTATTTTGAAACCAGGCGTTGAAAAGCGTGAAAAAGGAATATGTAGATCAAACTAGGATTTACAAGGGAAAAAAAACTTTTATAAAAGGAAAATCAAAGTGATCTTTAGACATTATAATAATTTTATTGAAATTCTCTTTCAAAAAATTCCCAATATTGTTTTTAAAACAAGTTGGCTTAAAATCTTTATCAGCTTGTGTAAAGGCGGTAAAGTATGGAATAAATAAATCTATGTCTTGGTTATATGGATATCATTGCTTGTGTAAACCTACCATTTGGCGGATATCAAAAGATTTAAGCACATCATGTAAATTTTTAAAATCTTTTTTCTTTATCCTCGTTGTGCTGCATCAATTTTCATGGCAATAATTTCCTCATCATTTGCCATTCTTATACTATCAACCTCGATTTTTGGCTAAATCAATGTCTCTGTTATATATAAATATCCAACTATACTCTGTCATTTTGAAAAATCGAAAAAAAAACAAAAAAAAGCCCAGAATAAACTGGGCTTAATGTATACATCAAAAGACACATATTATTTAGGCATTACGACAGTGTCGACAACATGAATGACACCATTGCTACCCATTACATCTGTGGAAACAATTTCACTGTAATTTCCTTTTGAGTCCATCAACCAAATTTTACCGTCTTTTTGCGTTACGGTTAATACTTGACCATTTAATGCATTTAGTTCTACTTTACCATTACCTTTCTTTAAAGCAGCAGCCACATCTTTCGCGGTCAATTTTCCAGTTACAACGTGATACTTTAAAATATTACCTAATGCTTCTTGATTTCCTTCTTCCAATAGAGAAGATAATGTATTAGAATCAATTTTATCAAAGGCACTATTTGTGGGAGCAAAAACCGTAAACGGTCCATCACCTTGTAACGCACCAACTAAATCGGCTGCTTTTAATGCGGTAACTAAAGTTGAAAAATCTTCGTTGCCAACAGCAACATCTACTATTGTGCCTTGCGCAGTAGCACTTTGAGAGAGAGATACAGTAATCGCAACTGTTAAAATAAGGACTAATTTTTTCATAATTATTGAATTTATATTTATAGTTCAACAAATATAGATTAAACATATATTTTGTTTAACTTATTTAACTTTTCTTTAAACAAAATAATATTTAAACATGAACCGTTTAAAAAATAAAATCTCAAGATCTAATCTTTCATTTGCCATAAATGACATTATAAACATTTATTAAAGGCTCAGTTAAGTCGATCAAGTCTCCAAAATCAAATTACCTTTCTTACAAGTTTAGTAGCATGTTGTTTATATAAAAACACGGTATACTTGATTTTTTGGAAATTTCTAGTTGCAATTTTTTCCCGCAAAAAAGAAAAACATGAAGTAAATTGTATAGATTAAGAATCAAATGACCAAATTGCAATCCCTAATTAAAAATACAGCATATGAAATTTGTCGGTAGTCAGTTGGTATATTATTTGAGCGACCGGGACTTTAAAAGAAACTCCAAGGTCCTAATTAAGTATCTCATTCTTCTAGGAATTGTCATCGTAATTTATTCTGTTCTTTTCCACTTTATAATGGGATATGAAGGCCAGATTCATTCTTGGGTCACAGGCTTTTACTGGACACTTACTGTTATGAGCACCCTTGGCTTCGGAGATATTACATTTACGTCCGATCTCGGTCGCATTTTCAGTATAGTGGTATTACTTTCGGGCATTTTCATGCTATTGATCGTTTTGCCCTTTGCCTTTATAAGCCACTTTTATGTACCGCTTTTAGAATCTAAAAAGAAAAATAAGGTGCCACGACAAGTCCCTGCTGGAACAAAAAATCATATCTTAATTTGTTCTTATGACGTTATAGCGCGAGATCTTACCGAGCGATTAAAACAAGAGAATACGTCTTATTTCGTCATCGAAAACGATTTGGAAATAGCAATTGAAAATCATGATAAGCACGTTCCAGTACTTTTTGGGGAATTGGATAATGAAGAAACCTTTACCCTTGCCAATATTAAGAATGCGAAATTAGTCTTAGTGAATAGGGATGACATTTTAAACACCAAGATCATTCTTACCATCCGTGACCTAGCCCCTAATGTACCTATTGTTGCCATAGCTACCGATATCGAATCTGTTGACGTACAGCAGTTGAGCGGCGCCGACCATGTTTTACCGGTAAAAAAATGGCTAGGCGAACAGTTGGCAAACAGGATAAACGCACAACATGCTAAATCTCAACCCATCGGACAATATGAGGATTTATTAATTGCAGAATTGCCTATCCACAATACCCCATTAGTTTCTAAACTGATCCGGGAGACCAACTTAAGACAAAAATTCGGGGTCAGTATTGTGGGAATTTGGGAGCGAGGAAGATTACAACCTATAACTGGTTATGAAGAACTTACAAATGAAAGTGTATTAGTCATCATAGGAAATAAAAAACAGCTTCATAACATTGATGAGCTCTTCCATGATTACAACGTAAATCCTAATCCAGTACTGTTAATTGGAGGAGGCCGGGTTGGATTGGCGGCGGCAGAAGCTTTACATAAAAATGATATTTTAGTAAATGTCGTTGACAAAGATCCCGAGGTATGCAAAAAAGTAAGTCCTTTTTGCAATCAGGTATTCTGTGGTGATGCTTCAGACTACCAACTACTAAAAAGAGCAGGAATTTTAGAGGCACCTTCGGTTTTACTTTCCACCCATGACGACACCATGAATATTTATCTTGCCTCCTACTGTCGTAAATTGAACAAGGATGTAAGAATCGTGAGCCGAATCTCCGAAGCTCGTAATGTTGATCTTATTCAAAAAGCGGGCGCTAATTTTGTATTAAGTTATTCCACATTAGGTTCTGAAGCTGTTTTATCAATTTCTAAAGGACAAGAACTAACCGTTCTTGGTGAGGGTTTTACCTTGTTTATAATTCCGATACCAAAATCACTAGAAGGTAAGTCCCTGGCCGAATCCGGTATAGGCGCTAAATCTGGATTATCGGTCATTGCCATAAAAGAAAGTTCAGAAGTCCAAACACTATTATCGGCAGATACCATACTTCCTCCTGGCGCTGAAATAGTCATGCTTGGAAACATCGAAATGAAACATAAATTTAATAAGATATTTGTTAACGCTGGTTGATGCGCGTTTTTTGTATGCCTAGCTACCAAGTAAAAGAAATCATTTAATAAACATCGACACGTAGTTTATTTGCCGATGCAGTATTTTAAACTCCGCGTTTTTAAGGGTTCACAAAGATTATGTAGTATAATGTAGCACATTGTAAGTTTTTTAATAGAAAATAAAGACCACCAAAAATATTTTAAATATAAAATCTAACCTACCTCCTCTCCTATACTACTTAAAACTTTCAGCTTGTCAATCAAGTAAATAGCGGAAACCAACAATTAGGAAGATGCAAAATCCAGCAAGGGTTGATACTTATTTTGGTTGGCCTGTTTAACTGCTTGCAAATACGCTATTCTAGTTTCGGTAGCTTTAGACAAATTGCTTGCGCCCCAAGAGAAGAGTTCTTTATTAAACAGTTTCTCAATTATTATATCGGCCATAAGCCTGGTATGACGCCCATTTCCATTAGGAAAACAATGTATGCTTACCAAACGGTGTTTAAAACGAATAACTATTTCTTCAGGAGAATACGTGTGATTTTCTATCCAATACAATGCATCATCGCAAAGCACTTTAAGTTGCATAGGAATTTGATGTTTATCTACTCCAATATTTTTATCAGATTTTCTAAAGGTTCCGGCCCAAGCCCATATATTACCATACATACGTTTGTGTAGGTTACGGATAAATTTTTCAGTAAATACTTGTTCGTGTTTAATTTTTTTTCCAAACACCCATTGCAAAGCCTCCTCTATGTTGAGTTGCTCAAATTCATCCAATTCGGTTTTTGTGCTAACGGTCTCAATTAATAAGCCTTCTTTTTCCTCTTCATCAATTGGGGTTTGCCCGTCGATATATTCTAAGTCTAATCCCATAAAGATTTAGGCATTTCGTTTTTAATGATGGCCACGCGTTCTCCGATAGCTTTTTGTAGACTTTCTTTAGAGTTTTCTTGATCTTCCAACTTCATGGTGTTGGAGGTTCGAGAAACAATGCGCAGTGCTAGTTCTTTCGCTTTGCGTTCTATTAAATCGTCTATATTACCATCTTTGGGCACCAATCCATATACGAATTGCATATCCAGTGCATTTGCTGTTTCTTTTAAACTGTTTAGAGTAATACTACCTTTCTTTTCCCTTATTTCGATTTCCTGAACGCTTTGTTTGGTAATATTTAATTTATCAGCGACTTGCTGTAGCGACATGCCTAAGGAAACCCTTACCGTTTTGAGCCAACCAATAGCGGGTTTTGTGACTTGGACTGCTTCTCCAAATCCTTTAAGTTTGCGGTCTAATTGTTCTATTTGCAATCTTTTCTTGTTCATAATATAAAGTTTTAACTTGGCAGGTGTACAACAAAAGAAAGGTTATTACCTGACAAAATCAAACATTAAGTCAGGCTAAAGCCTGATAGATTTTAAAAAATTGTCAGGTTATGCCCTGACAAAAATATGATTCGAATAGAAATAATCGCCTAAAACAAATTATGAAGAGTGATGTATTTTAACATCTGTCATCATCCACCGTTTTTTAAACACCCTAAAAATGCATGTTGGTGAACAAGAATAAAATATAGGTGCGATATCTAAAATCTTCAAATTATTAAAACGAAGACTTTAGAAGATAGCTTTAAATTTTAATCCATTGCCATGATTATCGTTCTTACCAAAAACCCATTCCGATTTTTTTACCCCAATAAGTTCTGCTACCTTTGCCCGTTGTGAAAAACAAGGAAACACATAGCGTCACTCAAATTTTCAGACAAGTTCTGGCTTCAGCACTGCTCGTATTGGTACTGTTGTCTTCGTGTTCCGTGAAAAGAGGTGCCAAGGTTTTATTTGACCTGCCTATGAAAATGGAGCAAGTTGGAGCTTTTGGCCATTATGTTTCTTCTGTAGATCATGGCGAGACTGCCAGCGTAAAGTGTGCCGATCTTCAAGTTATCACTGCAGATTCTTATGATCATTCACTTTTAAAGAATCTCTCCTCAGCATTATTTATTAGCGTTGTTTTTTCTCTTTTATTTTTGCCATTCTTTAGGCCTGAGGAGGAACATAATTACAAACTACCAACACTGGGAGGTAGCATCCCCAAGTACCTACTCTTTAGCAAACTTCTTTTTTACGATATACGATAATTAATTCTTCTTTTTAGACATTGATTAACGAGATCAGATTTCTGTTGTGCCTTGCCTTTGTGGGTTAAAGCACTATAGAGTTCATAGTCTGCCTTCTCCTTCATTCATTTCTGTCTTAGCATCCTCAAATTAATTCATGCTTTAAATAAGCTTGTTGTTCTGGGCCATCCACATTAAAAATTTGGCACAGACCATACAAATAATCGTAAAAATAAAATCAATGACAAGAATTCTTGTAGCAGTCATCGGCGCTGGAATATTCCTTGCCGGCTGCCAATCAACCTTCGCACAACAGCGCGTAGGTCAATTAAATACCTTATGGGACGAAGTACAACACTCCTATCCAGGTCTAGAGGCCAGAGAAGCCACTGTAGAATCGGCAAAAATGGATGAAAAATCTATTTTTGGTGAACGACTTCCTCAACTGCGGGCCCAAGCACAAAACTCCTATGCCACCTATGAAGGTGTTAGTGGCGCATTTTTCCCACAACCCGGACTATTTAATGTCAGTGGCGCCAATGGATTGACTGGCCCCTCATGGACCTTCAACACCTATGCCTCTTCCACATTGGAATGGGAACTTTTTTCTTTTGGAAAATACAACTACAAATCTAAAGCCGCCAAGTCCAAAACACATCGTGCGGAAAGCGAAAATGATGCGTACCAACTGCATCTTCAAAAAGATCTTTCCCAAAGGTATCTCCAACTGCTTTATAACGAAACTAAATTGGAAACGAATCAGGACAATGTGGATCGACTCAATACCATCCGCAGGATTACTTCGGGTTTGGCAAGAGCAGGATTGAAATCGGCCGCAGACAGTCTGTTGGCCTCCTCCTCTTACAATCAAGCGCTAGGAGATAATGAACATCTAAAAGGAAAAAAACAGGCCGCGCTCATCCAACTCCTGGAACTTACCAATGGAACAGAAGCCAATTATCGAGGATCAGTCGCCCAATTTTTGAATCCATTAGAGGGTTCCTTAGACAAGATTACAGAAATCGATCCTTCACATCCTATTTTGACCACGCTCGATGAACAGCGAAAAAGTTTGGATTATCGAAGTAAAAGCGAAGCCAGTGCAGCTTTGCCTTCCATAAATCTAATTGGAGGATATGCCTATCGTGGTGTGGGAATAGGAAACGATGGCGCTGTTTCGGATAATTGGAACGACGGATTTTCAAATTCCGTGACCAACGGTTTGGTAGGCGTGGGCATTACCTGGAATATTTCTGACTTATACACCCAAAAACAACGTGCCGGAAGCTTGAAAAAACAAGCCGAAAGCGAAGGCCATCGCCATAAACAATATAAACAGCAAATGGAGGCGGAATTAGCAGCCATTCAAAATCAATTATCTAGGCAATATGTGGAAGTTGAAAAAACGAATAAGGGGCAACAACAAGCAAATGACGCTTATCAAATGTATTTATCACGCTATAAAAGTGGCTTGATGGATTTGAGTAATCTCCTACAAATCCAAATTTTACTGGAGCAAGCAGAAAAAAAGCACATCGATGCTGCCTTTGGTTTTTGGATGCTCATGGCTTC
>JBBSRC010000064.1:0-27035 GCA_038243395.1 Flavobacteriales bacterium | reverse complement strand
TTTGCTTTGGAAAAGTAATAGGTGGTGGTCTTCCTGTGGGTGCGTTTGCTGCGCGAAATGAGATCATGGATTATTTGGCACCGATTGGCCCTGTGTATCAAGCGGGAACTTTAAGTGGAAATCCTTTAGCAATGGCAGCAGGTTTGGCCATGTTGCAACATTTAAACAAGGACCGAGCAGTCTTTAATCGTTTGGCGGAAAAAACGGAGTATCTACATCATGGTATGGAGAAAGTATTGCTTGCCAATAATGTGAAGCACACCATTAACAGAATGGGTTCCATGATCTCCATTCATTTTGAGGAGCATGAGGTGTTGGATTTTGATACCGCTGCAAAAGCCAACAATGAAACCTTTAAGAAGTTTTTTCATGGTATGCTTAAGGAAGGCATTTATATTGCACCAAGTGCTTTTGAAACTTGGTTCATATGTGATGCGCTGACTTATGAGGACCTGGATGCGACCATCAATGCGGTGGATAAGGTTTGTAAAACCTTCTAATCTACACGAGTCATATATTAAAAAGGGAATTTTCAATTGAAAATTCCCTTTTGATTTTTAGTGACAATTTGTTACAGCTTACCTTTTACCTCTTTTGCAGTCATTTTGGGGCTTTTTTCTCTATCACGCATGGTGTATCTTTTGTTCTGCTCACCACGTTTCGTATTCATTTCTTCCCATTTTTCAAATTGTTCTGAAGATAAAATACTCTTCACTTTTTTCCTCATTTCAATTTGCTGATCCAATCTGGAATTTGCTATTTTGAAACGCTCCTCTTTTGACAAAGTCTTGTTACCTGCCATTTCTTTGGATTTGAAATAAGCCTCTTTTTTACTTTGTCTCATTTTGGCTTGCTTTAAAAGTACCGCGGACATTTCTTTTTGTTGTTGATCGCTTAAATCAAGGGTTAAGGTCATTTTCTTAGCTTGGAGTTGAGACACTTGTTCAGGAGTATAATCCATTTTAGATGTTATCCGTTGCTTTTTAACTTCTCTTTTTTGTTCTTGTGCAGATACTTGTAAAGTAGCGACTGCAATTAATATCATTACTAATTTTTTCATGTCTCTATTTTTTAAAGGTTACACTTCTAGGACTGAGAATGCGATGAAAGGTTTAACAATTGGATTTAATTCTTAAATATTAACAATGGTGTATAATTTACCCTGTATTTAACAAATAAATAAAATTTAATGAATTCAAAATTTATTGATGAATTACCAGAATTGGTGAAGAATCAAGTTATTTCCAAAGAAGTTGCCTAAGGATTCGCAACTATTATCAATCAAAAGGAACGAACACGTCAAACCGATTATTTACGGTTTTTATAGTTTTGGGGTCGTTGTGAGTTGGATTAGGGATTATTTTAATATTGGCTCATAATTGGGATAATCTTTCAAGAACTTTATAAACCATTTTTGCTTTTGCTCCTTTGATTGCCGGACAATTGTTATTTGGTTACGCTATTCTTAAAGGAAAAAGTGCGACGTGTAATGAGACCTCTGCTACAATTTTGATTTTTGGAGTTGGTGTCAGCATTGCATTGGTAAGTCAGATTTATAATATTCTTGGAGATTTAAGCACCTATATTCTGACTTGGATAGTGCTTTTTTTGCCGTTGATCTATGTATAAAATCTAACGCTGTAGCCGTGCTTCATATTGTTTTTACGACATTTTATGGAGCTAGCTTGGGTTACGGATTTAACGGCCTCTCCGAAGCGCCTTGGATATATTTGGCGTTGATGGCTTTGGTAATTCCGCATTACTTACAATTGCTAAAGCATCATCCGGATGCCAATATTACCTCGATTTTGAATTGGTTGTTGCCATTAAGTGTGATCCTTACGCTAGGCACCTTTTTAAAAAATTACCGTGACTTAGGATAGCTAACCTATGTTATTTTATTTGGTCTCTTCTATAATATTGGAAAGCTTTCGATTTTTTTATGATCAGAAGTTAAGACGCTTTAAAAACAGTCCAAAAGATGGCAATTATTTAAAAACAAAAGTTTCTTGGTACGACTGTTATGAGAGGAATGTTGGATTAATCTTACTGTTTAATGAGTTTTATATGAATGAAACAAAAGCTTATGATGCCGAGTTGGCTCATGCCAGTGCTCAACGAGATTCTCTGCTTAAAAATACCTACGCATTGGTTTATATTCTTAAGGGAAAAGCTGTATTGGATAAGGTTTTTATAAATGATATTCCAATTGCGGATTATGTGGAAAAAAAATAAAATTCGCTAGTTTAAAGATAATCGGGATTCATTTGATATGGATTCAACCCATATTTAAGTGCGACTTAATAAGGGTTGATTATATCTCCATTGAAGATTAGCGTTTTGTATTTTTATCCTAAGAATAATGACCGTCTACGAACTCATTGCAAATCTCAATTTATAAATAGAATTCTAATGAAAAGAACGACCTTAATTATCATTTCTTCAATTTGGGTTATAGCATTGATTATTTTAATCATTTCTCTGACAAACATCTATCCTAATATTGTTTTGCATGAATATCGAAGTGTGGTTGGAATTATTTTTATTATAATCACAGGATTTTTAAGACTAATCTATAAATCGTTTAAGAAGGCAACCACTATATAGGTTTCCTTAGAATGATTTATAACCTGAAAGAACTATTTTAATAATATTGAAAAGTTCGCATATCTCAACGATAAAAGGCCATTTCAACCAAATAAAAAATGCTTCAAGATTTCTTGAAGCATTTTTTTTATAAATGTAATTGACTACTTAACTTTTTGGATTTAATATAGCATCAATACGCTGAAGTGCATCGTTTAAATGGATTCTGCTCATAGTGTCACTGTTTCTTGCCAAGCCAGATTTGATAGTACTTTCCAAAGCTTTCAATTCTGCTCTCGTAATAGCTCTGATATCAGATTGACTGACATCAACATTTGTTCTTGAAACATATTGTTTGAATTGTGCAGGCACAGGGGTCTGGTCTTTAGTCATTAAATAAGCCATGCGATCAATATAGCCACGTTGAAGATTTCTTCTGTAGGCATCTATAGATTTACCGCTGTTTAACTCGCTAAAAACACCTTTTCGTAGATCTTGCATCATGTCCAATAGGCCATAAGCATTTTTACCATTAGTGGTCTCATTTTCCGTCATGCGCTGCATTCTTCCAAAATCAAGGATATCATTTAGGGCTCTAATTTGTGTCCCGCGGATGCGCTCTAGGTTACCATCAAATTCAATTTTATTAAAAATATCATTGTCCAATAACCATTCTGGAGTAGCAAACAATTCGTTCTGAAGGAACTGTAGCGCCTCTTTTTGTTTGGCTTTATCAACTGGAGAATAAACGGCACCTTCTTGATCATAGGTTTTATAAATTTCATATACACCACCAATGTTCGCAGTCACATGGCCCATGTAACGGTTGTATTGGCCTAAAACTTCACCATACATGGTGCCTAAGTCGCTATAATCTTTACCGTCCTCTGCAGTCCATTTGATCAAGTTTGGAACAATGCGTTTTAAGTTGGCAATTCCATAAGAACTGGCTTTCATGGCATCATCACCTAAATCTTCAGTTTGAGAACTTGGATCAATCACACCGCCACTTTGCTGCCTTCCAAAACGGTACATTGGATCCCCAGCGTGTTTTAGAATCCAGCTATCTAAAGTTTTCTTTTCGTCCTCTGGCGTAGCGGCATCCAAAATTGGACGGTAGCCCCATTCGATGGCATATTTATCATAAATACCAATGTTTGGCATTAATGCAACACCTTCATCACCTGGTTGGGCGATGTAATTGAAACGTGCGTAATCCATGATTGATGGTGCGGTTCCATATTTTTTAGTAAATTCTGGGTTACGTAAATCATCTACTTTGTAAGCAACGCTACTTCCCATATTGTGCGGTAAACCTATAGTATGACCAACTTCGTGCGACGATACGAAACGAATCAATCGTCCCATGATTTCATCTTTAAATTTTACACTTTGTGCATCAGGATTAATCGCGGCTGTTTGCACGAAAAACCAGTTGCGCAACAAGGTCATTACGTTATGGTACCAGTTGATGTCACTTTCTAAAATCTCTCCACTTCTTGGATCACTTACGTGTGGGCCGTTAGCATTAGGGATTGGAGATGCCAAATAACGCACTACAGAATAACGAATATCCTCTGGACTCCATCCTGGATCTTCTTCAATTGTTGGAGGATCTTTAGCGATAATTGCGTTTTTAAAACCAGCAGCCTCAAAAGCTACTTGCCAGTCTTCAATACCTTGTTTGATGTATGGACGCCATTGTGCTGGAGTCGCACGGTCAACATAATAAACAATTTGTTTTTTAGGCTCCACCAATTCACCACGTTTGAACTTTTCAATGTCTTCATCTTTCACTTCAAGACGCCATCTGTCTAAATAGGTTACTTTTTTGCTTTCATGTGCATCTAGGCCATAATCTATTTGTCCGCTCGTAAACCATCCGACGCGCTGGTCAAATATGCGGCGCTGCATTGGCACCTTCGGCAATAGCACCATCGAGTTGCTCAATTCAATTGAAATAGCACCACTTGTGGAATTTGAAGGTGGTTCACTTGCGCTATATGTTTTTACGTGACGTGATTCAATGTTTAAAGGGTAACTTTTAAGACTTTCAATATAGGATAGATCACCATCTAACTTCGTCACTTTATATTGTTTTCTACTGCGATCCGGTAAACCAAATGGTTTCACATCTTTCATAAACAAATCAGTCACTTCGATAACTGTAGTTAATGAATCTTTACCAATAGCCTTCACTGGAAAGCTAAATAAGACGGGCTCAAAATTTGAATTGACCACCGCTTCATGTACCGGAAGTGTATCATTGGCAACCACACTATGGGAAACCATGCGTAGTAAAACTCTTTTATCCTTCTTTTGCCAGCGCAAAACTTGTTCACCTTGCTTTCCACCACCAAAACCTAAGCCACTGGCTGTTTTAGCGATACGGGTAACCATGAGCATTTCACGTTCAAAAAGAGAATCTGGAATTTCATAAAAATAGGTCTCGTCGATTTTGTGGACGGTAAATAAACCGGGATCGCTTTTGGCATCTTTAGTAATGACTTTGTTGTAAGGCTGGATGTCATTTTTTCCAGATTTTTTTGCTGCATCAGCGGAACTAGCGGTAGTCGAGCTTTTGGATGCTTTTTTAGTTGTAGAACAAGACACAACAAAAAAAAGTGAGGCCAAAAACATCACGCTTAGGGAAACTTTTTTCAAGATGTTAGGTATTTAAATAATTAAAAAGTGAAAATAGACAATACATCGCATTGATAGGAGAATGTAAAATATTTTAATATTTCTTTAACAATTGAATGTGTGATTTTTGCGATGAAAAGGACTCTCAAGAACGAATCTTAATAATTTTTATTTAAAATATCCGACAAGCATGGCGTGGTCTGAAACATCATAATAAAATTTTTGAAGAAGAATAGGCGTAAATTTTTTACTTGTGAAAATTTGGTCAATTTCAAGTAAAGGAATTTTGAATGGCCATGTCGCACTAAATCCCTGACCGTAATCATGAAAACTGGTATAATCAGTTTCATAATTCCTGAAATGAACACTTTCATAAGGCGTGTTAAAATCGCCAATCATGAGGTCTGTGTTTCTTTGAGAAACTAATTGTAATATGGTTCCTAAAGTTTTTCTTTTATCCATAGTTGGACTTTGAAAAGTGTCGGTAAGCGCAATTAATATCGGACCCGCTTTTAATTGAGCTTCTACAAAATTGATATCATAGCTATGTTCTTCAAGGATATACGTTATTTTTTCGATATGACCTTTAATCCCAATCAGCATGTCGCCATCAAGAATTCTAAATTCATAAGTGGGGAAATCTTTGGAAAGTTGTCGAATGTCTTCTGCGGAAGCATTTTCCGTCTCAGCAAGAGCAATAATATCCGGCTGGATATTTTTGATTTTCTCTGAAAGTACATCCAGATGAATTGTTTTCCGATTAGCAGCGTTCCAAAAAATAACCGAGGTGCTATTTTCAGGAATTTCCACATGACTCGGAAGCATATAATCATTGCTAAACCAAATGCCAGTCAGTCCGAGAGTCGTGCACAGGAAAAATATAAAATAAGACCTTGGTTTAAAAAATAGAAGCGTGACAAAACTTCCCCATAAAATGATTAGAGGAAGCGGAAATGCATAAAAAAAGATTTGGAGAAAAGAGAAGTGATCCTTTAAGATGAAATGAACAAGTAACAAAAAAGCATATGCAATTAATGCACATGCTCTTAATATTACTGCGGTTTTTCTTATCATTATGCGATATCGACAAATAGTCCGGCGTCATTTTTAGTGACTTTAGCTAATTTGTTTTTTGTCAAGCCTTTAATTGTGGCATCCCACTTTTTATTGCTCAAACCTGATTGTTCTTTTAAGATGTTTAAATCCATTGGAGTATTCGCTTTGAGGATGGTAAATACCGCTTTTTCATCTTCGGTCATCGCGACAGCTTTCTTTTCTGGTCTCATTTGAGGGAAGAACAACACTTCTTGAATCGATTGATTATTGGTTAGGAACATTATTAGTCGGTCCATTCCGATGCCCATTCCAGACGTTGGAGGCATCCCGTACTCTAAAGCACGTAAAAAATCATAATCGATCATCTCGGTTGCTTCGTCATCACCTTTTTGAGCCAATTCCATTTGGTGCTCAAAACGTTCACGTTGGTCAATAGGATCGTTCAATTCAGAATACGCGTTGGCAATTTCTTTACCACAAACCATCAATTCAAAGCGTTCGGTCAACTCTGGATTTTCGCGGTGTTCTTTACACAGCGGACTCATTTCCTTCGGATAATCTGTGATAAACGTCGGTTGGATATAATTGCCTTCGCATTTTTCGCCGAAAATCTCATCGATCAATTTGCCTTTACCCATCGTATCATCTACAGCAATGCCCATCTCTTTAGCAGCTTTTCGGATCTCATCCTCAGTTTTGTCGGTAATATCGAAACCTGTAAAATGCTTAATGGAATCCGTCATGGTCACACGAGCATACGGCGCTTTAAAGTTTATATTATGCTCACCAAAAGTCGCTTCAGTAGTACCATTTACGGCAATAGCGCAATGTTCTAACAGTTCTTCGCAAAAGTGCATCATCCAATTATAATCTTTGTAGGACACATAGATTTCCATTGCCGTAAATTCCGGATTATGGGTGCGATCCATGCCCTCATTTCTGAAGTTTTTCGAAAATTCATAGACGCCATCAAAGCCACCAACAATCAGACGCTTGAGGTAAAGCTCATTGGCAATTCGCATGTACAATGGAATATCCAAACTGTTGTGATGGGTCATAAACGGACGTGCGGCTGCACCTCCCGGAATTGGTTGCAAAACCGGCGTTTCTACCTCAAAGTAACCTGCGTCATTAAAAAACTGACGCATGGCGTTAAATAATTTGGTACGTTTTATAAAAACATCTTTTACTTTTGGGTTGACGACCAAATCTGCATAACGTTGTCGATAACGTTGCTCAGGGTCGGTAAAGGCATCATAAACGACACCATCTTTTTCTTTTGGTAATGGTAATGGTTTTAAAGATTTACTCAGTAATTTGAAGTTTTTAACTTTTACCGTTTTTTCTCCAACCTGAGTGGTAAACAATTCTCCTTCAATCCCTATAAAATCGCCAAAGTCCAATAATTTTTTAAAGACTTCATTGTATAAGGTCTTGTCATCGCCAGGACAGATTTCATCCCTGTTGAAATACACTTGTATTTTTCCTTCGGAATCCTGAATTTGAGCAAAACTGGCCTTCCCTTGAACTCTCATCGACATTAATCGACCAGCGATAACGACGTTCTTACCTTCTTCAAATTGTTCTTTAACCTGTTTGGAAGTATGATCTACAGGATATAAATCGGCCGGGTAAGGATTGATACCCAACTCACGTAATTTGACTAATTTTTCTCTTCGGACGAGTTCTTGCTCTGAAAGTTGCATGCTGTTAAATTTTTGAAGTGCGAATTTACAATATTTATAAAAATTAACACAATACTTTCCAGTTATAGATTGGGTTTTTAATGGTTTATGGGAGGAAACTTTTTTGTATTGAAGAAATTAGCCGTTTTCAAGTGATAAGTCCTTACTCCTTGAGGTTGCTTATATCATGTCTTGTAATTTTCTGAAGATATTTATAGTTTTTATACCGTAACAAATTAAATATTTTTGCGTCTAAGTAATACATCAATCAGCCATACAAAAGTAGTGGTCTTTATAAATCATTAAAATTATGAGTATTTGGAGAGTTCTTCTTTCTATTTTTTTCCCGCCCTTAGCTGTACTTGACAAAGGCTGTGGGTCTATTATTATCGTTTTTATTTTATGGATTTGCGGATGGGTGCCTGGAGTGATCGCAGCCTTGGTAATTTTGAATAATCCGAAGAGGTAGGGTTTCAGTCAGCAGTCAGCAGTGTTCAGTCGTCAGGGGGCAGTCTACAGTTATCAGTATTAAGTATTCCGTCATCCGTCCCAATAATTTATACTCTGCGTGCCTCTGTGCTTTTCTGTGGAACTCCGTGAAATAGATTTTTTTGCAATCCGTCATCGGGCTTCTCTCGGGAAATCCGTAATTTTACAATCCAGAATCATAACCGATTTATTTGCCATCAGCAAAGATCCAAATGTGATGAATTTGGAGTCAAATTAGAAGATAAACAACTTGAACAAGACCATAACCGTACAAGATTTAGGACAAAAGGATTATAAAGCGACTTGGGATTATCAGGAGCATTTATTTAAGTCCGTTTTGGACATTAAGATCAAGAACAGAAGAGAGGACGCGAATTTAGATACGCCGAATTATTTTTTGTTTGTCGAACATCCTCACGTATATACGTTAGGTAAAAGTGGCGATCTATCAAATCTTTTATTGAATGAAGATCAGCTTGCCAAAAAGGGAGCACGATTTTATAAAATAAATAGGGGAGGAGATATAACCTACCACGGTCCAGGGCAAGTTGTAGGCTACCCAATTCTCGATTTAGAGAATTTTTTTACCGACATTCATAAATATCTTCGGTTATTGGAAGAAATGATCATTTTGACCTTAACTGAATATGGAGTAGATGCACGACGAAGTCCAGGCGAAACTGGTGTTTGGTTGGGAGTTGGAACACCATTTGCACGAAAAATTTGCGCCATGGGAGTAAGAGCAAGCCGATGGGTAACGATGCACGGCTTTGCATTGAATGTGAATGCCGATTTAGAATATTTTGATAATATTGTTCCTTGTGGTATTCGTGGGAAAGCGGTTACGTCTTTAAATGTAGAATTAGGTATTGAGAAGGTGGACGAAGTCGAATTAAAAGCAAAACTTTTAAAGCACTTTATGGCTCTTTTTGAAGCCGTTCCATATCAAGAAAAGAGTCTGTTTTAAATATGGCGCATATCCAGAAAATTATTTTATTCGTTTTAGTGGTGCCGCTAGCATTGTTTCCGGGTGGACTGATTTCCTATATTATGTTGTTTGAAGAGTTGAAATTTGAAAGATCTATGTGGATTCCGATTGGAATTTCAGTTATGGGATTTTGTAGTTTCATCTTTCATTTTAAAACCAAAGGATATTATAAACTGCTCAAAAAAGACGCAGAAGTACCGAAAGTGGATCCGCTGTTTTGGATCCTTGATATTACTTTTGGAATCGTTTACATGATCTTGTCATTTTATTTAATGTATCTCATGTATAATTTCCAATCCAAGAAGAGCGCAATGGTTTTTTTGCTTTTCATACTTCCCATGTTTATAGCTGGCGGATGGATAGTTTTTGAGGCTTTTTATCTCCATAAATTAATCCAAATACACAAATTTGCACATCGGCATTCTGAGATTGATGATATAAAGGGAGATGTTGGGGAATGAAGGGTAGTTAGCGGTCTCAGTTTTCAGTGTCAGTTTTCAGTCTCAGTTAGCTGTAAACACCGAAAGAAAATAACACGTAATGTCTGCGTTGATCTGCGTTAATCTGCGGGAGATTTAATTCTCCAAATCCGTATCGGTCATCCGTCCGATTGAACTTCAGAAATCATCAATCCTTATTCAAAAATCTTCAATCTTTAAGTTTCTTCATTAAAATACACCTTGTAATAATGCATTTTCTTCACATCATCGTAGCCTCGTTCCAAATATTCTGCGGAAGCGTCAGGAGCGTCAATGTCTAATTTAATCTGAATATTGGTATCGAGTTTTATCTCTGTTTTAATCTTCTGTTTTTGTTTTTTTAGAACACTTTCGGAAACATCAAATTGATTGCGTATGATAACCTCATGATCAGTTTCATAACTTTTTTTATAGTCATCAAAAAGATCTTTATACTTGTCATCTTCAAACATATCATCTTTAAAATTCTCAACATTGATCACTTCATTTTCTTTGAAAAAATCAATCGTCTTAGCCAAAAACGTACTTTTTTCTTGAAGACCTAAACTCGGTTTTACAACGTCTTCAGAAAAATCTTTACAAAGTTCAATGTAGTTTTTGGTATGTTGATTATGGTCATCAGGATATTTGACATTCAAGAAATGCTTGATCCAATATTGTGTGTCGTAAGAATTGTTGTCAACGCTGAGGATTATATTGCCTTCGGAATCAGAAGTGTTTAGGATCAGGCAACCTTTATCTACTTTTTTAGTAGGAATTCCTTTTTGAGTAATGATGTCGTAGCTGTTATTCTCTAAATACGTCTGAAAAAACTCCGCTCTGTTTTCTATTTTAAATATTCCAACAGCTTGGACGAACAAATCCTCATATTGAATATCCTCAAAAATGCAGACCATAACATCTCCCGTCTTTATCTGAGCAGAATTACTCTGTTCAAATAAGTGGGTAACGATGTGTTTTGAAATCTCCAAAAAATTGGTGCCGTCTTTAAATAGTTGCGAAGCGTAAGTATTGATCTCGTTGAGATTAATGTCGGAATGGTGGTTGAACCGGTAAGTTTCCACCAAATTTCCAAACGGACGTAATAAATACGGTAACATCAGATCGTAACTGATTTCATCAAAGTCTAGTTCCTGCTCCGAAAAGGCGTTTTTACTACTGTTGAATTTGTTGCCAACCTTATGAAGAACGGCTTTAGAAATAGAGGCTTTGGTACGTTTGATCATTACAGATAATTTGCTTTATTGAAGTTTACAATACTACATAATTTTGATTGAAATTAAATTAAGAACGCCAAAGAATAAATCTTTGGCGTTCTTAGATTGAGGCATTGATTTGATTATTGTTATAACTTTATAAATTCAACGCGTCGGTTTTGTGATTTACCATCGGCGGTTTTATTATCTGCAACGGGAATGCTTGCGCCTTTGCCATCCGTTTGAAGTCGGCTTGCTGGAATATTATAAATATCGACTAAAGCATTTTTTACCGACGCTGCACGTTCTTTTGATAGTTTTAAATTATTGTCACTATTGCCATCTGCATCCGTATGGCCAATGATATTCAATTTCATGTTTTCGTCTTGCAGTAATACCTGCGAAATTTGTAAAACAATGCCCAACGATTGTGGCTTTATTTTCGCTGAACCAGAATTGAAGAGAATGCCATTTGTAGATATTTTACCTTCAGATAGTAATTTCCGACGCAAATCTTCACCACCATCGGCAACTCTTAGATTACTTATGAAAATTCGTTCTTCGCCAACTTTAACACCAACGAGATTGAATTTTAGATGATTTAAGACGTTCAGCTGCTCAACCATTCTGGGGACGTCTAAATGTTTGGTCTCATTGATCCACATTCGATATCTGTTTTTAGTTACCGCAATTGATATATGTGGTTGGTTTTTGACAGCTTCTCTAATGTCCGCAGAAACTTTACTTGTAATACCTCCTTTTTTACCATTGAAATAGTTACTTGAATGAATGCCATAGGGGGTGTATTGGCAAAAAGGTATGGTAGTTTCGATATAATGGTCTGAGCCTCTTTGCAGTTTATCTGAATCAGTCAAAAATATCTGCAATCTGGCACTTGAGGAAGTATTATTGCTTAATCCTTGGGTCATAATATCAAACTCTATCGTGTAATCTTCAGGTAACCCTTTAAGATCGGGTATGTACATTGTGTTGTGACCAGATTTTATCTCAAACCAATTGCCTTCAACGTTATTTATTTTTACGACTTCGCCAGAGCCGTTGGTGTTCCATTTTGACGGAAAATCGCCTATAAAATCTTGTGAAAAATCGTCATAAAATAATACTTTGTCCCCAGGGACAAAATCAAATTTGCTATACACTTCTAGATCGTCTGATACATTCTTTTTACCAGATGTTTCATTAGCATTAAGTCCATTATCCTTTTTGGAAGAGGCTGTGTCGGTATTCTCTGAATTATTCGTTGGCGATTTCTTTGAGGAAGGTTTTTGACTTGGATCTAAAATAGAGTCCATCATTTTGCCAGTCTCTTTTTCTGTTTTTCGCTCAAGTTTCCGCTCGACGGTTCGCTCTGCGCTTTTTTGAAGTTTCTTCCATATTTGAGCATTTGCTGATGGAATTATAAAAAGGGCTATGAGAGCAGTGCCCAATATTTTTTTAAGGTGTACAGATGTTTTCATTATTTAGATGCTTGTAAATTAATTGATTATGTCTTTTTCAAGATACCCAAAAAAAGCTAAATAATCGAAAATACTGTATGAATGGTAACTAATACTGTATAGTTGGTAATTAGAGATTAATTTATCTGATAAATGATGATGCTGTTTTTACCACCTTTAGTAACGAACTCTGGACTTTTAAATTTGTCAATATTATCAAGATCTATCGTAGAATTTCCATAAACCGGGAAGTTGTCAATTGACTTTCCTAAACTGTCAAAAAGATATACTTTTTTGGCTTGTAAGTCGGTAACGGAAACATATATTTTGTCGTTGACATAAAATATTTTGGGAGAAGTGTACTCTCCAAAATCCAGTTCTATTTTATTGGTTTTAATATGTAGAATATTTTCTGATAGCGTTACCAAGGTTTTGCTAGTTGCAGTAATGGCGTGTTTTTCTCTTAAATTTAATTTTTTGCTCGACATTTTGCCGTTTTCGTCAATTTGTATGAGATCGCCTTTAGCGGTGGTGGTCGTAAACATATTGTTGTAAAGATAAATGCCGCTATCGCTAAAGTTAATGTTGTTTTTTGTCTTAACTCGCGTTTTACCCACTCTGCTTAAAATTTCGAGTTCATTGCCCTGTACAAAAACTATATAATCTTTTTTGCCAATCTTAAAGTGTTGAGGTTGTGTGTTAATTGGGTTTTCTGCTTTCTTGTAGAGAAAACCACCTACCATTTTCCCATGCTTATCGTATAATAAAAGAGTAGCACCTTGCGTAACCATCAATCGGTAATCCCGCTTTTTATCATAATCAAAAACGGACAGTGGTTGCGTAATTTGTTGGTTGAATTTTAAAGGAAAGTTGCCGATATCCTTTCCGTCGCGATCTAACAAATACACTTTTTGTTGCGTTGCAAAAGCCAATTGGAGTCTGCCGTTTTTATAGGTGTCAATTTGTTCTATGTGTCCTAATACTTTACTATCCAACTTCTTTTTCCACAGTACTTTGCCATCCTTTGAAATAAGATATAAGTTAAGATTGACGTCCTGCACAATTACTTCCTTTTGGCTATTGGTATGGTTATTTACAAATTGAGGATTGGTTAAGAGATCAGCGTCCAGAGTGAGGTTTGCGACTTCAATTACTGAATTAGAAGTGGATTTTTTCTTGTTTTTCTGTAAAATAGCATGCACGTGTGAAAAATCGGTTTCATATACAAATTGAATGGCAGACGCATTAAATCCATCAGGATTGATCGGTTTTTCTGTATTAAAATTTGAATTGATTATTTTTTTGAGATTACTACCGTTGGCATAAACAAACAATGAAGACGCATCACTCAATTCATCCATGAGATCTTCAAAGGCAGGAAAAGTGTAGAGCGTTGCATTGTTTTGATAACTACTGATGATGTCTTTTAACAGTTCAATATCATCGGAAAATACGAAGAAATCGTCAATATTAATAAAGTTGGTGGCCTCCTTAAAAGTGATTAACGGCGAAAAAAGAGTAGAAAAAAGTTCAGGTTTGTCAAACGGATAAATCGAAATGTCCCGGTAGGTCTCTAAGCTGTTTTGAGTTCCGAAATAGTTGTTCAGCTCTGTATCATCAATACTATATAAAACAATGGCTTGTTGATCATTTTTATTGATAATACCAGCTTCCGTAATGCTTTCAATAATGGGTACGCTGATTATGGAATCTTGTTTTCTGAATTTAGATATATTTTCATGAAATGTTTTAAAACTGTGGAATGAAAAACTTAGAAATCCATCGCTGTCGGGAGGACAGATTTGTGGCAAGTGATTGTCTTGCGGGAAAGTGTTCTTAAAAATGTTGATTAAGCTTTTTGAAGAGTCCTTAGCAACAGTAATGCCATCAAATTTGAGCTGATCCTGAGTTAAATCGGCATCTAATAAATAATAATTGGAAAGCTGAACCTTACTGAGATTTTCGTCAAAAAAGAAATCTGGTTGAAATGAGTTTTCTTTGGTGTTTATTAAAATTGATAATGACTTTCCATTGTGAGAAGTTTGATATAATTCCTTCAATAATGGGTCGGCCTCTTTCTTATTAAATACAGCTTCCACAAGTGTTCTATCATTGGAGCCAAAAAATATACTGTCTTTAATAATACTATAAATAATTTCGTTTTCTATAGTAGTTTTGGTAAATGAAATATCTTTTGTGGTGATGGTTTCTATCAATCGATTTGGAACAGAATCCAAATTGAAAAGATCTTTATGATATTTAGTGATGATTGATATCTGAAGACTGTCCGTTTTGTCTCTGCCAAAAGTTAATAAAATTTCCTCTGAAGGTTTTACATGCTTGATAAAGTTAAGTTTTTTATTTAAATGCTTAATGTGGTTTTTGACATAAAATTGACTCAGTAAACTGTTGTTTTTAAACACACTTTGCAGACCTTCAATAGAAGTTGTTTTTATAACCATTGAAGAATGGGCAGGCACCAATGTGATGAGATTGGAATCCTTATGAGTGTTGTTTTTACAGCTTATTATGAAGATAAGCGTCAATAGTAAACCTATAGTTCTCATGTTAAATTTTTGCAAATATATAAAGTTAGAGTGCCAATTGTGGTTGTTGTGGGAATAATCTAAAAGTCTTTCGATGGTACTTTGTTACCCCATATTTCTTTATGGCGTCGCGATGTTCTTGAGTTGGGTAGCCTTTATTCTGTTTCCAATTATACATGGGGAATTCTTCATGGATCAGGCACATATAAGCATCCCGGTTGGTCTTTGCCAGAATTGAAGCGGCTGCAATGTTGAGATATTTACTGTCGCCTTTTACAATAGTTTCATGCGGCGTATTTTTAAACGGTTTAAATCTATTGCCATCTACACTTATAAATGTGGGTAGCGTCCTCAAGCCAGCGATAGATTTATGCATCGCTAAAATGGAAGCATTCAAGATGTTAATTTCGTCAATTTCTTGGGGATAAATGTGCGCAAAGGCATACGAAATTGCGTCCCGTTCAATGAGGAGTTTTAAAAAATCGCGCTTAACCTGTGATAGAGTCTTTGAATCATTGAGGATTGAATTCTTAAACTCTTGAGGTAAAATAACCGCTGCTGCTGTGACCGGACCTGCAAGACAACCGCGTCCTGCCTCATCTGTACCACATTCAAGAGGGTTTAAAGTAAAAGAGAGTTTGAGTTTCAAGTTGCAAATATTTCAACAAACTTATAATATTTAAGTAACAAGTGAAACTTAATTCGATTTATGAAGCCATTGAAGATATCGTTTTTGTGATCAATGCCGCAATGCCAATCTTAAAGTTATAGCGCCACCGTCTATAAAATAACTTTGAAAATTTCTGTGCCGAATTCGAAATCCCAAAATTTAGAGTTCACGATGCTCATTGTTATAATGTTTTTGTTGAGAAACATAGAAATTAAAATTGACTTTAAATAAACTATTAACAAAATTGGTAAAATAAATATTATGAATGATTTTATGTTTTAATAAACTGTGACTTCCCTGTTTTTTAACATAATCAGTCTTCTTCATGTATTTTAACTAATGTTAACTGCTATATTAGGACAGCGTCAATCATAAAGCAACTTTATCCTTAAAATATTAACAATTTACTGGTCTTAAACAACTTTTTATTATGGTTGATATTTAACGTTTTACGTTGCCAGGAAACACTTTCAAGGCTTTTTGGCATTAACATTATTTTAAGTAAATAACTTGTTTCTTTAGTATTTTATTATGATGTTTGCGCAAGACTAACTCAAATAATTGTTTTATGAAATTAAAATTAACATGGTTAATGACGCTTTTTATGGCGTTTGTGATGCAGATATCTCTTGCTCAAGAGAAGTCTGTCTCTGGTACGGTTACATCTGTTTCAGATAAAATGCCTTTGCCAGGTGTGAGTGTAATTGTAAAAGGAACTACTCGTGGAGTACAAACTGACTTTGATGGTAACTATACCATTAGTGTACGTGTAGGCGAAACGTTAAAGTTCTCTTTTGTAAGTATGAAAAGCACGGAAGTAGTAGTAGGTGCGAGCAATACTTTGAATGTAGCAATGGACGAAGATATTTCTGCTTTAGATGAAGTAGTGGTAACTGCTTATGGAGTTCAAAAAAGAGAATCTATTACTGGTTCTGTTGCTGAAATTAAAGCTGAGGAGCTAGCTAAGGTTCAAACAAGTAACGTGGTGCAAGGGATGACCGGTAAGGTTGCGGGAGTTCAAATTATTAATAATAGTGGGCAACCAGGTTCGGAGCCAACAGTACGTTTTAGAGGTATTGGATCTATAAATGCTTCTAGTGCTCCCTTATATGTTGTAGATGGAATTCCTTTTCAAGGGGATATCAACACAATCAACAATCAAGATATTTCTTCAGTAACTTTCTTAAAAGATGCATCTTCTGCCGCGTTGTACGGAAGTAGAGGTGCTAACGGAGTGATAATCATCACTACTAAAAAAGGAGCTAACCGTCCAATGAATGTTACTCTTGACGTAAGAACTGGAATTAACTCGAGAGCGATAAAAGAATATGATATAATGAAAACTCCCGGTGAATATCTAGAGGGAATGTTTCAAGCTTATAGAAATAATCTTATACATAATAACTCCCTTCCAGCGGATCAAGCAAGCAAGTATGCTGCTGCCAACCTAATTTCTACAACAGATCAAATGGGATTAGCGTTAGGTGGTTTAGCCTTAAATTATAACCCATACAACGTTGCAAATGGTCAAGTGATTGATCCATCAACTGGAAGAGTTGCTCAAAATGCAGGTCTTCTATATCAAGAAGATTGGAACGATTATCTTTTTAAAAATCAGATGGTTACTCAGTCTAACCTGTCCGTAAGTGGGGGGGCGGAAAACTCTTCAATCTATTTATCTTTAGGACATGAGAAAAATGATGGTTATGTAGTGAATTCTGGATTTGAAAGATTTACTGGAAGAATAGCCGCTGATACAAAGATCAAGTCGTTTTTAGAGCTTGGTGCATCTATTAGTTATGCGCATACTATTCAGAAAACTGTGGATGGAGACGGGACTTCATCATATAGTAATCCACTTTCGTGGGCAAGAAACATTGCTCCAATTTATCCTGTTTTTGCACAAGATGCAACTGGTAACAGAATGAGAGACAACAATGGTAATGCTATTTATGATGATGGTACTGGTGCCTATGGTATGCCTGTGAGGCCATATGGAGGGTTGCAAAACCCTGTTGCCACAGCGACACTTGACATTGTCAATAATGCCAATGATAACGTGTTTGGTACAACATATGCTAAATTTAAACTTGCTGAAGGATTGGATTTCAGTTATAACGTTGCGGTAGATGTTAGAAATCGGGCGCTGACCAATTTTGACACTCCTTTATATGGAGATGCTAAAGGCGTTAACGGTAGAGCTACAAATGCATTCTCGACAGCGATGAACCTAACCCAGCAACAATTATTAAATTACAGTAAAGAATTTGGTAAGCACGAGTTTGCAGTTTTATTAGGTCATGAAACAACCAATTATAAGTTCAAATACATGAATCTTCACAAAGTGAACTTCTTACTTCCAGATACTCCTGTAAATGATTTTGGAGCATCATATCAATCTTCACGGAATTATGTTCGTGATTACGGAATTGAAGGTTTTTTTACTAGAATTAACTACGACTATGATAATAAATATTATATAAATGGAAGCTTTAGACGTGATGCCTCTTCAGTGTTTCATCCAGATAATAGATGGGGTAATTTCTTTGGTGTAGGTGGCGCTTGGAGAATTTCTCAGGAAGATTTCTTAGACAATGCTACATGGTTGACAGAATTAAAGTTGAAGGCGAGTTATGGTGAGCAAGGGAACGATGCAATTCTGTATCCAGGTACTAGCAATAGAAACTATTATGCTCACAGAGATCAGTTTGAAGTCGTGCCAAATGATGGCGATCTAGCTATTCAATTAAAGTATTTAGGAAATCCAGACCTTACTTGGGAAACCAATGCTAACTTTAATGCAGGTTTTGAAATTGGGCTTTGGGAAAATCGATTAACCCTAAATGCTGAATATTTCTCAAGAGAAGTAAGGGACATGTTGTTTAACACGCCTCAGCCTCCATCATCAGGTAATCCAGATCTTCCAGAAAATGTTGGAGATATGATTAATAAAGGAGTTGAGCTGACCATTACAGGTGATATCATAAGAGAAGATAACATAGGTCTTACTTTTAATTTTAACGCTACTCATTACAAAAACGAGATCACAAGATTGCCACGAGAAGACATCATTACGAGTCAATTTAGATATAATGTAGGTGGTTCCGTTTATGATTATTATCTAAGAGAATACGTTGGAGTGAATCCTGAAAATGGAAATGCTCAGTGGTATACAGATGTTTTGGGTGCAGATAAGCTACCGACTGGTGAAAGAGTAATCACAGAGAAGTTTGCAGAAGCTACAAGATATAAGTTTGACAAATCACCTATTCCTGACTTATACGGAGGTTTTGGATTTAATTTTAGATATCATGGATTCGATCTAGGTGTAGATTTTGCTTATCAAATTGGGGGAGAAGGGTACGATTCAGTGTATTGGAATCTCTTTGATGCCTCAGGAGATGTTGGTCACAACCTTCATAGAGACGCCGTTAGCAAAACGTGGACTGTAGACAATCCAAATGCTGAATTACCAAGATTAGATACAACTTCACAATATCAAAATGGTGGTAGTTTGTCAACTAACTTTTTGGTGGATGCAAGTTATTTAAGTCTTCAAAATATTAGCTTAGGCTATACTTTTGAGAAAAACGTAATTGATGCATTAGGTTTAAACTCGTTAAGGGTATATGCTCTAGCTAATAATGTTGCTCTATGGTCTAAAAGACAGGGATATGATCCACGAATGAGTTTAACCGGTACTTCTGCCAATGAGTATTCAATCTTACGAACTGTTTCTCTAGGAATAAACCTGCAATTTTAATTTAATACAAACTATTTTATGAAAAAGTATATATTAATAACGGTTTTAGGTGCTTTAGCATTGAGCTCCTGTAGTGCCGACTTGGATACAAAGAATAAAGAATATGTGTCTCGGGAACAAATTAATGCTCTTGCGGATAGTTCTCCGGAATCTCTGCTTATCGTAACCGAAGGAATTAATGACGGTACAAATGCATTTTTAAGATCTTTTAGTACTTATGGTGCAGGTGCTCACAGTGATTTTGGATTGAAAGCGATGAATATAGGGCTTGATTTAATGAGTAATGATGTTGTAATGACTGGTTCTCATTGGTTTCAGGAATACCATAATTACACTGGTCGTGAACAACAAAATACACGTGGAACTGCTACAGTTTGGAATTTTTATTATACAGTAATAAGAGATACAAACGCCATTATAGATCTTGTTCCTTCTGATACGGAAGACGATGGTCTTAGAGCTAGTTTAGGAAAAGCATTGGCACTTAGAGGTCTTGCATATTTCGACCTTATTAGATTGTATGCTGATGGAGAAAGAGGAATTCCTCTTTACACAGAGAATGAATTCATTGCTTCCAGGGCTTCTACTAGCCAAGTAGTTGAACAAATTGGGAAAGATTTAGAAAACGCATACATTGATTTGGAAGGATACAGTCGCCCTAATAAAGGGGGAATTAATCAAAATGTTGTAGCTGGTTTATTAGCTCGATATTATTTACAATACGGTCAGTATGATAAAGCAATTACCATGGCTTTACAAGCACAGGGTGCTGGTGTTGTAATGTCTGGAGATCTTATTTATGATGGATTTGATGAAATAAGTAATCCTAGTTGGATTTGGGGTGCAGATATTACTCCGGAAACAACGGCTATTTATGCCTCTTTTTTCTCTCATATGGGAAATGTCAATGATGGATATGCAGGTCTTCTTGGAGTATATAAAAATATCGATCGAAAACTTTACGATGCTATTCCTGAAACCGATTCGCGAAAAAATTGGTTTGTTGGAGATGGTCAAGAAGAGGAGTGGGGTGTACCAATATATGCCAATGTGAAATTTATTGATGATACCTTTTTTGAGGGTGATCTATTATATATGAGAGTTGAAGAAATGATTCTTATTGAAGCTGAGGCCAAAGCTCTTTCTGGCGATAGCTCTGGAGCAGCCCAGGCATTATTTAAGCTTATGTCCAAGCGTGACTCGACCTATACCTTGTCCAATAATACAGGAGATGCGCTTTTAAAAGAGATTCGTCTTAATCGAAGTATTGAACTTTGGGGTGAAGGATTTGCTTTCTTTGACATGAAGCGATGGGAATTGCCTTTAGAAAGGGATTATCCAGGATCTAATCAGGCAGGTTGGGCTGGTAAGCTCAATTATCCTGCAAATTCTCCAAAATTCACCTTTCAAATTCCCATAGCGGAAATTAATAATAATGAGGAAATTAATGTAGGAGATCAAAACGCATTATAGAAATTAAATATTTTAATTTTTAAAAACCGTTTCAATAATATATTGGAACGGTTTTTTTATTGCCTAAAAGATCAATTTTTTGATGATTATATGGGTTTCTACCGGTCAAGTTTTATCTGGATTAGAACTATCTGATTTCCACTAAATCTAGTTATGAGTTTGCGCGCCTTTAAGTAAAAAAATATATATGCGCTATCAATATGTTCGAGTCTCATTTCGATAGATGTGAATTGTTTAGCAGGAGCGCCAAGCACATGATTATACGTATTTGTAAATTAAAGTTTTTAAACTAATTAAATATTGTACCATTAATTTAAATCTTCTTTATATATCTGTTTTTAAAATAATTAAAAATAATCCAGAACATATTGCATACATCATCAAATCAAGCCTTGGTTTTATAAATTGGGTAGAAGTAGGTCCTTGGCTATTTGTTAGGCTGTGAGGTCTATAGTCATATATACATAGGACTTAAAAAATCAAACTTATAGATCTCCAACCTCGATATTAATGAAAACATCTTTCCCAATTCACCTGTTCTCAAAAAACATGATCGCAAGTTATTTAATGTAACTTTTACCAATTAAATTTAATGTTTTGTCTTAAGAAAAACTAGATGATGGTAGTTTCTAGATATGCCATTTATAAAGTATACAATTTCAACAAGTAAGGTTCATTATTGATTTACCAATGTGAAATAAATAAAATAACTGTATATTGTACCCGTAATTTTGACAATAGGTATGGGAAAATATATGCTTTTTACTGCTTTTTTATGTATCCTCCATTTCGGCTATGGCCAAAATACATTGAAAACAAACGTGTCATCAGAAAATCTCGAGTTTTTAAAAGAATTGGAGAGCCAAGAGCAAATGCGAATCATGCGAGTAAACTCTTATATGGTTTTTAATAGAAAGGCTACAACTACCTCAAATGATAGTTTAAATTATACGCATATATATGATGTCATTGATGGTGTAGTGTTATATAAAACTACGCATAATCTCCAAGCTGCAAGAGCAAGTAAAACTACGGATCTTCAAATCGGAGGTAGTCTTGGCTTAAACTTAGACGGAAGCGGAATGACCGTCGGAGTCTGGGATTTTGGTCCGATAGATAACACACATCCAGAGTTTCAAAACAAAGCTAATAATGGTTCTCGTGTTATTAATATTGATGATGGATCGGTCAGCACTGAGACTGAATTTAATGATCATGCCACCCATATTACTGGTACATTGGCAGCTAAAGGAGTAGAAGCAAATTCAATAGGAATGGCTACTAACATTAATATTAATTCCTATAACTGGACTGATGACAAAACTGAAATGGTTGCTGCAGCTAATGCAGCTGTCAATCCAATCATACTTTCGAACCATTCGTATGGTGTTCCAATTATCGGTGATGAGGAGGAAAAGTTGCCGGCTTGGTACATGGGGGCATATACTGCGGACGCCAGAGATATGGATGAGATGGCCAGGAATAATCCGAAGTATTTAATTGTTACTTCGGCAGGTAATGACGGGAGAGTTGCCTATGAGGGCGGCTTATTTGCGGGCTATGATAAATTAACGACAGATAAAAACGCCAAGAATAATCTAGTTGTTGCCAATGCTAATCCAACATTAACATCATTTCCATATAATTTAAAAACACTCCGTATTAATACGAGCAGTAGCCAAGGACCTACGGACGATTTAAGAATAAAGCCAGATTTGGCTGCCGATGGAACCAATGTATATTCAACAATTCCAGGAGGTGGTTATTCTAATTTTTCTGGGTCATCAATGTCCGCTCCCAACGCAACGGGTACCTTGGCATTACTACAACAATACTATATGCAATTGCATGGATCGTATATGAACTCTTCCACTTTAAAAGCATTAGTTTGTCATACTGCTGTTGATGATTCAGCGACACCCGGCCCAGACCCAACTTTTGGTTGGGGATTTCTAGATGCCCGAGCATCGGCCGAAACACTTTTTGATGCAACTACAGATCGTGCTATCCTGAATGAGTTGAACTTAGCTCAGGGTAAAGCGTATACAATTTCTTTTTCGGCTCAGGCAGGCGAGAAGTTAAAAGCAACAATTTGTTGGACCGACATGCCTGGAACAATTTCTCAAGGTGAACTAAATGACCCTACTCCACGATTAGTTAATGATTTAGATTTGAGATTATCTAAGGATGGAGTTTCCTATTTTCCGTGGAAGTTGGATTACTCTGTAACTACTGGTTTTTCTAATTCAAAAGGAGATAATAATGTGGACAACATTGAAATAGTCGAGTTGTCTGCACCATCGTCTGGAATATATACATTAACAGTTAGCCATAAAGGAGCGCTAAAAGGATCTTCAAACGCCCAAAATTTTTCATTAATAGTAACAGGAAAAAATCTGGTACTGGATGCTGAAGAAAACAACTTGTCTGATAGTTTGGCCATCTTTCCAAATCCTAATGAAGGAGAATTTACAATCAGTTTCGATTCCCCATCAGACACGAACGATGATGTTAAGGTATCTGTTTATGATATCAGTGGCAGATTGGTTTACAATAACAGCTTTCTGAATAATTCACTTCAGTTTTATGAAACTATAAAGTTAAATAATGTAAGTGCTGGGGTATACATAGCGCATATCTCGAAAGGTGGCAGCAGTACAACGCATAAAATTGTGATAAAATAAATTAAAGTTATACACGTTCTATAATTTAAAAGACCAACGATAGTCCTTGTTGGTCTTTTTTATGTGAACTAAATTTTAATTTTATCTTCGTAAACGATAAATTATGATTTACTTTGTTTCAAAATGACACCTCATTAAATGCATATCAGATATTTAACCATACTTATATTTTTCCTATTCATTGCTAGTCTCAGCGCACAAACCAAACGCAATCAAAATGTTCCGAACAGACAACGCGATTCTGCTTTAGCGAATGGACCTCAAGGCAAAACTAAATTGGCGAAAATTGGTATGTATGTGCAGTTTAATAGTGCTTCAGACTCAACAGCGGTCGATACAACATTATCGATTAAAAAAGAATATAAATACAATTACCTGAGAAAGGATGAATTTGGTTTAATGCCATTCGGCAATGTGGGTCAAACCTACAATAGTTTAAAGCATGACTTTAAAAAGAACCGATCTTTACCGTTGTTTGGAGCTCGCGCTAAGCATTTCAATTATATGGAAATTGAAGATATTAACTATTTTCAAGTCCCAACGCCTCTTACAGAGCTGCTTTATAAAACCGCATTTCAACAGGGTCAGTTATTGGATGCTTTCTTCACGGTCAATACTTCAAAACAGTTCAACTTTTCAATAGCTTATAAAGGATTGAGATCACTGGGCAAGTATCAACATATTTTAACCAGTACAGGTAATTTTAGATTTACGACCAATTATACCACAAAGGATGAGAAATATCATGCACGCGTCCACATTGTAATGCAGGATATTCTCAATCAAGAAAACGGTGGACTTTCAGATGAAGATGTTGAAAAGTTCCGGAGTGGTGATCCCGAGTTTTTAAATCGTTCGGTTTTTGCGCCAATTTTTGAAGATGCTGAAAACATTTTGGAAGGAAAACGTTTTCATCTTGATCACCAGTATGATATTATCAAATCTTCGGATAGCTTAAGCAATAATGTGAGCATCGGCCAGATCATTTCATTTGAGGATAAATACTATCAATTTTCCCAGAAACAACGGAATGATTTTTTTGGCGAAGCCTTTCTTAATGCCGATATTAAGGATAAAGTCACTCTACAGAATTTTTCAAATAGGTTTTATGCCAACTATAAGAATGATCTTTTAGGGACCGTTCAATTCAATGCTGATTACAATAATTATAATTATGGATATGATGCGGTAACTGTTATTGATAGCCTGAGGATTCCAAATCGATTAAAAGGAAGTGTTTTGGGAATAGGGGGTTCTTACGAAAATCAAATAGGCGGGTTTAATTTAAATGGCGAATTTGGACTTAATCTATCGGGAGATTTTAATGGAAACTTTTTAGATCTCAATGCATCTTATAAGCTTACCTCAGATATTAAGGCAATAGCGCGTTTAAATTCTAACTCAAAATTGGCTAATTTTAATATGTTGCTTTACCAAAGTGCTTATCTTAATTATAACTGGGACAATAGTGAGCGCTTTAAAAATATACAAACCCAAAATTTGGCATTTAAGATAGAGTCTGAAAAAATAGCTACGGCTGAAGTAGAATATACAACCATTGCGAACCATGCCTATTTTACCAAGGATCTAAATAACAATGTCAAACCCATCCAGTCTGAGAACACTATAAACTACTTAAAACTTACTGTTTCCAAAGAGTTTCGATTTGGTAAGTTTGCTTTAGACAATACTATAATGTATCAAAATGTGATTAACGGTAAAGGCGTTTTGAACGTTCCAGAATTCATAACTCGAAACACCATTTACTTTTCTGACCATTTATTTAAGAAAGCACTCCTTTTGCAAACAGGAATTACGCTTAATTATTTTACAGAATATAATATGGATAGTTACGATCCTTTGCTGGGAGAGTTTTATGTCCAGAATGTAACTCTTATAGGTAATTTCCCAAGATTGGACTTTTTTATCAATGCTAAAGTACGACAAACTAGGATTTACATTAAAGCTGAACATTTTAATTCAGCGTTTACGGGGTACAATTACTTCTCCGCGCCAAATAATCCCTACAGAGATTTCACAATCCGATTTGGTGTAGTTTGGAATTTCTTTTTATGATCAATGCATTCCGAAGATAAGTTTAAACTTGAAACTTCTTCCTTTAGCTTCCATCTAGAATCTAAGCTCATTTTTCTTCATTTGGGCGTTTGGTTTCCCGAAAAGGTCAACCACCGCGCTCTCGCCCCTCACTTTTCGGCCCGCTCTTCGGCGTCCCGAAAGAGTTCAAGCAAAGGGCTCCATCGCTAACGCAGCCTATTTAGTATTTATAAATTTGGTCTTTTGATTAACGTCAGAATTTCTTCCGAGTGAAATTCAACAGTTCTTAAGCAAAATTATATACCCATCAATACACTAAATCATAAACAATCAGCGTCATCAGTGTTCCATTAAAATCATGAAAAATTAGTGTGTGCATTTCAGTATGATCCCTTCGATACATCCTCATACCGTTGGACACTCAGGGACCTTAGTTTTTTCATAGGTTTAAAATCAGTAATATCTAGACAATTCTAAGCCGACCGAGTGAATTCTAGCACGCGAAGCAGGGCTAGAATTAGTATCGAGGTCCACCTTTGCATTTATCTTAACAATTCTAAGCCGGCCGAGTGAATTCTAACACGCGAAGCAGGGCTAGAATTAGTATCGAGGTCCACCCTTGCATTTTACTTTTCGAAAGGGTTGAATGTTGAGATAGGGAATCGACTCCCATATATAAAGAGGACATTGTTTTTCACTTGGGCGTTTGGTTCCCCGAAAAGGTGAACCACCGCGCTCTCGCCCTCACTTTTCGGTCCGCTCATCGGCGTCCCGAAAGAGTTCAAGCAAAGGGCTCCATAGCTAACGCGCCTATTTAATATTTATAATCTGGTCTTTTAAATAAGGTCAGAATTTCTTCCGAGTGAAAAAATCAAAAGTTCTTATCAACGTTATATACCCATCAATACACTAAATCATATTAATCATAAACAATCAGCGTCATCAGCGTTCCATTAAAATTATGACAAATTAGTGTGTGCATTTCGGTACGATCCCTTCGATACATCCTCATAACGTTGGACACTCAGGGCCCATAGTTTTTTCATAGGTTTAAAATCAGTAATATCCAGACAATTCTAAGTCGACCGAGTGAATTCTAACGTTGGACATACATGGACCTTAGCTTTATCATAGGTTTAAAATCGGTAATATCTAGACAATTCCAAGCCGACCGAGTGAATTCTAACGTTGGATATACAGGAACCTTAGCTTTATCATAGGTTTCAAATCAGTAATATCTAGACAATTCCAAGCCGACCGAGTGA
>JBBSRC010000063.1:0-27066 GCA_038243395.1 Flavobacteriales bacterium | reverse complement strand
CGCGTTTTTAAAAATCAACCCAAACTACTTTTTGACATTGGCGGGAATACTGGAAAATTTGCCTTGCAATGTTTTAAGTATGACAAAAACATCCAAGTGAAAATCATGGATTTGCCTGGGCAATTAAATAAAGCCTTAAAAAATATAACGGACTCAGGTTTTAAAAATCGCATTAGTGGACAGGAAATTGATTGGCTAAAACCAAATTTACGAATTCCAACAGACGCCGATGTAATTTGGATGAGTCAGTTTTTAGATTGTTTTTCTGAAGAAGAAATCCTAATAATTTTATCCACTTGTGTTGCATCCATGAACGCCAATACCGAATTAATCATCATTGAAACCTTTACAGACCGTCAGGAATATCCGATGTCAAAATTCATTTTGGAAGCGACATCTCTGTATTTTACGGTTATCGCTAACGGAAATAGTAAAATGTACTCATCACCCGTATTTGAAAAATTAATAGACCAAGCTGGATTGAACATCACAGAAGATTTGGCACTTGGCGAATACCACACCATGTTGGTCTGTAAACTGAAATAAGTGTAATTGGAAAAATTATATCACATATCATCCTACTGCCATATTAGAAATAACAGTATTTCTTTGAATGAAAATTTGCTATTTTCAAGTCCGATTGAGGAATTTTCAGCATTTATTAAAAATGCTTCGCAACATTTAGAAACTAAGTATCCAAAATTCTTTAAAATGGACAACTTGAGCAAATTAGCATTTTTAGCAGCAGATGTTTTACTGAAACACGCCAATTTACATTCTGATCAAGAAAACAACATTGCGTTTATTTTATCCAACAAATCATCCAGTCTGGATACAGATAGAAAATATCAAAATTCAATAAACAATGTAGCTAACTTCTTTCCAAGCCCGTCGGTTTTTGTCTATACCTTACCGAATATCTGCCTTGGCGAAATTAGTATCAAACATCAGCTCCATTCTGAAAATTGTTTTTTTATCTTTGACACCTTTAATGCAAACCATTTATGGCTCAATGCGGAAAGCCTTCTGAAGTCTAAAAAAGCCGAAAAAGTCCTTTGCGGCTGGGTTGATTTTGACGGAGATATTTATGAAGCTTTCTTATATTTAGTTGAAGCAAATGGTGTTTTTGCACATAGCCCTAATGAAATTACGAGATTATACAAATCATGACAAACCTAAAACTGGAATTAAAAGAAAAAATTATAGAGCAATTGAATTTGGAAGAATTCACAGTTGCCGATATTGCTGATGACGACGCGCTTTTTGGCGACGGATTGGGATTGGATTCCATTGATGCCTTAGAACTTATTGTGATGCTGGACAAAGATTATGGCATTCAGTTGACTGATCCTAAAGAAGGGAAAGAAATTTTCAAATCCATTGCTATTTTGGCAGATTACATTTCTGATAAAAGAGCAAAATAGCACTAAAATATGGACGTTGCAATAACCGGAATGGGCATAATATCTGCAATTGGTCATTCCATGGAAGAAAACAAAGCGTCCTTATTAGCTGCAAAAAATGGCATCGGAACCTTAAAACATATTCAAACCAAACATTCTGAGCTTATTAAAGTTGGAGAAATTTCTTTTTCCAATTCAGAACTTACAAATCATCTTCAACTTCCCGAAAATCACAATTATACAAGAACAGGATTATTAGGGCTTTTTGCAGCAAAAGCGGCACTTGTAAATGCCAATATAACGAATATTCAAGAATACAAAACAGGTTTTATTTCGGCTACCACCGTTGGCGGCATGGATATGACTGAACTTTATATAAAACAATTTGCAACCAACCCGGAAGTTCAAAAATACATACATACCCATCATGCTGGCGATTCAACACAAAAAATAGCGGATGCTTTGAGAATTACCGAATTTGTAACCACTATTAGCACGGCCTGCTCCTCTTCTGCGAATGCCATTATGCTCGGTGCACGTTTGATCAAATCGGGAAAATTAGATCGCGTCGTCGTTGGCGGTACAGATGCATTATCAAAATTTACCATCAACGGATTTAAAACGCTTATGATTCAATCGGATGAATTATGTGCTCCTTTTGATGCCCACCGGAAAGGTTTGAATTTGGGAGAAGCCGCAGCATATTTAGTTTTGGAATCTAAAGAGGTAGTTCTAAAGGAGAAAAAAGAAGTTCTTGCTTTTCTTTCCGGTTATGGCAATGCCAATGATGCATTTCATCAAACGGCATCTTCTGAAAACGGCGAAGGTGCATTTCTAGCGATGCAAAAAGCTTTACGTACTGCTAAATTGAATCCTGAACAAATAGATTATATCAATGCTCACGGCACGGCAACTCCTAACAATGATCTTTCTGAAAGTATCGCACTACAACGTGTTTTTGGAAGAAACATCCCTGATTTCAGTTCCACAAAAGCATTTACAGGTCACACTTTAGCTGCGGCAGGGGTTGTTGAGGCCGTGTTTTCAATAGTTTCACTCCAAGAGCAAACCGTTTTTCCAAATTTGAATTTTTCAGCCGTCATACCTGAAACTGGTTTAAAACCGGTAACCTCAGTGATCAAAAAAGAGCTGCAACATGTATTATCAAACTCCTTTGGTTTTGGCGGCAATTGCTCCACGCTTATTTTTTCAAAAGCATGAAAAAGGTATTCATCCATAGCGCAGTCTGCATTTCGGCTCAATATACTTTTGATACCGAAGAATTTTTAAATGATATTATTGAATTATCTGGAGAAACCGCATCTGCACAATATCCAAATTACAGAGATTATATTGCGCCATCAGCCTCAAGACGTATGGCAACAGCCGTTAAAATGGGCGTTAGCGCAGCAAGTAAAGCACTTGAAAAAGCTAATTTAAATCAACCTGATGCGATTATAACCGGAACTGGAATGGGCTGCATTGAGGATACTGAGAAATTTTTGAACAGCATAATTATCAACGATGAAGCCTTTTTAACGCCTACCTCATTCATCCAATCGACCCACAACACCATCGGGGCGCAAATTGCTTTGGGTATCAAATGTAAAGCCTATAATAGCACTTACGCTCACGCTGCATTATCTTTTGAATCGGCACTGTTGGACGCACAAATGCAATTGCAACATGAAGAATCAAATCATATCTTGGTCGGTGGCGTTGAAGAATTGGGCAAAGAAATCATCAATTCCGTACGAATGATGGAAGATGCTAACTTCGACGGAATCCAAGTCCCATTTGGCGAAGGCGCCTCTTTTTTTGTGTTGTCATCAGAAGCAAAAGAAAACGCAATCCAATTGGTGGATATGGAGGTTTGCAGTTCGGCTTCTGAAGAAATCATTCATAAAAAACTGATTCTCTTTTTGGAACGTAATTCCATTATAGCCTCGGAAATAGATGTTTTAATAGGTGGAAGAAACGGCGATGTTTTCGACGGCTATTATGATGCCATTGCTACCCTTTTCAAAATTGCTCCTGAACTTTGTTACAAACATTTAAGCGGCGAATTTTATACCGCTTCTGCCTTCGGGTTATGGACAGCTTGTCAATTACTGAGACATCAAAACATCCCGGAAGACTTAATTTATAAAGGAAGAGTTAAACCTGAAATCAAAACTATCTTACTCTATAACCAATTTAAGGGTCGCGATCATAGTTTTATCTTGCTGAAGCTATGAAAAATCTTAAAATCACAACGTTCTCAGCTATCGGATTATTCCTGTTTATAATCGCTCTCGACACAACAATTGGAATTGCTTTATGGTGGTATTTTGCTCTGATTATCGCTTGGTTTTTAGTGATGGCCCTAGGTTCGTTTTCCTTGAGTTGGAATTTCTATCTGAAAGCGTTCACATCTAAAAAAGATTTAAAAGATAAAAAAATCGCGATAACGTTTGATGATGGCCCAAACCAGAAGTATACTTTAGACGTCTTAGATATTCTTGAGCGTTATGACGCGAAAGCTACCTTTTTCTGCATTGGTCAAAATATTGAAGAATATCCTGAAATTCTACAACAAATTGCTGAACATGGTCATGAAGTCGGAAATCATACTTTTTCACATCATGTGATGATCGACTTTAATTCCACAGAAAATTGGTTGCTTGAAATCAAACAAAACGACACTGCCATTCAGAAAGTTATTGGTAAAAAAACCACAATATTTCGCCCACCTTTTGGAGTGACAACGCCCAAATTGGCAAAAGCATTAGAAGTTACGGGTCATCAAGTTATTGGCTGGAACATTCGTTCGTATGATACGGTTATTAAAAACCCAGAACGTATTATTAAAAATATCACAAAGCAATTACACCCGGGTGCAATTATTTTGTTGCACGACAATCAAAGTAATGTTATGACGGTTTTGGAACAACTATTGCAATTCCTCCAAAAACAGAATTATCAAACGGTAACTATAAATGAACTTCTCAATGAAAAATAATCAGTTATTACTACTTATCACATTTGCTCTCATATTTGGCTTTAATGGAATTTCCCAAACCAAATTATCGCCATCCGAACAACAGGAATTCAAGGCTAAAGTTCAGAAAACAGCACAGGATACAAGGACCATTGTCAGCAATTTTGTGCAAACAAAACATATTTTCGTATTGGATAATGTCATTACTTCAGAGGGTAAATTGGTATTTAAAGCTCCTAACTTGGTTCGCTGGGAATATGTGAAACCTTATCTAAATGTCGCAATTTTTAAAGATGACCAACTGCTTGTCAACAACGAAGGCAAACGTCAAAATATTGATTTGGGCTCGAATAAAATGTTCAGAAGTCTGAATTCTTTAATTGTGAATAGCATTAAAGGCGATATGTTTGACGAATCACAATTTGAATTGGCATATTTCAAATCCGATGACTATTATTTAGTGAAATTTGTTCCTAAAGATAAACGCCTGAAAAATTTTATCGCTTCTTTTGAATTGAAGTTTTCAAAGTCTTCTGCTGAGGTAGATGAGGTCAAATTGATTGAGCCTAATGATGATTATACGAAAATTACATTTCATAATAAGAAACTGAATACTGAGGTATCTGATGCTGATTTTAAGAATTAATGCACACCAAGTCCTCTAAATGGCACGCAAAGTAGCAGAGACGCAGGAAAGTTTTTTAAGAACTTTTAGTTAAGCTTAGAAAAACTTTCCGCCTTTGCCCTTTTGCGAGAGATACAAGAAAACATGCTACTAAAAAACTTCTACACCATTCTCTCCTCTGAATCTCTTGATGCAAGTTCTTTCATAGCTACTATTAAAATCCACAAAGAACATCCGATTTTTGAAGGACATTTTCCAAACTTTCCGGTTACGCCTGGAGTAGCAATGCTTCAAATCATTAAAAAATTGACAGAACATTATTGCAATCACTCCTTGTTTTTAAAGTCAGGCTCTAATATTAAGTTTCTAAATTTGGTAAACCCTAATGAAAACGCCAGATTAAAATTTGATATTAGAGTTCAAGAAACCAGTGAGCAAATCAAGATAAAAAACACCACTTCTTTTAATGACGGAACGCCAGTATTGAAATGTAATGTTACATTTGTAAAACGATAATTGTAGTTTTAATTTATGACACTCGCTGAAGTTCAATCCAAAATAAAATCCTACCGTTGTTGTGTGGTGTTACCCACATACAACAATCCAAAAACTTTGGGTCGGGTTATTGACGGCGTTTTAAAATTCACACAGGATATCATTATCGTCAACGACGGCTCCACCGATAACACGTCGGAAATCCTAAAAAATTATCCTCATTTAATTCAACTCCATCTAGCTAAAAATATCGGGAAAGGCAATGCCTTAAAAACCGGATTTAAACATGCATTGAATTTAGGATTCGATTACGCCTTGACTTTAGATACCGACGGTCAACATTTTGCTTCAGATATTCCAAATTTTATTGAGGCACTTGACGCTTCGGAAAACAAAAATATCTTAATGATTGGCGATCGAAATATGAACAACGCCGATGTTTTGGCAAGAAGCGCTAAAGGGAATCGGGTTTCCACCTTTTGGATGAATGCCGCTACAGGACTTAAACTCCAAGATTCCCAATCTGGATTTAGATTGTATCCCATCAAGGCTATGGAGGGCATCAAATTCCTGAAATCAACCAAAAAATTCGAGTTTGAAATTGAAGTCATCGTTAAGTCTTATTGGAAGGACATTGCAATTGTACACGTGCCTATTGACATCCTTTACGACATGAACGAGCGGGTAACGCATTTTCGGCCGTTTATGGATATTACACGAATGGTGGTGCTTTACACTTGGTTTCTAACATTAAGATTGTTTTATATTACGCCTCGAAATTTTTTCAGGACATTAAAAAAAAAAGGCCTTAAGCGATATTTTCTAGAAAATTTTTTACACGACCAGGATTCTCCCAAGAAAAAGGCGCTGTCCATTGCTTTAGGAATTTTTCTCGGTTTATCGCCTCTTTGGGGCTTTCATACCGTAATTGTCATCTTCTTGGCTATTTTGCTCAAGCTTAATAAAGTGATTGCTTTTGTAGCTTCTAATATTAGTTTTCCGCCATTTATTCCTTTTGTGCTTTTGGCGAGTTTACAAACTGGAAACTGGGTATTGGGCATACAATCTCACTACACTTTAGTAGGCATTCGCGAAAATTTTGACTTAATGCAGCACTTTCAAGCTTATCTTGTTGGCAGTATCGTCCTTTCAACTACCTGCGCATTGGTCTTTGGTGTATTGGGTTATTTATTTTTCTCAATAATTGATAGAAAAAAAGTATTAACTCATGGCTAAATTTTTTCTTACTTTATACCAACTTATCCAAGTACGAAAATTCATCTCTGCAATCGTTTTATTCTTCATTTTTGGCCTACTGATCGGGGTGGCATCAACGATTAAATTTGATGAAGACATCTCAAAATTAATTCCTACCAATTCTGAAAACGAGCAACTTCAGAAAGTATTGAAAACGGCTCAATTCGCAGATAAAATTATTGTCAATATTGAGAAACACAAAAATGGTTCTACCGATGATTTAACAGATTATGCAACGCAGTTCCTCGATTCGCTTTCGAAAAATTCCAGTCAATTTATAAGTGGTATACAAGGTAAAATTGAAGACAATACGATATTTGAAACCTTAGATTTCGTTTATAATAATGCACCGCTTTTTTTAAAAGAAGAAGATTACCAAAAGATCTCAAATAAATTACACTCCGATTCAATTGCCAAGATCACGGAGAACAATTATAAAACATTGGTTTCTCCTTCCGGAATAGTGGCTAAACAAACTATTATTAAAGATCCATTGGGGATTTCATTAATGGCTGTAAAACATTTACAGCAGTTCGGCATTTCTGATAATTTCACGCTTAAAGATGGTTATTTGGTCAGTAAAGATGAACAGCACTTATTGCTGTTTATTACTCCGAAATATGCGAGTAATAACACCTCCAAAAACGTCCTATTTTCCGACTTACTCTACGATTTGCAAGACAAACTTAATTCCACTTTTAAGGGTAAAGTGACCAGTTCCTATTTTGGTGGGACGCTTATTGCTGTGGCCAACGCTCAACAAATTAAAAGCGATATCCAGTTGACGGTCACGATCGCCATGATCTTGCTTATGACGGTTTTCATAGTGTTTTATAAAAAGTTGGCTATTCCCATAATTTTATTTGTGCCAACACTCTTTGGCGGTCTTTTGGCCATTGCTGTTCTATCCATCATACGTTCTGAAATATCTGCTATTTCGCTTGGAATTGGTGCCGTACTTCTGGGTGTTACCTTGGATTATTCCCTGCATATCCTAACCCATATTCGGAATAATGAAACGATCGAAGAACTATTTGAAGGCGTTTCAACTCCAATTTTAATGAGCAGTTTAACAACAGCGATGGCGTTTTTGTGTCTACTATTTGTCGATTCGCAAGCGCTTCAGGATTTGGGTGTTTTTGCGGCCATAAGTGTGATCGGCGCTTCAGTATTTGCCCTTATTTTTATTCCGCAAGCATATAAAGGAACTTCAAAACAAAGTTCTAAAACGTCATTAATTGACAAATTGGCGTCTTATGATTTCCATAAAAACAAAATCCTGATCGGAAGTATCATCGCACTGCTTGTTTTAAGTGCTTTTACCTATCAGCGTGTTACGTTCAATAAAGATATTACAAAGCTCAATTTTCAACCAGAAGCTATAAAATCTGCGGAAGCGAAACTGAATAAATTAATTAATATCTCGTCAAAATCATTGTATGTGATTGCGTTTGGAAATGATGAGCAGGACGTAGTCAAATCGAATGATAGCATCTTCCACAATTTACAAAATTTAGAAAAAAATCAAAATATTTTAAGTTTCAGCTCTGTGGGCGCTTTGGTTTCTTCGGATAAAAAACAGCTAGAGACCATTCAAAATTGGGATGAATTTTGGACTCCAGAAATCAAAGAAGAAACCCAATCTAATTTGATTATAAACGGCAACAAATTCGGATTTAAATCTTCCACCTTTCAGAAGTTTTATACGCTTTTGGATCAGGAATTTCAGCCTTTAACAATTGAAGAATTTAAAAAGATCAACGTCATTCCAATAGATGATTTTATAGCAAAAGATCAAGATTTCATGACCATAACTTCTGTGGTAAATGTAGAAGACTCAAAAATTCAAGAAGTAAAAAATTTCTTTAAAGATTCGTCAAATACACTCGTTATTGACCGTCAGGCAATCAATGAAACGCTGCTTGGACATCTCAAAAATGATTTCAATAATTTATTAGTTTACTGCTTGTTAGCGGTACTTCTGTTGATGTTTTTGTTTTATAGAAATCTCAGACTTACTCTCGTAACCGTGATCCCAATTATCATTACATGGTTTATCACTATCGGAATTATGGGATTATTTAATCTAGAATTTAATATTTTCAACATCATCATTTCTACTTTTATTTTTGGCTTGGGCGTGGATTACAGTATTTTTATGACCAACGGCATGCGGTCAGGAACGGCATCCATGGCCACTCATAAAACATCGATTATACTCTCGGTTTTAACTACTATTTTGGGCGTTGGGGTATTGATTTTTGCCAAACATCCTGCATTACATTCTTTAGCTAACATTTCAATTATTGGAATTCTTGCAGCGATGTTTATTTCATTTGTGGTGCAACCGCTATTATATAAATTATTAATAACGAAAGATGCTCTTGTGGAAAGTGGAGAAAGACCTAAAAAATAGGTATCTCGCAGATCTCTCAGATGAACGCAGAAAAGATTATACCACAGCCATCCACAGGAAAATCATAAATTCAAATTTCTTTAAGTAAGTTAGCCACTGTCAAAAACCTTTATATGGGAACCATTAAAACAACACCGATTACTAGGGTAAAATCCATTAGCAAGGAGGATTTTATCAAACACTATTTCAATCCTCAAAAGCCCGTTTTAATTGAGGATTTGACAAAAGATTGGCCTGCTTTTGAGAAATGGAACTTGGACTATATTCAAAGTTTAGCGGGCGATCAGGTTGTGCCGTTGTACAATAACGAGCCCACTAAAGGCCGTCAAAACTCCGTAGCACCAGCCAAGACAATGAAGTTGCACGATTATATCGAAATTCTAAAAACCCAACCCACGGATCTGCGGATGTTTTTTTACAACGTATTGCAAAAAATGCCGAAACTGCTGAATGATTTTAGCTATCCTGATATGGGTTTGCATTTTTTCAAAAAACTTCCGGTCATGTTCTTTGGTGGCAAAGGGTCGAAGGTATTGGCACATTATGATATGGATTTGGCCGATTTGGTTCATTTTCATTTCCACGGTCATAAACAAGTCACTCTTTTTGCGCCAGATCAGGCCAAACATCTCTATAAAGTTCCTTTCACGGTTCATAATTTAGAAACCATCGATATGGATGAACCAGATTTTGAGAAGTTCCCAGCGCTACAATTGGCCGAAGGCATTTCTGTGGAAATGAAACATGGCGATGCGTTATATATGCCAAGTGGCTATTGGCATTATATTACCTACTTGGATGGCGGATTTTCTATTACTCTACGTGCTTTTCCAAGGAAAATTGGACGATTGGCCAAACTGTTTTCAAATATTGTATTTATGCGAACCTTTGAAAATGTCATGCGCCGCACTGTCGGTCAAGGTTGGGTGGATTATAAAGAAAATCAGATGGTCAAGCGCATGAACGAAAACTATAGAAAAAACCGGCAGGATGCATAACACAGATCACATAAAAAAATATTATTGGTAAACAAGAACGTCAAAAGCTAACAGAATTGATCACGGATTACTGGAAAGGCTATTATCTTGCACGACTATTTCACTCTAAACTTAAACTCTAATGATTCCTGAAATTGAAACCAAATCTGCAACAGAAATTAAAGCATTTCAAGAAGAGAAACTAAAAGTTGCCTTGGATTATCTTTCAAAAAATTCCCCATTCTACAAGCGGCATTTTGAAAAACATTGCGTTGAGATTTCAGAGATTCAAACGCTTGAAGATTTAACGAAAATACCTGTAACCACCAAGGATGATCTGCAGCACTTTAATGACGATTTCATCTGTGTTCCTAAATCAAAAATAATAGACTATGTCACTACTTCTGGCACTTTAGGAGATCCGGTAACCTTTGCGTTAACGGATGCCGATTTAGACCGGTTGGCCTATAATGAAGCAATTTCTTTTGCTTGTGCTGGTGTCACTTCAGACGATATTCTACAATTGATGACCACCATTGACCGGCGTTTTATGGCAGGTTTAGCCTACTTTTTAGGCGTTCGGAAATTGGGAGCTGGCATTATTAGAGTCGGTGCCGGAATTCCCGAACTACAATGGGATTCTATTTTAAAGTTTAAACCAACCTACCTCATTGTTGTGCCTTCATTTTTATTGAAAATGATAGAATATGCAGAACAACATGATCTCGATCTAAATACATCTGGTGTAAAAGGCGCCATTTGTATTGGCGAAGCTTTCAGAAACGACGACTTTACCTTAAATACTTTAGGACAAAAGATTAGCGAACATTGGCAGATCGACTTATTTTCCACCTACGCTTCTACTGAGATGAGCACGGCTTTTACCGAATGCGAAGCGCAACATGGCGGCCATCTCCATCCTGAACTGATTATTGCTGAACTTTTGGACGACAATGACCAACCCGTTGAAGAAGGCACAATTGGCGAACTCACAATTACAACTTTAGGCATTGAGGCCATGCCACTACTACGTTTTAAAACTGGCGACATGATGAAAGCTCATTATGAATCATGTCGTTGCGGACGCACAACCATGCGACTCGGGCCCATTGAAGGTCGCAAAAAACAAATGATAAAATATAAAGGCACCACTTTATATCCACCCGCAATGCAAAATATTCTCAATCATTTCAATCAACTGGAATGCTTCGTTATTGAAATTAGTCACAATACGATCGGAACTGATGAAATCGTAATTAAAATTGCTTCAAACAATCCTTCAGAGGTGTTATTGAGTCAAATAAAAGATCATTTTAGAGCCAAATTACGTGTCACGCCAAAGATTGAGTGGTGTGATAAAACTGTTATTGATGCCTTACGCTTCCCTAAACTAAGCCGAAAACCTGTTCTCGTAATTGATAAAAGAAAATAATGCCGTATTTTTATCAGTATCATGACAAACAAAAATATAATTTTAAGAAGAGAAGGCAAGAAGCCAATTCTTTGGGATGTCTTTTATAAAGCTTCCAACACCCAAAAACCATTAGTTATTTTTTGCCACGGCTACAAAGGCTTTAAAGATTGGGGCGCTTGGGACTTAGTGGCCAATGCTTTTTCTGAAGCGGGTTTCTTTTTTGTGAAATTCAATTTTTCGCACAATGGCGGCACCATGGAACAACCGATTGATTTCCCTGATTTGGAGGCTTTCGCCGAAAATAATTATTCCAAGGAATTGGAAGATCTGGATGACCTCATCAACTATATGCATTCCATGGAGAATCCTTTTTATGCCGAAATTGATCCAAATAACCTCATCCTGATTGGGCATTCACGCGGTGGAGGTATTGCAACCCTGAAAGCATCCGAAGATGATAGAGTGACCAAATTAGTGAGTTGGGCCGGCGTGAGCGACTTTGGCCAACGTACGGCGACAGGTGGAGAATTGGAGCAATGGCGAGCCGATGGAGTCAAGTATGTACTCAACGGCCGAACCAAGCAAAACCTGCCACACAATTTTCAGTTTTATGAAGATTTTAAAGCAAATGAAGAGCGATTAAATATTGAAAATGCTGTAAAAACCTTGCACATTCCGCACCTTATTATTCATGCAAAAAATGATCCCTCTGTAAAATATTCTGAAGCTGAAGATTTGCATTCATGGAACTCCGAGGCTATTCTATTTCCCATAGAACAAAGTGATCATGTTTTTGGCGCATCGCATCCTTGGGCAGATAATAATCTTCCAAAGCCTCTGAAAGAGGTCGTTCAACAAACTATTGCGTTTATAAGCATCTAAGGATTCTTTCAAAAATTATGCAGTCAATAATAATTTCAAATGGATGCCTTGAAGTTTGAAACAATTAATAATATGCACAGCATTTTAGATATTTAGCGCTTTTTTTGAACGTGTTCTAAATTAAGATATTACGGCTTTATGATAATAAATATTTCAAGATTTTCAATGCATAAAATTTTCATCTTTCTGTTTGTAGTGACCCTTGCAGGTTGCGCTACTTATAAGCCACAATCAAAAATTAGTGCAAAACAAGAATCATCATCCAAAAAACCAATCCATACGTTTTTTGTAGCTGGCGGACTTGGCACAGAAACTCCAGATGCCAATCCAGAGTTGCAAAAATTGCTGAAATCTTATTTAGACAAAGCCAGCAAAAAAAGCACCTTACTTTATACGGGCGACTACATTTCGAAAAACGCCGACAATAACACCAATGAATCCTTTATTAAAGCACAGATTGAAATTGCCAAAGATTTTAAAGGCAAGACTGTCTTCATTCCGGGACATCACGAATGGAGCAGCAAGAATACCAAAAAAATTGAATGGGTTGAAGACTATTTAAAAGACCATAACATCAAAAACTTCGAAGTACAACCAACTAATGTCTGTCCCTTAGAATATGTTGAAATCGATGAAACGCTTGATATCCTTTACGTCGACTCCAATTGGTTCGAAACCAACTGGGATCATGTTGATGGGATGAATAAAAAATGCACCGACATCAATACCAAGCGCAGATTTAACGAAGAATTTGAAAGCTACATTAAAGATTCAAGAGGTAAAAACTTGTTGATTGTGATGCATCATCCTATTTTTAGCAATGGTAAATATGCGGGAGAACAAACTTTTTTAGAAAGCATAACGCCATTACCGATTGTAGGCAATGTCATTCATGAAATCGTGGATTTAGGAGGTTTTTCCCAACAACAGCTCAGTTCTCTTCGTTATAATTATTTGCGTTCTACCATTAGTTCTTTGGTACAGGATAATGATCGCGTGACTATTGTATCAGGCCACGAGGAAAGCTTACAGTATTTGGCGAGTAAAAATATTCGACAAATTATCAGTGGCTCCTTAGGCTCGCGAACAGGGACAAAAATTTCGAAAGGAACAATTTCTAATATTGGTGGTTCCTTGGATTTTGAGGGTAAATTCACTTATGGCGAAAAAGGTTTTGCAATCATAAATTACTATGATGATGGGACATCTGATGTTCAATTTATTACTGAAAAAGAAACTTACGCTTTTGACCTTAATGACAAATTTCCTAAAAAGAAAGAACCTTACCCGATCCCTAAATTTTCTAATTCTACAAAAACACTGACGATAACTACAGATGAAAAAAAACTTGATAAATCAGGTTTTTATAAATTTATTTGGGGCGAACGTTACCGTAGTTATTTTGGCAAACCTGTGACTGCAGAGATCGGTATATTGGATACTTTATATTCAGGATTAAAAGTAACCAAACAAAGTGGTGGGCATCAATCTTTTTCCGCCCGTCTTCAAAATTCTGAAGGAAAAGATTACGCCATGAGAGGCTTGCAAAAGGATGCACTTAAGTTTTTGCGTTTTAAAGTACCCGGAATAGCTTATTCTGATGAAGATTTTAAAGGGACTTTTCCTGAAACGATCATTTATGATTTCTTCAGTACAACGCATCCTTACATGCAATTAATAATTGATCCGCTAGCAAAATCGGCAGGTATCAATCATGCCAATCCACAATTGTATTATTTACCAAAACAGCCTGGATTTAGATTGTTAGGCGATGATTATGGCGATCAACTTTATTTTATCGAAGAACGACCGATGATGGAACAGAAGGATTATGAAGGCTTTAACCGGGCAAATCCTGAAGAGAAAGGTGAGGCTGTCAATTTTGAAAGCACAACCGATGTATTGGAAAAACTGAACAGAAGTGAAAAATACACGATCGATCAGCGCGCCTATATTCGTGCACGATTATTTGACATGCTTATTGGCGATTGGGATCGTCATGAAGGTCAATGGCGATGGATCCAATATGAAATTGATAAAGATAACACGCGCTTTATCCCCATTCCAAAAGATCGGGACGCCGCATTTTCAAAGTTTGATGGCGTTGCTATTCCAATCATTAAAATGTTGGTACCAGACGTTCGCTTTTGGCAATCCTACGATACGGATATTAAGAACGTGAAGTGGTTTAATGCCGAGGCCAATAATTTGGATATCGCATTTTTGAATAAGCACGATGCCTCTGTCTGGGTAGAAGAAGCCGAAATAATTCAATCCCAAATGACGGATGATGTGATTGAAGACGCTTTTAAAAGATTGCCTGCAGAAGTTCAAGATGCCGCTTCAGAAGACATTAAAAATAAACTGAAAGGCCGATTGAAAAACCTCGATGATATTGCCAAACGTTATGGCGACAGGATGCAAAAAATTGTAGTCATCCATGGCACACACAAAGATGATAAAATTGAAATCACAAGACTTCCAAAAGGGCAGACTAAAGTGGTTCTTAAACGTTTAAAATCGGATGCCCCAAATCCGGTATTTTTTGAACGGACTTTTGACAGAAAAGAGACCAAGGAACTTTGGATTTACGGCTTAAATGATGATGATCAGTTTATAGTCTCGGGAGAAGGTGACAAAGAAATCATGGTGCGGTTAATAGGCGGGTATGGAGACGATGTATTTGAAATCAGCAATCGAAAAAAAATTAAAGTATATGATTGGAAACATGAAAGAGCTGAATTTACCGACAAAACACCGGCAAAGCAATTCACGCCGCTCTATGAAACCAACACTTTTATTTATCGTGAATTCAAAGAAAACAGCAATGTCTTTTTTCCTAATTTGGGATTTCGAACAGATGATGGTTTATTCTTGGGAGCTAAAGACACCTACACCAACCACGGTTTTAATGGGGAAGATTTCAGATATAAACACTCTTTATCTGCTAATTACTTCTTTAATTTTAATGCTTTAGAAGCGGAATACGTTGGTCTATTTGCCAACATTATACCCAACTGGAATTTTGAAGTCGTGGGCTATTATACAAGTCCGCAATTCGCCAGTAATTATTTTGGTTATGGAAATGACTCCGAATACGATAAAGATGAACTTGACAAAAATTTTAACCGAGCACGCATCAAACAATTGAAATTACGTACTGGCATCGCATATCGGACCATTCATTTTCACGCACTTTTCGAAAATTTCAAAGTCGAAGAAAATCCAAATCGATTGTTTACTACCGACAACTTTGGAAATGACGTTTTTGAAAGTCAAAATTATGTGGGTGCGGAAGCTGATATTCTATACGAAAATACGGATGCCATGGACTTTCCAACGCGTGGACTTCATTTTAAAGCAGTTTTAGGCTATAAGAAAAATTTGAAATTGGATAATAACCATTTTGGATATGCAGCTTTGAAATTAGGTTTTGATAAGAAATTAATCCCTTCTGGAGATTTGGTACTTTCTTCTACCGCCGAGGTACGAACCAATTTTGGCGAAAAATTCTTCTTTTACCATGCCCAATCTATCGGAGGCAAAACGGGTTTACGAGGTTTTAGAAATGATCGCTTCTCTGGAAAGACATCTTTTTATCAAAGTACGGATTTGAAACTCCGTATAAGGGAATACATCACTGCAGTAGCACCTATTACTGTAGGTATTTATGGAGGATTTGACTATGGACGGGTTTGGGTTTCAGATGATATGTCCAACACGTGGCATAATTCATTTGGAGGCGGAATTTGGCTCGGCAGTTTAAATGCACTTTCCATAAACGCCGGATATTTCGTATCCAAAGAAGATGCCATCATCCAGGTAGGTGTAGGTTTCGGTCTTTAATTAATCTATTGCAATAACGGTTTCTATGAGTTTTGAAATAATCCTTGTGTTTATCATTCTGGGAATAACAATTCTGCTCTTTGCGACGGAGGCCTTACCCATTGATAAAATCGCGTTCTTAATTATCGTGGCACTGGTTCTATCCGGAATAACATCCCCGGAAGAAGCCATTAGCGGATTTTCTAGTCCTGCAACGATTACGATTTTAATGCTCATGATTTTAGCCATTGGACTCGAAGATAATGGCGTCATTGATCTTTTGACGCAGTCCATCAAAAAGCTTAAAATTTTACCCATGATATTGATGGTTCCGGTCTTCATGCTAATCTCGGCTTCTATCTCTGCATTTATTAGTACCACGGCAGTTGTGGTAATTTTTATAAAAATTATAGCTCAACTTTCGGAGAAGTATAACTTTTCTGCACCTAAATTATTAATGCCCATTTCATTTGCAGGTATTTTAGGAGGTAGCTGTACCTTAATGGGAACGTCCACTAACCTTTTGGTAAATTCTGTCGCTATCAAGTTGGGCGCTGAACCCTTTTCGTTTTTTGAATTCAGTCTGTACGGACTCGTGCTCCTAGCCGTGGGGGTCGTGTTTATGACCTTTGCTAGTAGATGGTTACCCAAGGCTAATAATGACCAACTTCATGATGTGTATGTGGACAATAATTTCATGTTTACACTGACCGTAAAACCTGAATCAAAACTTATTGGCACAGCCATTTCTGAAGCTAAATTTTATAAAAACCCAGACATTCGCGTCTTAAAACTTATCCGTGATGGTATTATAAATAATTCTCCAGGGCCCAATACAACTTTAAGAGCGGACGATAAACTAGTCGTCTTAAGTGACGTGAAATCGTATGCTGCAATTTCCACCGATGATTTTAAACTGACCTCTGAAAACGAACTCTATTTTCAAGAAGATTTAGATCCTAAAATCGATCCGGCTCATGAAAAAAGTGTTTACAGTTATGTGGAATTATTAATTCTTCCCGGTTCTGAATTCATTGATAAATCCTTCTCTCAAATAAAAGGTCTTCTTTATAATGTGGCCAGACCTTTGGGGATTCAAAATAGAAAACATTTCGAAAAAGGCATGCGTTTGAATCTTCCAAAAATTATAAAAAATACCAATTTGCAAGCTGGAGATAAATTGCTTTTAAAAGCGAAAGAGGATGAGCTCAAACATTTATATTCACTTGATAATACTATTGTTTTAAGACAGCATGAAGAAGATTACAAGATCAACAAATACAAACGCGCAACCAGTCTGTTCTCACTTTTGATGGTTATTGGCTTAGCCGCCAGCGGTGTTTTAAGCATTTTGGCGAGTTCTTTAACTGGTGTTGCCTTATTATTGATTACAAATTGCATTACCCTTTCAAATATTTATAAAAAGGTCAATTGGCAAATCATTTTCTTGTTAGCGGGGATGATTCCTTTGGGAATTGCCATGAACAATTCAAAAACAGATCTTTGGATTTCGGCGCAATTATTGGAACTGCTAACGGGTCAAAACAACATTATTATTTTAGGCGTTCTGTTTGGCATTACGATGTTAATGAGCGGTTTTATGTCAAATAATGCCACAGCCGTTGTGATCACGCCAATTGCCATTACCATTGCTGCAGGATTAGACCTGCCAGCCAAACCTTTTTTACTTGCCGTCATGTTTGCTGCCAATTTTAGCTTCTTTACTCCGATGGGATATCAAACGAATACGCTTATTTATGGTACAGGGGCTTATAAATTTAAACACTTCTTAGTTATTGGTGGTCTTTTATCCATCATCCTATTAGTGGTAGGCACACTATTGTTATCAACCATGTTGTAACTATTTCCATGAGAATTATAATACTGAAAATGTAATCATCACTATAGGCCTTGCTTTATTGCGATATCTTAAATATGAAACTCCAAAATTTCTTTATTTGGTAAAAGTTTCCCATTTGTCAACCTGTTACACTTAGCTTTAGTAATTTTAGAAGTTCAAATACTTTCATAACAATGTCCAAACAACCAAAATTAACGCGCTTTAATCAAAGTGTTTTATCAAAATATCAAATTTATAATGGCATTTTCATGACTTTGCCATTTGACGCCGTCACAAAAACCGGTGTTTTATTGCCTTTATTTCATGAAACCTGCCAAAAAGGCTTTAGTGCTGGAGATGATCCAACTACCATAGTAGAAAGCTTCTTTGAAAAATACCAAGCCCGACGTACTCCTGAAAGTCAAATCAACTTGCTGTTCCGCTTTATTCAATATATCGAACGGCAAGTGGTATTATTTGACGCCATTGAAGATGCTGCTTTTCCCGTAGTCAATAATATGGATGGGATTGGAACTTTAAGAAGTTTAAAAGAATTGGTTACCGCCGAAAACAAATTGGAACTTCTCCAAAAATATTTGGAAGAATTTAAAGTGCGCATTGTATTGACCGCGCATCCTACCCAATTTTATCCCGGCTCCGTATTAGGAATAATTACGGATCTGACGGAAGCCATTAAAGAAAATGATTTATTGCGAATCAATGATTTATTGGCACAGTTAGGGAAAACACCTTTCTTTAAGCACGAAAAACCAACGCCATATGATGAAGCTGTCAGCTTAATCTGGTACTTGGAGCACGTATTCTACAAATCCTTTGGAGACATTTTTGATTATATCCAACAGAATATTTTTGATGGAAAACAGATCGATAACGATATTATCAATATTGGCTTTTGGCCAGGTGGCGATAGAGATGGAAACCCATTCGTTACGCCCGAAATCACACTTAAGGTCGCTGCACGTTTAAAGGAAACCATCATTAAAAATTATTATCGTGATGTTAGAGGACTAAAACGCAAACTTACTTTTAGAGGGATTGAAGATACGATGTCTGTATTGGAAAATGAACTGTATGCGCTTATGATTGGTAATCCTTCCGAATTGACTTTGGAAAGTTTCAAAACTGAATTGCTGTCAATAAAGGAGGTTATTATTAAGGAGCATCAATCCTTATATGTTTCCGAAATTAATAGTTTAATTAATAAAATTCATCTTTTCGGATTCCATTTTTCTACTCTGGACATCCGTCAAGACAGTCGCGCCCATGAAAAAGTATTTAACGACTTAGTAGAATCCTTGTTAGAAAGTGGCAACACCCTTTTTCCGGAAAATTACTTTAAACTTTCAGAAAAAGAACAAGTGGATTTCCTCTCAAAGGTTAACGGAAAAATCGATCTTTCAGTGATCAAGGATGAAGAAACTCTCAAAACTTTAAAAACGATTGAAGCCATAAAAACCATCCAGGAATCCAATGGAGAAAAGGCTTGTAATAGATATATCATCAGTAACAATCAATCTACTTTGCATGTTATGCAATTGTATGCGATGTTAAAACTAGTAGCGTTTCAGGATGAAATGCCTCTAGACATCGGCCCTCTTTTCGAAACGATTACCGATTTGGAAAATGCTCATGTAGTGATGGATGAGCTATACACCAATCCTGACTATAGTGCGCATCTTAAATCAAGAGGTAATAAACAAACCATTATGCTCGGATTTAGTGACGGTACCAAAGATGGTGGGTATCTAATGGCCAACTGGGCGATTTATAATGCTAAAGAACGCCTTACTGAAGTTTCGCGAAAGTATGATGTAACCGCTATTTTCTTCGATGGTCGTGGTGGCCCACCTGCACGAGGTGGCGGAAAAACTCATAATTTTTATGCGTCTTTAGGCCCAACCATAGAAGATAAAGAAGTTCAATTAACCATACAAGGACAAACGATCAGTTCCAATTTTGGCACCTTAGATTCGTCACAATATAATTTGGAACAGTTGATTAGTTCCGGGATCCATAATAGTTTAAGTGACGCCGATTTGCGCATGGTTCCAGAAAACAGGGACGTCATGGATAATTTGGCCACATTGAGTTATAAAGCCTATGCCGACTTTAAAGCACATCCAAAATTCATTTCTTATTTAGAGAATATGAGTACTTTGAAATATTATGCAAAGACCAATATTGGAAGTAGACCGACCAAACGTGGAAAATCTGATGGACTAGTTTTTGAAGATTTAAGAGCCATTCCTTTTGTGGGTTCTTGGAGTCAACTCAAGCAAAATGTTCCTGGATTCTTCGGCGTTGGCACAGCTTTAAAATATTACGAAGATGCTAATGAATTTGAAAAAGTACAGCACCTTTTCAAAACCTCAAGTTTCTTCAAGACGCTTATTGAAAATAGTATGATGTCCTTATCAAAATCATTTTTTGATTTGACAAAATACATGTCTGACGACGCAGAATATGGTGCGTTCTGGAACATCATTTATGACGAATATGTGACCACAAAACGATTAATCCTTAAATTGACAGGATATCAAGAATTAATGCAGGAAGAGCCTTCAGGTAAAGCCTCCATAAGCATTAGAGAATCGATCGTACTGCCATTATTGACAATCCAACAATTTGCTTTAAAGAAAATTCAGGAATTGGAAAAAGAATCGCCAAGAGATGAAGAACAAATTAAAGTGTATGAAAAAATTGTAACCCGTTCGTTGTTCGGAAATATTAATGCGAGCAGGAATTCTGCTTAGAAATAAATGAGATAATCTTATAATTTAGTCTTCATAATTACCGTAGTTACCACGTAAAAATGAGCAATATTATAAGCAATTTGAAAAATAAATAAAAATTCGCAAGCCAGAAATTAGGAATTGTAAACTACTTTTTTCACTTTTGAACAATCAATGAACAAACAAAATTTAAATATTATTTCTATTATTCGCGTCGTGATTTTGTCACAGCGATGAGGAATGGTACACTAAGTTTAATTTTATAACGTAAAGCCTTCCTCATATTTGGAAGGCTTTTTTTATTAGTAAAACTCCGTTTTGAATCCCGATTGCTATCGGGAGCGAAGTACCGAGATCAAAACAGAAAGTTGAACTAATCCCGCTTTTTCAACGGGATTTTAATACAGTAATCTCTTAAACATGAATCTTTCGATTTTAATTATTAGTGTCGTCATTATTAACTCCAGTTAGTTGATCCAGCATGCTATTTTCCTAAAAAGCCTGTATCAATTGAGATAGAGGCTTTTTTAACTATAAAGTTTAGCGATTTGAACATCATAAATAAATCGACCTAAACTATTGTTTATCAATAACATGAGTATTAATAACAAACACTGAGTTTAGTCTTAAACACCAAATTTGAATCACTGAAATCAGACCTTATATTAATTTTAGAACTTTAAATGACTATGAACGCGTATTACAATAAACAATCTATTATTTACCACAACGGTAATTTCTTAAAACCTGAAACTGCAAAGACCAGCTTATACAGCCAGACGTTACACTATGGCAATGGCGTTTTTGAAGGCATCAGAACGTACAAAACCGCTGAAGGCACCAAAATCTTTAAAGCCGAAGCACACTACGAGCGACTAAAATATGGCGCTAAAGTTATGGGTATTCCTTTCAATTATACCGTGGAAGAACTCATTGCAATTACCTACGATCTTTTAAGAAAAAACCAATTGGAAGATGCCTATATCCGACCCTTGATTACTACAGGCGACAATATGGGATTGTACACTTCAAAAGAATCTATCTTGACTATTCAGTGCTGGGCATGGCCAAAATTAATGGGCGATACCTTATTGCGCGTAAAAACCTCATCGTTTGAACGTCCAAATCCTAAATCTTGCTTTGTTGAAGCTAAAGTAACCGGACATTATATCAACTCCATCTTATCAACCAACGAAGCTAAAGACGCAGGTTTTGATGAAGCTTTATTGCTCGACATGCATGGGAATGTAGCTGAATGTTCAGGTGCAAATATTTTTATGGAGAAAGATGGCAAATTATTCACACCTAAGAAAGGCAACATCATGGCAGGAATTACACGTTCCACCATTTTAGAAATTTGCCAACAAGAAGGAATTCCCGTTGAAGAAAAGCATTTCAGATTGGACGAATTAAAACAAGCGGACAGTGCCTTCTTCACAGGAACGGCTGCGGAAGTCGTGGGCTTAAAATCCTTGGACGATTATGAATTTCCTTTAGAATGGGGCAATAGTTTAGGCTATAAATTAATGAAGTTGTACCAACAAGAAGTTTTAGGGCAACGCAAAAACAAACTATCAGAAGCACTATGAGTGAATTAAATAAATATAGTAAAACCGTAACACAAGATCCTACGCAACCCGCTGCTCAAGCAATGTTGCATGCCATTGGTTTAACTACTGCAGATTTTTTCAAACCCATGATTGGAATTGCCAGTACAGGATATGAAGGCAATCCTTGCAATATGCACTTAAATGATTTGGCAAAATTGGTAAAAGAAGGAACAAAAAATGAAGATATTATCGGCTTGATTTTTAATACAATTGGTGTCAGTGATGGCATTTCAATGGGAACTCCCGGGATGCGCTACTCTTTGCCTTCTCGTGATATTATTGCAGATTCCATGGAAACTGTCGTCCAAGCGATGAGCTACGATGGTTTGGTTACTGTTGTTGGTTGTGATAAAAACATGCCTGGCGCTTTAATGGCGATGATCCGGTTAGATCGTCCAAGCATTTTAGTTTATGGCGGCACCATCGATTCAGGATGTCATAATGGGCAAAAATTAGATATTGTTTCAGCATTTGAAGCATGGGGCAGCAAAGTTGCAGGCACCATGACCGAAACCGATTACCAAAGTATTGTTGAAAAAGCATGCCCTGGCGCAGGAGCTTGCGGAGGCATGTACACAGCAAACACAATGGCTTCCGCGATTGAAGCCCTGGGAATGACCTTGCCTTTTAATTCTTCAAATCCAGCGCTGAGCGAGGCCAAGCAAACTGAGTCTGTCCAAGCCGGTGAATGTATGCGTCTTCTTTTGGAAAAAGATATCAAACCATCGGATATCATTACCAGAAAATCTATGGAAAATGCAGTGCGATTGGTAACAATTCTTGGTGGTTCTACCAATGCTGTCCTCCATTTCTTAGCAATTGCCAGAGCTGCTGATATTGAATTTACATTAAAGGATTTTCAAAATATTAGTGATAACACACCATTTTTAGCCGATTTAAAACCAAGCGGAAAATATCTTATGGAAGATATTCATGCCGTTGGAGGCATTCCAGCAGTTTTAAAATATCTTTTGAAAAAAGGCATGTTGCATGGCGATTGTATGACCGTAACGGGAAAAACAATGGCAGAAAACCTATTAGATGTTCAAGATTTAACTGAGGGTCAAGATGTCATCAAAACCATCGAGAATCCAATTAAAATCTCTGGCCATTTAAGAATGCTATATGGTAACCTTGCTACGGAAGGTAGTGTGGCAAAAATCACAGGAAAAGAGGGTTTACGTTTTGCAGGAAAAGCGAAAGTATTTGAAGGAGAATACGCCGCCAATGACGGTATTAGAGATGGAAAAGTTGAAAAAGGTGATGTCGTAGTCATACGTTACGAAGGTCCAAAAGGAGGCCCGGGAATGCCTGAAATGCTAAAGCCAACTGCAGCTATTATTGGAGCAGGTTTAGGCAATGACGTAGCATTGATTACGGATGGAAGATTCTCAGGAGGCACCCATGGTTTTGTAGTAGGACATATTACTCCAGAAGCACAAGAAGGTGGTACTATTGCTTTAGTAAAAGATGGGGATCTGATTACCATTGACGCGGAAACCAATACCATTAACTTGGAAGTTTCCGATGAAGAACTTCAAAATCGCCGCTTAAAATGGCAGGCACCGGCATTAAAGTTTCAGCGTGGTGTCCTTTATAAATATGCAAAAACAGTTTCCTCAGCATCTAAAGGATGTGTTACGGATGAATTCTAATTATTGAAGTTAAACCTATGAATACACAAACTTTAAATAAAGAACAAAAAACAACTGCCACTACGATACGTATTTCCGGCAGTGAAGCCATTATTAGATGTTTAATTGCGGAAGGCGTGGATATTTTATATGGATATCCAGGTGGTGCCATCATGCCAGTTTATGATGAACTATATAAATTTAGAGATCAGATTCATCACGTCCTCACACGCCATGAACAAGGCGCTACGCATGCGGCACAAGGTTATGCGCGTATTTCAGGAAAAGTTGGGGTCGCTATGGCCACTTCTGGGCCTGGCGCTACAAATTTGATAACGGGCATTGCAGATGCTCAAATAGATTCCACACCAATGGTGTGCATTACAGGTCAAGTAGCCTCACATTTATTGGGCAGCGATGCCTTTCAAGAAACTGATATTATTGGGATTTCAACGCCAGTCACCAAGTGGAATCATCAGATAACTAAGGCTTCACAAATCCCTGAAATTATCGCTAAAGCATTTTATATTGCTAAAAGTGGTCGTCCGGGGCCGGTGTTGATCGACATCACTAAAGATGCTCAGTTTGAAGAGTTTGATTTTTCATATGAAAAATGCACCCGTGTCAGAAGTTATAATCCAGTTCCAAACACGGATATTGACGATGTTAAGGCGGCCGCACTTTTGATAAATTCTGCTAAGAAACCAATGATTGTCTGGGGACAAGGTGTGATTTTAGGTACCGCAGAAAATGAATTAAAATCCATCATCGAAAAAGCCGGAATTCCTGCAGCATGGACTATTTTGGGCGCTTCGGCAATTCCTACAGCTCACCCTCTAAATATTGGAATGGTCGGTATGCATGGTAATTATGCACCTAATGTACTGACCAACGAGTGCGATGTGTTGATTGCCATAGGGATGCGTTTTGACGATCGCGTTACTGGTAATTTAGCAACCTACGCGAAGCAGGCCAAAATAATTCACTTTGATATCGACGCTGCTGAGATTGATAAAAATGTGAAAACTGATGTTTCTGTTTTGGGTAATGCTAAGGAAAGTCTGTCGTTACTATTGCCTTTGTTAAAGGAGAACTCTCATCCCGAATGGCATCAGCAATTCAAAGATTTATATGCTATCGAATTTGAAAAAGTCATCAAAGACGATTTATATCCAACCAAGGAAGGTTTGACTATGGGCGAAGTGCTCAAAGAAATCAATATCCAAACCAAAGGAAATGCCGCCATCGTGTCTGACGTTGGACAACACCAAATGATCGCTTGCCGTTATGCCGAATTTACCACCACTAGAAGTAATATCACTTCTGGAGGATTAGGCACTATGGGGTTTGCACTTCCTGCGGCTATTGGTGCTAAAATGTCAGCGCCAGAGCGTGATGTTGTTGCTATTATTGGCGACGGAGGCTACCAAATGACCATTCAAGAATTGGGAACCATTTTTCAACAGAAAGTTCCGGTAAAGATTGTCGTCTTAAACAATGAGTTTTTAGGAATGGTGCGTCAATGGCAACAGTTGTTTTTTGAAAAACGCTATGCATCTACAGAGATGGTCAATCCTAATTTTGTAGCGATTGCAAAAGGCTATTATATCGAAGCTCAAAAAGTGACCAAGCGCGAAGAATTGAAAAATGCCGTTGCTGAAATGATGGCTTGTGATGGTCCCTACTTTTTAGAAGTATGCGTCGAAAAAGAAGGTAACGTCTTTCCAATGATTCCAAGTGGCGCCAGTGTATCTGATGTGCGTTTGGAATAGACTTGGAGCTAGAAGCACGAAATATCAAGACAACAATTATATTGAAAAAAGAATATAGGATAAAGAGAAGAGATTAAAAATGCAAGTACCATCATGTTTCTCCTCTATTCTCTATCCTCTAAAATCTTATTACAACAATGAGCGAAAATAAATTATACACCGTATCCATTTACACCGAAAACAACATCGGCTTACTAAACCGTATTTCGGCCATTTTCCAACGTCGTCATCTGAATCTAGAAAGTATTAATATTTCTGCATCGGAAATTGAAAATGTATCAAAATGGACAATTGTTTTACTACTGACCGAAGAACGTATGAAAAAAATTATTGGTCAGATAGAAAAACAAATCGATGTGATTAAAGCGTATTATCACACTGAAGAGGAGACCATTTATCAAGAATCCTGCATGTTTAAGCTTAAATCGAATTTACTTTTTGATGAACGCGAAATCCAAAATATCATCAAAGAAAGCAATGCTCGGATTGTGACCGTTAATCGAGAATTTTTCGTCATTGAAAAATCAGGTCGTAAAGAAGAATTAGAGTTATTACATCGTGAATTAAGTGTCTTTGGAATTATGCAATTTACTCGTTCAGGACGTATTGCAGTGACCAAAGACGAAATGAAAATATCAAAAATGCTAGATGCATTTCAACATTAAAAATTAAATAAAATGTCAAATTATTTCAACACATTACCGTTAAGGAACCAATTAGAGCAATTAGGAAAATGCCGTTTTATGGATGCTTCCGAATTTGAAGATGGCATCAACGCATTAAAAGGAAAGAAAATAGTTATTATTGGCTGTGGCGCCCAAGGATTAAACCAAGGTTTAAACATGCGCGATTCTGGTTTAGATATTTCTTATGCATTGCGTGAAGCTGCAATTACCGAGAAACGCGATTCTTATAAAAATGCTACGTCTAACGGATTTACAGTGGGCACTTATGAAGATTTGCTACCAACGGCCGATTTAGTCTTGAATTTAACGCCAGACAAACAACATACTGATGTTGTAAAAACGATCATGCCCTTGATGAAAAAAGGAGCAACCTTAAGCTATTCCCATGGTTTTAATATTGTGGAAGAAGGCACAAAAATACGTGAAGATATTACCGTGATTATGGTAGCTCCTAAATGTCCTGGAACTGAAGTTCGTGAAGAGTACAAACGCGGCTT
>JBBSRC010000062.1:0-27729 GCA_038243395.1 Flavobacteriales bacterium | reverse complement strand
CGTTTCCTTTAAATACTATTACCTGTGCGAACTTCTCCATTGAACTACACGTGGTTTGGGAAACCTCCCCAGGCAATGCAGTGACCCTGTCGAACTGTAATGACATCTTCTTTCACTCGATCCCTGCCGTATCTACATCCATGCACTTTTGTAATCTTTGGGCTTTACAATGATGCGATGCACTGAGCCCAGTCGAAGTGTGCTTACTTACCCGTGCATAAATGCTTCTTATAGGGTTTGGTTTATCCTGAGCATGTCGAAGGGTCAGTACCGAGTTTTGTAGTCCTGCTTTCTTCACTCATTACCTCACGATAAACGAGCTTGCAGCTTACTAATGGTTCAAGGCACCTGCCCTGAGCCTGTCGAATGGGTTACCCCTGCTCATAAGGGACTTGCACCCTCTAGATTAATTATTTACCTTTCGGTAAATAAAAAGATGCCCGTGCTGGGCACACACACGGTGTATAAATAATTGCTTTGGCAAGTGCTTATCTGGAAAATTCCTTCAGAATTTTCTCTTGTCCATATTTGTTTATTATTTTAGTTGCTGAACCACGCATCTAACCATACACATCACGTTGTGGTGCATTTGACCAGACCAATAAAAATACAGAAATATTTGGAAATTGTTATCCTTTAAGATAACTTTGTTCAATGATTAGAAAAATAATCTTTCACGGAAACCACTTTATAGCATTCTACCAAAAACAGAATTCAAAAGTAAAAGGAAAAATTCAATACGTTTTTGAGTTGATTAGGCAAGTTGACCGCGTTCCCGAAAAGTTTTTAAAACATCTAACAGGAACAAACGGACTTTATGAAATCCGAGTTGAATACCAATCAGATATCTATCGGATTTTTTGCTGTTTCGATGAAGGAAAACTTGTAGTTCTTTTTAACGGTTTTCAAAAAAAGACCCAAAAGACACCGCAAAAAGAAATCGATAAAGCGGAGCAATTAATGAAAGACTATTTTGAAAACAAAAAATAAAAGTTATGGAAAAATATAAAGACATAAATAATTTCAACGAACTAATTGAGTTAGAACACGGTCGAATCGGAACTGAAAGTCGAAATAAATACGAGGAAGGCGCTCAAATGTTTATTATTAGTGAAATGCTTAAATCCGCTCGAAAAGAAGCAAATCTTACGCAGGAACAACTTGCGGACAAAGCTGGAACAAAAAAAAGTTACATATCGAAACTTGAAAACGGAAAAGGAAATATTCAACTTTCGACATTAATACGGATTTTTGAACAAGGTTTGAATAGAAGAATTGGATTGACATTCCTATAACCGAAAAAAATACACCATAACACGAGTATAAACGCAATACGGAGTTAGTGTTTGACCAAAAGTCATTTTATAAATTAAAAATCTGTTATAAACCGAAAGGTTCGTGCGTCAATCCCGCTACTGCGCTCAAACCAAACGTTAGCCACAAGTTGAAAAATGAACAGAATAATTAATAAACCACATCTAATATTTTGGCTTTCTATTCCCTTAATTATGTTAAGCGGATTTATAAGTTCTAAAGAGGATTTGGATATTAATATTCACGATACTTTCTACGTTTTTTCACTGTTCGACTTAAACACTCTGATATCAATTTCTTTTGGAATTATCGGACTCGGATATTGGATTATGCTAAAAGCCAACAGAAAACTATCCAAATGGCTGAATTTGATTCACATTGTGCTGACTTTCGGCGGAATTTTATTGATCTGGATTCTGTCACAGCTTTACCGAGAATCTATAATGGAATTTGATTTTAATGATAATCTGACTTTAGCAATTTATTCAATAGCATTGTTTGCTGTTATCGGACAAATAATATATCCGTTTATCATTATTAACGGATTTATTAAATATCAAACTTAAGCTGTGGAAATTCCACAGGCTAGGTCAATTTTTTCTATTATAGTTGCTTAATTCACACCACAACTCACATACAAACACGCTAGCCAAAAGCTTAAAAACCGCGAATTACCATATTGGGAACTATTTTTGTATATTTGCGACAAACAAGTATAACGTGCGAGTAATAGCGAAACGAACTTTACGAGATTTTTGGGAAAAACATGCTGATTGTGATGAACAATTAAAATCGTGGTATAGAGAAACCGAAAAATCCGAATGGCAGAATATCAACGATTTAAAGAATGAATATCCAAGTGCGAGTATTTTAAAAGAAAATCGAATTGTTTACAACATCAAAGGCAATAATTATCGTGTGATTGTGAAATTTAACTTTGAATACGGAATATGCTGGATACGGTTTATTGGAACTCACGCCGAATACGACAAAATTGACGCAAATAACATCTGATTATGAAAATATCACCGATTAGAAACGAAAATGACTATCAAAGAGCACTCGACAGGCTTGAGTATATTTTTGATTCAGAAAAAGACACTAAAGAAGGAGATGAATTGGAAATTCTTTCCATCTTGATTGATAGATTCGAAAATGAAAATTTTCCAATTGGAATGCCTGACCCAATCGAGGCTATTAAGTTTCGAATGGAACAAATGGGAATGAATCAAAAAGATTTAGCAGAAATTATAGGATTTAAAAGCAGAGTTAGTGAGATTTTGAATAAAAAACGAAAACTGACTTTAGATATGATTAGAAAACTAAATACTACTCTTCATATTCCAACTGAAGTTTTAATCCAAGATTATTAATTGAATAAAAGCCAGTTGGCTATCGAGTAAACGAGTGACGACTTAAAAGTCCCCACTCCGTATCTCACACCACAGTACGTATATGTTTCGTATACGGTGGTTCGCAAAAAGATGGGCTGAGTTCTAAGTAAACCTTGGTCAGTGATTGATATTTTCCACCGCTAGCGCTCGTTTGTAACGAGTGTGGTTTCAGTAAATCACTAACCCGTCTCGGCTAAAAGAAGTTTCAGTCCATAATATATTTAGACTTCAAACCTAAATCCGGGATCATCAATTTCAAGCATTGTGTTATCGCCCTGATAATTCCTAGCGCTCGAGTATTCATAATGAAAGGGATCCTTTACCAAAGCGACGACAATCGGATTGTTATGAATGTAGTTGATTTTTTGTTTGATGACTTTATCAATCTAAAGTTCGATTGGCTGATTCTGGTGCCGCAAAAGCTGAAATTGCTAAAAATTGCTTGATTTTTTACCTATGTGTTTCAATAGTTTTAGCAACAATTCCTTTCTGCCTTCTTGTGAGTTGTTAGCAATTGCTTCAACAATCTTTTTAGAAGCACAATTCTTAAAATTCCTTGTTAACAGCCCTCTTTCATTTGTTTCTTACCAAACTCGATTTTATAACTTAAATATTAAAATCAATTTTACTAACACCACACTTTGGGCTGGTGCATTACCATTTCGAAAATCAATTCTGTGTATATAGCCTAAATATTTTTAGGATTATTCTTTGGAGTTAAAAACTTGATTAACTTTAAGATAAATAACTTCAAAATAAAAACCAGTATGAAAAAACCTATACTTGGAAAACAGACTTTTCTCAAAGACAATAATCAACGATTATTGTCATTTGAAAAATTCGTAATAGAGGTTTACGACAGGCGCGTCGATGAAAAACCTCTATATACAGGCAGATATTTCATCATTCTAAAAGATGAAAACCAAAGTTTTACGAAAGTGAAAAACCTTTTTAAAACTAAACTAGGTTTTTCAATTGCTAATACTGCAGATTTTTGGACGGAATCCATTAACGAAAATAATATTCAGGATGCTGATGTTTTAATTTACAATGATTTGGGAATTGCGCTCATAGGAGGCGAAGACGAACAAATTAAAATCTTAGAAAATGCCAACGCAGATTTTATGATGGTGCCAGAAAAAATTGTTTACGTGCCTGATGATGTTCCTGCTACACTGAATACAAAATCAACATGGGGCATAACCGCAACTCAAGCTATTAATTCACAATACACCGGGAAAGATATTAAAGTAGCTATTTTAGATACAGGTTTTGATGTAAACCACCCTGACTTTAAGGGACGAAAAATCACGACCGAATCTTTTGTTCCAGATGAAACAGCTGATGATGTACATGGTCACGGCACACATTGTATAGGCAGCGCCTGTGGTTCATTGGATATGAATGGCCAACGCTATGGCATTGCGACAGATGCTGAAATATACGCCGGTAAAGTTTTAAGTAATCAAGGTAGTGGTGCTCAATCATGGATTCTAAATGGGATACTGTGGGCTGCAAATAATGATTGTAAAGTCATATCTATGTCTTTAGGTTCACGAGTTTTTCCGGGACAAAGCTATGATATGGCATACGAAAGAGCTGCCCAAGATGCAGTTTCAAAGGGAGCGGTCGTGGTTGCTGCTGCAGGTAATGATAGTAGACGTTCTTGGAACCAATTTAATCCAGTAGGAAGCCCAGCGGATTGTCCTTCAGTACTTGCAGTGGCAGCTCTGGACGAAACCTTGAATATAGCCGATTTTTCTAATCGCCAGATTAACCCAACAGGAGAGATAGATATTGCTGGCCCCGGAGTGACGATATATTCTTCATGGCCCATGCCATTGCGCTACCGAACACTATCAGGCACAAGTATGGCAACGCCTCATGTAGCAGGCATTGTTGCACTACTTTGGGAACAATATCCAACTGTTACGCCAACCGAAATAATAAGTGAATTAAGAAATCTGGCTCAGAAACTTCCAGGGTTATTACCAATGGATGTTGGAGTCGGGTTAACCACAGCCCCCTTAAAATCTTTTTCATGAAGAATATAGTAATTACCATTTCTGAAGACTACATCAAAGAACTAGGTTCAATTTCTGACTCCTTGCGCAAAGATGGATTTGAAATAACAAACGTTTACGAATTTGGAGTAATTATTGGTACTGTTGCTGATGAAAATATCATAGAAAAGTTACGAAAACGCAAAGAAATTATAGCCTTAACTGAAGAAAAACAAGCGAATCTTCCACCACCTGATTCCGACATTCAATAGCCACCTAACAAAATTTCAGAAGAAAAAATAAAAATATGAAATCATTTATTTTAACAATCGTATTGACTTTTGCGCTACAAAATCAAGTTTATTGTCAACTTCAAAATTACAGTGACCAGGGAAAGGTTAAAATTCTTACTGAAAAGACAACGCTGTCCGTGGTAGGTATACCAAAAAAAATAACTGAAGGAGACGTCGAAGTGGCAGTTCTACCTGCGGTTGCGGCAGCGGCGGCAATATTACCACCAGTGATTGACTTTGTTGTGAGTGGTTTTAAAGGAGCTGTTAAAAAAAATGCGCGTGCTTATAAAGGCGCGTATAGCTGTTTTGCTTCGGAAGAAAACTTTTATGAAAGCTATAATTACGCTTTATTACCAAAGTTGGTAATTAAAAGAACCGTTAAAATGAAAGACAAACGGGATATAACAGCAGTCGAAATTGAACTTATTCCAGAATTATCTGCTGACAAAACGGCCTTTAGATATTATATCCAAGATAAATTGATATACAATCTTTCAATTGCCAAAACAAAAGGAAACTACAACTATATAGACCTAAACCTTGAGATAAAATTCAAAAGTATTTACATTGACAAAAATGAATACAAGATTAATGACCTAAGAACTACCGCCATTTTTATTCCAATGATTTACGTTGGACAGACGACACAACTTCCAGAGAAAATTTATAGTGGATGGATTCCTTTGCTACCACGATCAACAATGATAAACACTCAAGTTCTTCCCATCATAGAAGACAAAACCATTGTTAAAACCGACAATGAAGGAAACAAAGATTCTTCTTCTGAAATAACTACAACAAAGAGGTCAGATACAGAAAATTATGAACAAATAATGAATTATACAGGATTATATGAAATTGAAATCAATGCAACTGAAACAAATCCTTACAAGATTAAAGCAGAAAACCAACAAGCAATACTTGAGAGTTCAAGTGAATCATCGAGCGCATTATTAAAAGCGATAATTTCTGTATTGACAGAAAAAGAGTAAAATAAGGTAGAAAAATAATCTAAGTTATCCTATAATAAAAAGCAAACTGGACCAACCGTACCAAAACAACAAACGCCCCGTTTTTAACTTTTTAAATTTTCGATTGATACGTGTACAACTCATAATATCTTCCTTCCTTAGCGATCAATTGGTCATGGGTACCACGTTCCACAATATGGCCAGCTTCAATCACTAAAATCTGATCTGCTTTTTTTATGGTACTTAAACGATGGGCAATAACAATAGTGGTCCGATCTTTAATTAATTCGGCTAAACTTTTCTGAATCAAAGCTTCACTTTCGGTGTCTAAACTTGATGTGGCTTCATCTAAAATAATGATCTTAGGGTTGGCCAAAATAGCACGGGCAATAGCTAAACGTTGGCGTTGACCACCAGAAAGCTTGACGCCTCTTTCGCCAATTAAAGTATCCAAACCTTCATCAAATCGCTCGGTAAACTCATTGACGTAGGCTGCGGTTACTGCATTTTGTAATTCCGCCTCTGTGGCATTTGGTCTTGGGAACATAATGTTTTCACGAATGCTTCCTTCAAATAAAAATTCATCTTGTAAAACCACTCCTAAGTGTTGACGGTAGCTACTTAATTTAACTTGTGATAAATCTTGATTGTCAATAGTAACTTTACCGGATTCGGGGGTTAAAAATGTAGCCGATAAACCAGCAATGGTCGATTTCCCTGAACCTGAACTTCCTACTAAAGCCGTCACGGAGCCTGCCGGAGCTTTAAAATTGATATCATGTAAGACTTCCTTTCCTTCATCATAAGAAAATGAAACATCTTTAAATTCGATATCGCCTTTTATAGAATGTAATTGTATCGTTCTTTCTTGATCATCTTCCTCAGCGGTCATATTCATCAGCTCTTCTGTTCTGTCCAAACCTGCCAAAGCTTCTGTGAGCTGACTTCCGATATCACTCATTTGCACAATTGGAGCGATCATAAAACCAAGAATTAAAGTGAAGAATAGAAAATCTCCTACGGTCATTTCGCCCATCATCATCGCATAGCCTCCCATTCCCATTATTCCGGTGGTGGCGACGCCAATTAAAAACGTGGAAGAGCTGGTCATTAGCGCAGTTGCTGTTAAACTCTTTTTGACATTTTGATACAATTTGTCCACGCCTTTTTCAAAAACAATATTTTCCTGACCTTCCGCATTAAAGGCCTTTATGACCCGAACGCCCGCCAATGTTTCAGTCAACCTTCCGGTAACTTCGGCATTAATTTTACCTCGCAATCTAAAAATTGGACGAATGAATTTAAAGGCTTTCAACGCTATAAAACCAAATATCGATAATGGCACAAACACAAAGAGCGTCATCCAAGCATTTAATTTTATCAAAATAATTAAAGACACAATAGCCGTAAATGAACCGCCTACTAATTGTACTAAGCCAGTACCAATAAGATTTCGGACACCTTCAACGTCATTCATTATTCTAGAAACTAACGCACCGGATTTTGCGTTATCGAAAAAACTAATCGGCAATGACAATACTTTTCTCTGTACTTGACATCGCAATTCGCTTATCAAATATTGTGATTGTACGCTTAATATTCTGGTTAACAAATAGGATGTGACTGCCTGTACGGTTATGGCGCCTAAAACAATGCCGATCAAAGTGTATAGTTGGGAGTAATCTTTATTAGGCACCACATCATCCAGTAAAACTTTACTCTGCCACGGTAAAACCAGTCCAGACAGACTTCGGATAACGATCAGTATCAATCCAATAAAAACCAAATTACGTCGCGGCCAAATTATCGTTTTGAAAGCGTGTTTCATAGTGATTTTTGGTTGTGATGTACTGGTGTCTTTAGCTGTTTCTTTTAAATGTTGCATGTTATAGATCAATAATATATCGTGCAAAAATACTCATAAATGCAGGGGTAAACGGACAAACCTCAGCAAAAAAATGCGGAGCTCACTAAAAAATAAATATCCAACAAAGCGCTGATCTCGAGAAATTAAAAATCACGAACTTTGCGCTATCCACGCCTTTGTGATATTAAATGACCTTATAAAATTCCGTTGTTTTTTTGACGACAGAAAAACCTGAGAAAACGAAGCTTTAAGAAAGGTAAAATCCAAAGAAAAGGCAATAAGGGCGAATTAATTAGAATTATTCACAAGATCAGAAAGGAGTTCGGACTCAAAAAACATAGATTACATGAAACAAATAGTTACAACATTTCTCTTACTATTCAGTTTATTCAGCGGGAACGCCCAAACTGCTGTTGCGCTAACCAATTTGCAATCCCCTGAATTAGACGAAACTTCTGGGCTCCTCTTTTATAACAACAAACTTATTACACATACAGACAGTGGCGGCAAACCCGAATTATATGAAATAGACCCGTCAACCGGCGATATCTCAAAAACCATCGGAATAACGAATGCCACGAATGTCGATTGGGAGGATATTGCCCAAGACGCTTCTTATATTTATATTGCTGATACTGGAAACAACTCTGGAAATAGAACGGATTTAAAAATCTATAAAATATCTAAAGAAGACTACAATAGTAATAGTAAGGCAATGACAGCGGAGATTATTTCCTTTTCTTACGCTGATCAACTTGACTTTACGCGTCGCCCCAATAACACGAATTGGGATGCGGAAGGACTCATTTCGTATGGCGACAAACTCCTCATTTTTACTAAAAACTGGGCAGATAATAAGACGAACGTCTATGCCATTCCTAAAACCAGTGGGACTCATAGCGCTATTTTAGTCAGCACCTATAATACCAAAGGCCTCATTACTGGTGCCGATGTTTCTACAGATGAAAGCGTCATTTATCTTATAGGATATAGCACTTCAGAAGCGCCGTTTATGTACACAATACATAATATACCTGAGCATAGTTTAGATATTTTTTCAGGAGAAATCTCGCAGAAAATTTCAGATATTGTGACCATCGGACATCAAGTTGAAGGTATTGCCCTTTTTGAAATCTCACCAACACATCATCGTTTATATCTTTCCAATGAAAATTTAAACACTTCTATTGGCCCCATTAAAATAGCGATTCCTGCTAAATTGTTACGTATAGACATTGATGCGCTCACTTTAATTCGACGTTAACCCCGAATTATTTTATGGATGTGAATCAGATGCGATTGTCAGTTGGAATAAACTGAATACTATCGCAGATAACTTAATGCTTATATTAAGATATCATTCAGCTCTAATCTAAACACTAAGATTAAGTCACTTACCCTATGAGTCTATCTCAATTGTATTAATAACAGCTCTTTAAATTAATAAGTAATATGTCCTATTTAACAGAACTTAATAATCTTATGAAAGCTGATAATATAGTGTTAGAAATACACCAGAAAAGAACGATGTTAAATTGGCAATTGTAGTATATAAATACAAGTCGACACGGTTATCGCAAACGGAGAAACTGGTGACTTTTTCTCTCTTCACAACCATTTTTTTACGAACGCCCCTACCACATAACCAAAAATCCCATGAGCAACAGTCCAATAAATCCAAGCCATGACATCGTTTACATCTGGAGGTTGATTTGATAAAGACGTTAAAAAAAACAGTACGCCGCCGCCAATGGTATACACAGCGATGTAAGGACATATAATTTTTTGGAAATTCCAGATTTGTAGTATATAAAAAAGGGCAATAGCACTGATGATACAGGTTAAATAATGAAAGACATAACCAAATAACCAAACTGGTTCCAGTTCATTAACTACTGGGATATACTCAAAATTAAATAGTAGAACGTAAGCCATATTTCCAGTAGCAAACATCACGATCTTTAAAACCAATATCAGTACAAAACCAGCAAATATGCCAATAGCTGTTAGTTTCAATACGTCTCTCATAATTTTAGTTTGAGGAAAAAAATTCAATTCGGTCAAAAGTAGATTTCTTTTTGCATTGTTGCGTCGGATATTTCGAAATCAATGATTTTTCATAAAAATCGAAACACACAAAAATTGACGTTCATTAAAATGACTTTGCCCTCCCAGCGTTCGCTCGCAACGAGTGCCGGACCCAACAAACCTCAATAATATCTAAACTCATTAATCCACAATCATAAATTTCAAGAAAAGTAGTTCCATTTAGATAATTCCAAGTAAATAAAAAGTTATAATATATCAGTTTCGGCCTCCATTTTTATGGTCATACTGTTTATTTGTGAAGCTGATCTGAAAATTCTTGGGGACATTCGTCACAAACGAGCGCTAACGGAGTTTTTGGGTCAAAGTAAGAGCGAGCATAAAAATGTTTTAATCTGAAATTTACAAACTTAAAACATTAATTATTTTCCGATTCATACGTAGCGATAACCTTTAAAAAGTAGGAACCATACCTTTCAGATTTTACTTTTCCAACACCTAAAACCTCTTTAAAATCGGACTTCGTTCTTGGTCGTCTTGCTTCCATATCTTTTAACGTGGCATCACTAAAGACGACGTAGGCGGGGACTTTTGCTTCTTTGGCAATAACTAAACGGAGTTCACGTAATATTTGAAATAGCTGGGAATCAATATTATTTTTAGTTCTTCCCTCCTTGATGGCGATGACTTGTTTTTGCAGAGTGGCCAAACGCACTTGTTTGTCATGAAACAAAATAGCATTGGCCAGCGGTGTCAGTACCAAACGTCCATTTTCGTGAAAACGGATTTCCAAAATACCTTGATTCAACATCTGAATGATATATTGCTGCAAATCCAACCAGGAGATATCTTTAATAATACCATAAGTCTTAATATTCTGATAGCCTTTGCCTAAAATTTGAGCGTTTTGGGCACCTCGTAATAAATCGATAACCATACCCGTTGATTCCTGCTCTTTAAGCCTATACACCGCTGAACACACTTTTTTAGTAAGAATCGTTCCGTCAAAATAATGTGGTGGCGCTTTGCAGATATCGCAGTTATTGCAATTTTCCGTATGGTGTTCTCCAAAATAATTGAGAAGTGCAATTCGGCGGCAACTTAGAGCTTCGGCGAATTGTTGCATGCGGTTGAGTTTCGCAATTTGATAGTCGGCATTAGATGTGTTTTCTGTAAATTTCCTTAACTGAACCACATCGGCATACGAATAAAACAAAATGTTATAGGCAGGAAGTCCATCTCGACCTCCACGACCAATTTCTTGATAATAGCCTTCAATATTTTTGGGCATATTGTAATGGATGACCCAGCGCACATTGCTTTTGTCGATACCCATCCCAAAGGCAATCGTAGCCACGATTATAGGTGTTCTATCATTAATAAAACTTTCCTGAATGCTGTTCCGTTTATCCGCAGATAAACCAGCATGATAAGCTTTTGCTTTAAATCCACTTTTATTTAATTTCGCCATTACCTCTTGCGTACCTTTTCTACTTAAACAATAAATAATACCGCTTTCATCCGGTCGGGTCTTCAAAAACTTTATAATTTGATTGACGCGGTCGTTTCCGGGGCGAACTTCTAAATACAGGTTCTTACGATCAAAAGAGGATAAGTGCACTTTAGCATCTAAAATATTCAATTGCGAGATGATGTCCTGTTGCGTAGCACCATCTGCCGTCGCGGTAAATGCAGCAATCGGTTTATTGGGAAAGTACTTCTTTAAGTAACCTAATTGGGTGTAAGCCGGTCTGAAATCATGACCCCATGACGAAATACAATGGGCCTCGTCCACGGCAATTAAATTTATTTCTATTTCAGAAAAATAAGGAAACAAGTTTTTCAAACTTTCCGGAGCAACATAAATTAACTTTAAGTCTCCTGATCGTAATCTTCTAAGCGTATCAGTCTGCACAGAAACTTCTTGACTGCTATTATAATAAGCTGCAGAAATCCCATTCGTTAACAGTGCGTCCACTTGGTCTTTCATTAAAGCAATCAAAGGAGAAATCACAATTGCTGTTCCAGGAAGTGCCAAGGCCGGCAATTGAAAACACACTGACTTCCCTCCGCCCGTTGGCATGATGGTCAACACATCATTTCCATTAATGATATCATGGACAATCTTTTCTTGATTAGGCCGAAAACTACGGTATCCAAAATGGGTTTTTAAAAGCTTTAAGGTGGTATCTGTAGTAATCATTTTTATTATTTAAAGAGAGACTAGCCGAGGTATATGTTGTAATTAGCACTTGTAAATGATGTCCAATAATTTAAATAGATGTATCTCATTGAGATAGAATAATTTAAATATAAAGGCTGGGAAATAAAGCTTTATCTAAAGACTTTGAGGCTGAAATCCATTTATTATAACCGGGCTCAAAGGTACTGATTTAAGGATTGATTCCTACGATTGTCATGACCCGTACTTAGTTTTGTGTTCAATAAATCTTACAGTGCATTAGAGAATTTTATGTTATCGTAAAATTTATCATCTCTTGTGTCAGAGCAATAATTTTTTTGAGAAAGTCATGGAGATTGTTTGCTATGAGATCCACATCGGTTGGATAAGTTTATAATACCCACTTTTATGCTTATGGATTTGGTTTGAGGTGCTATGTTCTGCAATTTGAACACTCTCTTCAAAATAAATTTGATTTACTTTTCAAATGGCACATCAATAGTATGATAAGCGCTCATATTATTGAATGCTATTTTATATTTTGGGAACAATTGAGGTCGTCATGTATGCACAGTTAAATTTCGAATTAAATTTGATGGACAAGCTGGAAAAAAATATTAGTACGACGCTTTACTTTACTAATTATATTCTCATTTGTCTATCTAAGAGTTCGAGACAATCGTACTTTCGCAAACTTTTTGTAAATTATTGTCCATGTCCAAAATATCTAAAGGTCTCCAGGCAAATAAAATACTTTTGAGAGTAATTCGTTATAATGATTCTAAAGGTAAAAAGCATGTTGAATAATTTTGAAATATTAAATTCCATCACAGAGTCGATGGCAGTAATTAACATTTCGGGAGAAATTATATTCACCAATAAAGCGTGGCATTCTTTTTCTGATGAAAATATGGGCGACGACTTATACACGGGAACCAATAATAATTATTTGACTACTTGTGATTTAGTTGAAGGAGAAGAAGTAAAAATGGCTCAGGACGCAAAGTTAGGTATTCAAAAAGTCATTGATAAAGAACTGAAAATTTTCGAATTGGAATACCCCTGTCATTCCCCGTCAGAAGACCGATGGTTTATTTTACGAGCCTCCCAGGTTTTAACTCATCCAGAACTTACCCTTTTGGCGCATATCAACATAACCAATCGAAGGATTGCAGAACTAAAAATTGAACAAAACTACAAAAAGTCGCTCATGTTTAACGAGCGCCTCCACACAACTCTGTATAAAATTGTTCATGACATACAAAATCCATTATCTGGCATTATAGGATTAGTTGATTTATCAAAATCCGAAACCGACATCAACACGCTTAATGAGTACTTAGCACTCATTGAAGAAGGCAGTACCAACCTAAGCGACTTTGTAAAAGAAACCTTAAATCACATTTCCACTTCAGAAGAGACTCAGTGTATAAATGTACACGAAAAGATTAATAAATATATAGAGTCTGTGGAGCATCTTTTTAAAGCAAATAATATCGCTTTAAAATTAGATGTCCAGCAGAAAGATGCATTTCATTCCAATGCAATCGAATTTCAATCTATTTTATCTAATCTGGTCAGTAATTCGATAAAATACTCGGACGACTTTAAAAAGGATAAATTCATTACCATCCGCTTTACATCAGACTCAAAAAAAGCTATTTTGACTGTTGAAGATAATGGAATAGGCATAAAAAAAGAAGATATTCCCAAGTTGGTAGAGTTCAATTATCAGGTAAAAAAGACAACTAGTGACGGCGTAGGATTAGGTTTGTTTATGGTCAATAAATCGGTAGATATTATTGGAGGTGACATTGAAATTAGTTCTGAATTTGGAAGGGGATCAAAATTTGTTGTTGAAATCCCTAATAGAATGTAATAAGCGTATCTTCTTATTGGAATATAAAATCAGTCTTCACTATCATTGATATCATCTTTGCTTTTGAGCTACAATCTCTAAATATCAAACGATTAAAATTTATTTATTTTTCCCGAGATTTTTTAAATAATCAGCTTAGAAACTAATATCGTAACTGCAGGAAAAGGAGTTGAAAGGTGAGAAATGTTAAATTTCCAAGCATCCACACTAAAACGATCTGAACATAATTTTCCCTATCTAAAACTATTTCTTGATTAAAAAATATAGGTTTAAAATATAAAAACAATATGTTTGACGGTATTCTAACAACACTATGAACTTAACTAAATCATTATTTTTTATTGTCATTGCTTGTCTTTTTATTACAAATTGTAAAAACGAAGTCTCCCCAGAGAAAATTGAAATTGTTAGATCGGATGCCGAATTGGTAGTCCTTAAGCAAAAGCAAGATGCAATAATTGAAGAGCATTTGACAAATGGCGGATTGAAATACGGTATTTATTCTTCTCAACGGCAAGCAGAAATCGATAAAGGTTTAGCAAAAGATTCTACCATTGCCTATTTGTGGCAACAAAAAGCCATGCCTTTATTTAAGCAAGGAAAATATGAAATCGGAATGACCTATATTGACCAAGCCGTAAAATACGACCCACTAAGGTATCAAGATTATCGGGCTTTTATAAAATGTATCTTCGCAAAGACCTATCGAGAAGCTATAAAAGATTTCGAAGATTGTAAAGCGCGTTACGGAAATAGATATGTCATGGATCACACCTATGACTTTCATATTGCACTCTCCTATTTACAGCTTAACGACTATGAAAAAGCTGAATCCATCTTCGCAATTGATTACGATAAACAACTCGCAGAACATGGAGAGGATTGGTTACATCCTGTGGATTTATTCTATTACGGAATTAGTAAATTTGAATTAAAAAAATATCAAGAAGCCATTGACTTATTTGATTTAGCACTTGCCATTCACGATAAATTTTCTGATGTTCAATATTACAAAGCGATATGTTTAGGAAAAATCGGGAAAACGGATGAAGCGGTAGCATTGATCGAACTCGCAAAATTTAATGGCCAGCGCGGTTATTCATTTAATGAAGACAATGTGATATATGAAAGATATCCTTACCAAGTGAGATGGCCTAAATAAACTCAATCAACCAAATATACACTTTAAAACAAATTAAAATCGGCGGTCTAAATGGCTATTTGTTCTTAAGAGTTTATGTGAGATAATGTAACCGCATGCAATAGCCGAGTCTCAGCATTTAAGTTAATAATGAAAGCTGCCCAGTGGTTTTTGCAAAATGAATAGACAACAAAACCTATGGAGTTGATCACATTCTACATTTTAGGAATAGTTTTTATCGCCACTTTAGTGCGTTCAACCTTTGGCTTTGGCGAGTCGTTAGTTGCTGTTCCGTTGTTAATTCTTCTGATTCCGATTGAAATTGCTGTACCACTTTCGGTTTTAATTTCGATTTTTATCGCAGCGATAATCGTCGTTCAGGACAGAAAGGAAATTCATTTTAATAGTGCTAAATGGTTGATTATATTTGCAGCATTAGGGATTCCGATAGGCTTACTTTTACTAATCTACCTCAATGAAAATATTACTAAAGCGATTTTAGGACTTTTAATCATTCTATATTCTGTTTATTCTTTGTTTTCCAAAAATGAATTTAAACTAAAGACCGACAATAAAATATGGCTTTTTATTTGCGGCTTTTTGTCAGGAATACTTGGTGGCGCTTATGGATTAAACGGACCACCACTTGTTATTTACGGCAACCTTCGCGGATGGACCGCTAAGACTTTCAGGGCTACGCTGCAGGCTTATTTTCTACCAGCGAGTATGATCGGGATGTTTGGGTATTGGTATAAAGACTTATGGAGCTGGACGGTAACCTATTATTTTCTGATCGCAATTCCAGTGATTGTACCTGCCGTTTTCCTTGGCAGATTTTTCAATAACCGTTTAAAAGACGGAACATTTTTGAAATATGTTTTTGTGGGATTAATTTTTATTGGGATTCTATTGTTAAGCCAATCCTTACTTTAAAAAAATCAGGCAACCAATTTCTCTTTGGTAATTTTATCTACCACTAGCGCAATAGCGCCATCTCCAGTAACGTTACAGGCGGTTCCAAAACTATCCATGGCAATATATAAGGCAATCATTAAACCCAACATTTCTTCATTAAAACCTAACATCGATTGCAAGATACCTACTGCAGCCATAATAGCACCTCCAGGAACCCCGGGAGCGGCAATCATTGCAATTCCGAGCATAAAGATAAATCCTGCAAAGAGCGTAAAAGTAAAAGGTATGCCGTGCAATATCATAAGAGCCATGGCGCAGGCGGTAATCTTCATGATACTTCCAGATAAGTGAATCGTAGCGCACAATGGAACTACAAAGCCTGCAATCTTTTCGGAAACTCCATTTTTCAAAGTTTGTTCTAAAGTTACCGGAATTGTCGCTGCCGAAGACTGTGTTCCTAAGGCCGTAAAATAAGCCGGCATCATGGTAGCCAATAATTTAATTGGATTTTTCTTGGTCAAAGCGCCCGCAATGGTGTACTGAAGTAATAAAAGTAAAATATGTAAAGCGAAGATGACCCCAATAATACTTATGAATACTTTAAGGATAGAAAAGACCTGCCCGTTGAAAGCCATACCAGCAAAAATACCTAGGATGAAAAGCGGTAAAAGCGGTACAATGACCTTCTCTATAAGTTGCATAATAATCTTTTCAAAATCTTTTACGACCAGTTTTAAACTTGACTTCTCTTGAAACGACAAGCCTAGACCAATAACAAAAGCCAGCACCAGTGAAGACATCACATCCAAAACTGGAGGAATGGTAATACTAAAATATGGGGTAAGTTCACGGCCCGCATCAGCGACCTCTGCGACATCATTAACGTGCGATTCTAAAAGCTGTGGAAATACGCCCGACGTTACGAAATACGTCATGAATCCTGAAAACAAGGTTGATCCATATGCAATAGCCGCTGTGACCAGCAATAATTTACCCGCACCCTTGCCTAAATCAGAAATGGCTGGCATAATGAGTCCCATAATGATCAATGGGATAGCGAAATTAAGAAACTGTCCAAAAAACGAATTGAAGGTTGTAAATATTCTATTGACAGATTCGGGTAAATACAATCCGAAGACAATGCCAAATACGATGGCAAGAAAAACTTTGAATAATAAATTTGAAAATAAACGCTTCATGACACTATCTTATAAATAAATGACCTCTATTCGACCTCATGTGATTGTTTCGAGTTCGCTAATATACAGCCAAAGTGAGAATCTGGTGTTTTATGAGCCATTTTTTTTGATGAACCTATGCACTTATGTGCGCTTCGTCTCATAAGATTTCGACGAGCTAACTTCTGAAATACGCTATTAAGTAAATGGCCAGTACTGTAGTTCAGTTGCAGAAATAAAACTATGTAACACAACTTGCAAATAAACTATTTCTAAAGTCAAAAATTAAGTTTATAAAAAGAACTGAATAGATGTACATCACTGGTAGATTTACCACATTGACAAGCCAATATAATAGTGCTCGGCCATAAAGAGTATTGAAACTGATTATAAATATCTTAAAGAAATTTCTAAAATTCTTACTTTAGTTCTTAATATTAACTGTTTCCACATTTGACTTTACGCTCGGCAAACACTTGAATTTTCGAAGACTTTAAATCTTTTTTGGACGACTCATGTAAATTCTTTAATTTGTAGGAAGCGCGTTAAACATTTCATAATCACAAAAATGAGTTACAAAACGAGCTTTGAATCAGTAATTAATTTTTTAAAATATTAAACATGAAAGCCATTCAACACATAGCATACAACGACGATCTTTCAAAAAGTCTTACGATATCTGATATTAAAAAGCCAGATATCACTGAGGACGAAGTGCTGGTACAGAATTACGCCAGTAGTATCAATCCATTAGATATTAAGGTTCTAAAAGGAAAACTAAAAATGGTCAAGGATTACACAATACCTGCCACTATGGGTTATGATGTAAGTGGTACAATTGTGGAAGTTGGAGCAAATGTCACTGATTTTAAAGTGGGCGATTCAATATATGCCTATCATGAACAACAAGGTGCCTTTGCTGAATTTGTTGCTATCCACAAGAACAACTTAAGTTTAAAGCCGAAAAATCTAAGTTTTGAAGAAGCGGCATGTTTACCATTAGTTAGCCTTACCGCCCTGCAAGCTTTAGATACTGGAAAACTGACTGACGGTGATATCATATTAATTCATGCGGGCTCGGGTGGCGTTGGATCGATCGCTATTCAATTGGCGAAGGCTCGAGGGGCTTACATTTATACCACCACAAGTACAGAAAACGTGGACTGGGTAAAATCATTGGGAGCAGACCGGGTAATTGATTATAAAACCGAAGATTATAAAAAGATTGTTCAAAATGCAGACATGGTTTTTGATCCACTGGGAGTTCCATATACCGCAGATGCTTTTCAAGTTCTTAAAAATGGGGGGAGCGTAATTACTCTGGTTGGCCCACCAGAAAAAGAAATTAATCAAAATGAATCGGAAGCATCTGAGACCGGTCGCCAGATTAAGAACCAAAAAAAACTTAAATCTGCACACTACCATCTAATTCGTGTGGAAGCTAATGCCACTCAATTGGATGATATCACAAAACTGGTACAAGCCGATAAAGTTAAACCGGTTATAGACAAAGTAGTTACCTTCGATCAGACTTTGGAGGCAATTTTATACGTGGACAAAGGACATACCAAAGGCAAAGTTATAATCACTATCAATTAAAAAGCTACTTCTAAAGACGGCGCTCCTTCACTTCTATTTCTAATAATTGATAGTACTTTAGGTGTCATAACTATTTTAAGAAAAACATTGTATTAAACGTAAGTTTAATTGGATTTTATAATTGAAATCTCTTTGCCGCATGGACCAACAAGTTATCGACTCATAACATTCATAGTTTTAAAACACCCTTAATAAAATAGATAGTTATGCAATTAATTTCTTTTTAAAATCAAAAAACACGACTTTTATCAGGTCGTGTTTTAATATATAGCATTCAGATTTTCGAAATAGATTATCTAGAATAATTAGGAGACTCTTCGGTTATAGTGACATCGTGAGGATGGCTTTCATTGATTCCTGAAGACGTAATTTTTACAAACCGTCCGGTATCTTTTAAGGTTTCAATATCTTTAGCCCCGCAGTATCCCATCCCGGCACGCAAACCGCCAACAAACTGATGGATACTTTCGTACACTTCACCTTTATAAGGGACTCGGCCTACAATACCTTCTGGAACTAGTTTTTTTATGTCATCTTCCACATCTTGAAAATAACGATCCTTACTCCCCTGTTTCATGGCATCCACCGATCCCATGCCTCTATATGTTTTGAATTTTCGACCTTCATAAATGACGGTTTCCCCTGGAGATTCTTTAGTGCCTGCCAACAACGAGCCCAACATCACGGTATCCGCACCAGCAGCGATTGCTTTTGGAATATCTCCCGTATAGCGAATTCCACCATCGGCAATTACCGGAACACCAGAGCCTTTAATGGCTGCAGCAACTTCTAAAACTGCGGAAAACTGTGGATATCCAACGCCTGCCACTACACGTGTCGTACAAATAGAGCCCGGACCAATACCAACTTTAATGGCATCTGCTCCTGCTTCTACTAAATATTTAGCAGCTTCGGCCGTAGCGATATTACCTACTATGACTTCAAGTTCAGGGAATTCTTTTTTGATTGCTTTTAAAACGGTCACTACGCCTTTAGTATGTCCATGAGCCGTATCAATAATCACGGCATCAACTCCAGATTTCACTAAAGCTTCAGCTCTTTCAACCGCATCACCTGTAACACCAATGGCGGCTGCAACACGCAAACGACCGAAGGTATCTTTATTGGAAATGGGCTTAGTGGTTAATTTTGTGATATCTCTAAAGGTAATTAATCCCGCAAGCTTATAATTGTCATCAACAATTAGTAATTTTTCAATTTTGTTCTTTTGAAGAATTCCCTCAGCCCCTTGTAAAGAAGTGCCAACAGGTGCGGTTACAAGATTGTCCTTAGTCATTACTTCAACAATCGGACGTGAGTTCTCCTTTTCAAAACGTAAATCGCGGTTGGTCACGATACCTTTTAAAATCCCGTTATCATCAATAATTGGAATTCCACCGATGCTATGTTCTGCCATATTTTGTTTGGCATCCTGTACGGTTGCAGTCAAGGGCAATGTCACAGGATCGATGATCATACCACTTTCGGCACGCTTTACCTTTCTCACTTCATTTGCCTGCTGCGCAATGCTCATGTTTTTATGTAATACTCCAATGCCACCTTCTCGGGCCATGGCGATAGCCATTGCACTTTCAGTAACCGTATCCATAGCAGCGGATACTATAGGAATATTAATCTTGATATTTCGTGTAAATTGGGTTTGGATATTGACTTCTCTAGGAAGAACTTCAGAAAAAGCTGGAATTAATAAAACGTCATCGTAGGTTAATCCTTCGCCTACTATTTTGTTCTCGTGTGCTGTCATTGCAATTACGGTTTAATTGCGTGCAAATCTACGAAATATTTATTTAAAAATTTCTTAGAGTTAATACTTTCTGTTCTATTAATCAAATAAAAAAGATTAGAAAAAATAAATTTATTTTAATTTGAGAACTTTTATAAGGGCCATTTTACGCATCACTATTTTTGATTTTTTTTCATGAATCCTCATATCTTAAGAATCCATACCAGACTGATATTCATGTCTGTTTAGTTAATTAACAATCTACAAAAACGAGGATGTATTCAACGCCACTTAAATTTTTATTTGAAGCGTTGCATAATAATTTCGAGGCGCAGAAGGAATAATACCTGGTCCAGGATAACCCGTCGCTCTCCGCGTAAAATACGCATTGTTCAAGAGATTATTAATTCCCGTTTCCAATTTGAAGCGCTTATAAGAATATGACAGAGAGACATCCAAAATATCATAACTCGGTATTTCTCCAATGACGCCACTAATATTGGCCACTTTCGAATTGGTAGCATCCGTAAACTGCTGAGAAAGATAGGTGTACTGAATATTTCCCAACAGATTTTTATAACCAAATTTCAAACCAGTTTTAATGTTCACATCGGGAACAAACTCCACACTGTTCCCTTTAATTCCAGGCCGTTCAGAAACGGTATATTCAGAAGTTATAAATGATGAATTGATGAAATAATTCAGACTAAAAGCATTGTTGAGCTTTAATATTTTTTTCAGATTAAAATCAAATAAGGATTCGACACCATATAGTACGGCATCCCCCACATTGCCACGCTCATTCACAACATTAGCATTTCCATCGCCCTTTGGAACGAAACCAATGCGGCCATTATAAAATAATCCAAAGACTCCTAAATCATAAGACACTACATTATTAAAATTGCCTCTAATTCCTAAATCACTTGTAAAACCCTTTTCATCTGTGATATTTGGATTGATAGCAAACGCAGAATTATTAATGTTAATATCAGAAAAAGTGACCGATCTGTAATTTTGCGAGAGATTCCCATAAGCTTCAAAAGCGGTGTTCGGTTTATAACTCAAACCCAAGCCCAAAAGCACAAAGGCACGCTCAAAATCGCGATTATCTTCGACCTTTTGATCAAAAATAACATTCCCTGCAGCATCCGTATTGATACGTTTGTAAAAGCCTTCACTCTGCGTTTTTATATACTCAAAACGAAAGCCTGGCGTGATCGAAATTTTATCTGTCATGTATACTATATTCTCGCCAAATACAGCCATATTCAGATTAGGTAGATTAAAATCAGATTGACTCGAGTAATTAGGAAATCGATCGGATTGAATATCAAAATTAGGACCTACACCCTCGCTCCCTGGCCCTTGTTGCTCTGAATTGTTAGCACGATAGAGCTTGGTTCCCAAAAGAAATGTGGACGCTTTATCAAACACTTTATATTTACTTAAAATTCGAGCTTCAGCACCGTAGTTTTTAAAATCGCCCTTGATCAAATCGCGTTCGGCCATGGGATCAATCTGATCCACACGATTGGTTCGGAAACCCAGCGCATATCGTGAGGCCTTCAAGCCAAAAGCATTCAAACTGAAATTGGTGTTTTCAGAGAATTTGTGGTCAAGTTTCAAATTATATAGTAACCAATCCACCTGAAACCAATTTCGGGCGCGATTGCTTTGGTAAGGATTGTTTTCAAACATTTGATCGGTAAGTCCTCCGCCTTGTTGTGCCAAGTAACGCATATAGGTCAGTTCTCCTTTAATTGATGTTTTTTCGTTGAATTGATAGCCAATATGTGCGAAGACATTTTTTGATTCAAATTCTGAGTGTTCACGAAAACCATCTCCTTTTTTATAATTAAAATACCCATAATAACTCCATTTGTTTTTGGTACCGCTAATACTGGTAAAATTGGTATACAAGCCAGAGCTCCCCAAGGTATTTCTTGTAATCAGTTCAAATGGTTTGTTAGGATTTGGTTCTTTCATTTTGAAGTTAATCAATCCGCCAAACTGTGTGCCGTATTGTAAAGAAGCCGCGCCACGAATGACTTGAATTTCCTTTAAACCTTCGGACGCTGGGGTGTAGTAACTTTCCGGATAGCCCAACACATCGGCGCTAATATCATAACCATTTTGTCTGGTATTGAAATTCGCCGTACGATTGGGATCCAAACCACGCCCACCAATATTAAGTTGCAAACCAGCATCATCATTTTGGTAAATATTTAAGCCAGCAACTTGACTGTAAATTTGACGTGCGTTGTTAGATGCCAAATTTGCCATAGACTGATCCACCAAGATCACTTCGGTTTTCTTTCCTGCAAAAATCGAGGTGCCCTCAACATCCTTTAATCGAGATAATTCAAATACTTTGCCCTTGCGTGTCGTAATTTCTACCTCTGATAAAGCAATGCCAAGCTCATCTATAGCAACATTTAAGGTCAGGTTGTTGCTAACGTCAACGCGCACTTCTTTCACTTCAAATTCATACGAAAAAAAGACTATTGTGAACATGTCTTTACTAGTCTGGAAACTATAAAAGCCAGAGGAATCAGTCCTGGTCAATAATCCTGTAAGCTTGTCGTACACTTCAACATTAGCAACAGGTTGTTGCGTTTGTGCGTTGGTCACAATTCCTGAAACAGTGTTTTGTGAGAGTGCTGACATTCCAATCAAAAACACTATAATTACGCTAAAATCCTTTAATTTCATCATTGAATGGTAAAATCCAGTCTTTATGCTGGAATGATTCTTTTTCGTTATATAAATCGACCGTTGCGTCAACATAAGGCTGACTCAAACGGCCATTAAGAGCGACATAGCTCGTTGCAAATACTTGGATGTTCTTATGTCCTTGACTTTTGAAATGGTCACCCAAATAATGAGCATATTCCAAAATAAAATCTGGCTGAAAGCTCATTTGTTTTTCTTGAAGAGAGGTCAAAAAATATGAATTGTCTACTAAAAATCCTTTCCCTGTTTTGCCATCAACAATTTTAAAGGTGGTGTAGCCCATTTTTTCCATAAGCATCACACGCCACGAAAACCTAAAGCCTTCTTCTGTCCAAAATAACTCATTGGGATAAAATAAATATCGAAATGGAAACGCCAACTGAATGATGAAAAACAAGGTAATGATTGGCATTACTATTTTTTGAGCTTTGTAATGATAGATTTTTACTTCTGACTTTTCAGAATTGATTTTGAAAGGTTTCAATAGAAATCTAAAACCATTTAAAATACGTTCATGCACATCAGCGTCAAAAAATATGAGCGCCGTCACAATCATGATGTAGGGAAATATGCCGATAGGAAACAAAACGCGTGTAAACACATGAAAAAAGACCACTAATGCAAAAGCAAACCAACGGGTACGCTTATAAAGCAACAAAAAAGGAATACACAAATCGTAAATCATTCCTGACCAGCTCACGGCATAATGGAACCATTCTTGCTGCATCACAGAGTTGCCTAAAAAAGGCAAATCATATTTAGAAGGCAACCATATTTTCAAAGGCATGGCTTTAAATAACCAATCAGAATTCACTTTGGCGAGTCCTGCATAGATATAAACAATGCTGACCAAGACTTTGATGCTATCAATTGTCCATTTAGGGATTAAAAAGAATGTTCTTTTTTTAAGCAGATTATCAACCGAGAAATAACTGTTTGCAGGCAGAAAAATCATCAAAAAACTCAAAACACTGATAAAGTAGTAATGGTTGAGATACGTGGTTTTATCCATAAGCTCGATATAAGTAAAGCTTAAAAAGAGCGTGATAATAGCGATGCGGTATTTTAGTCCAATGGCCACCAGAAAAGCTGAGATCCCACAAATAGCAAATATGATATAGGTATAATTACCAAGTGGTTGCACCCATTCAAAGCCGTAATACGAAAAATGAAATTCGGGTTGAATATAAAGGGTTTCAATCCAACCATGCAACCAAAACCGCACGATACTGATAAGCATCATAATACCAAAACCAATGCGAAACACAGCCAGAGGAGCTGGATGTGTTTGTTTCTTGAGATATGTTGTGATGCTCGTATTCATGTAACCAAAAAAGAAGACTCTCTAAAGTTTTAAAGAATCTTCCTTATTATATTAATTTATCTTAAAAAATTAATCCCCATCTGCATCTACATAATCGACGCTGATGTTAAACGCCTGCACCATATCAACCTTTAAATAAACCACTGCCATTTGCAATGCATCATACGCGATGGTCATTTTTGAGTTGTCCGTTTTGACTTGCTTACTGAAATTTGTATCCAAAGCATTAATTTTAGATCGCGCCAAATCATATTGCGTATTGATGATGGTGCTCAAATTTTTACCATCTCTGTCAACTTTCAAATATTCCAAATAAGTTTTAAAACTCGCACCTGTTGCTGAACCATTAAAAGCTTTTCCATTAAAAACATCTTGAACTGCATTTAAAGCTTCAAGACTCAATGCTTTTGAAACTTCCTGATTGTAATATGCTTCCACTTTTTCTGGTAAAGGCGTTGTAGAAAACACACCTGAAGGAATGCCAAATTTATTGGCGCGCAAGCCTTTTTCGTAATAGAAAATATAATCATTAACAAACTTGTTTAATGAGCTTGTTGCCGTGTTTTGAGTAGAGCTCACGAATTTATCGCGATAGCTTGATGTCCAATCAGTAATTACTTGTTGCGTCAAGTTATCCATTTGATTGATAACGTTCGTCAAATAGGTTTTGTAACCTTGGGCATTGGCATCCGTAGAAAATTTCGCAACGATTCCTGCATCATCAGCGGCCAAGCCGTTCAACAAATAATCCAAGGCAGGAAAACCTTGTGCGTCATGATAATTGGGCTTATTTAAATCATAGGCTCCAGTGCTTACACCATTTTCAATATCAGAAACCGTAACAGGATAAATATTCATAAAATAATAATACTCATTCAAGTCTTCAGCTTTCCCAATATTGAACATTTCAACATGTTGCCACGCTTTGTAAGCGGTAAGCCACTTGTTTCTGGCAGCATCCAAATTACTTTGATTTGGCGTGGCCACAAATTCATCAACTGCACTTTTTAAAGTGACTAATTTTGGTCCGAAATCCTTATAGGCCGGAATGATAATGTTATCAGCAAGGTTTATTAGTAAAGCTGAACGGTCAAAATCATCTGTAGAACCTCCTTTTGATTCATCTGAAGAACTGCAACCCATGATAAAGACCAAACCAAGAAATAAAGCTGTTTTTTTAAGCATATAAAGTGATATTATTTATAATTGTGCAATGATAAAGAAGCAGTGATTACAATCTTAATAATGCAATCACTACGTCATAATTGTTATATATTAATTAGTTGCCGCGTCCGCGGTAAAGCCAAATTTAGAAGCAATAGTTGCAGACATGGTGTCTAAAGTTTCAGGAGTCACCTCCCAAAAACCATTACCTTCCATCAAATCATCCATAAAAGCAGTCACTTCTTTATGCGTGAAATAAGGCGCATCTGTATTTGGTTGTCTTGTAAATTGCAAACTATTTATAAATCCGTAAGTTTCTGATAACGCATGAAAAGCTCCTGCAACATCTCCTGTTGCCATTTTTACTTTTCCTTCCTGTAAATAGTGTACTGCACGAATAGCAGTTACCTTACTTATGTTTTCTCTGATAATTTTAACTTGCTCGTCTCTTACTTTGTAATTTTTTGCTACAATCGCTGCTCTACCCAGTTTGAAGGCATCGTAAACTGCTGAAGCTGTTCCTGCAAAATCAACATCACTATCCACTTGACTTAAATAGGTGTTCAAGAAACTATCCGCATTGAGAACAGGAGTTGAAGGGTCAATCTCATTACCGTACAAATAACCATAAGCTTCATCCCATTTGTGCTCCATAGTAGTATGTGAAGTACCCTCATCAACAATAACATTGTCATTGTTTGCGATGTTTGCCCCTTCATCCAAAACAGATGTACTTAAATAGTGGTTTAACATTTGGTCAGTCATTAAACCACCAATCAATGTTTTTGCAACGGCTTGGTCCAATTCTAGACCTTTAGCATTCACATATCTCATTTTACCACCACCAGCTTGTTGCAATTGACCAGCTGATCCAGCAGTTGCAATAGTATTCCAATTCGCAAATACGATAGTCGCTTGCTCTTCAATCCAAGAATCCATAAGACTCTTAATTTGATTGGAAACTGTGGTATTGGCAGCAAAATATTCCTTAGAAGCCGCTACTTTACTTCGTATGTTTTTTCCTGATGCGTTTAATCCAGCTTCTGAGAAGTCGTTATCCCCTTCAGTGTGCGCAAACATTCCAAGCAGCTCTGCAGCCGTTTTAGTGTTATCTCCTAAGGCTGATCGCAATTCCATTGCCATTTCAATTCTGGTTGTTTGACCTGGAAAACTTACGGTGGAATTTCCATCTCTCATAAACTTATAAGTTGATGGCACTTCTATCTGTTTAGTGGCGTCACTACTGTCATCATCACTTGAACATGAAGTTAATAATGCTGAAGTTATTGCTATTCCTAATAAAATTTTTCTCATTCTGATTTAGTCTTAATGTAAATTGTTGTTTTGATTCCAGCACAAAAGTAATACAGGAACTCAAAACCACAAAGCTTATTTAGATTAATTTAAAATAAGGAAGTTAATAAATGGATTAAGCGTTTAAAATGAAGACGTTGAGGCCATTAAAATTTGGTTATAATTTTTATTTTGTCATCTAAATTATAATGATGCCTAATGATAATTCTTAAAAATCTTGGTCGCTTCGTTATAGGCGCTCTCAAAGCTCAAAGCATTCAGCGTGTTACATTTTTTTGAAGTAAAATAAGAAAGTAATTTTTCGGTGGGCATATTTCCGGTCAATTCATCTTTTGCCATTGGGCAACCACCAAAACCTTGTATGGCACCATCAAAACGGTTACAACCTGCATTGAAGGCGGCATCCACTTTCTCATGCCAAGAAGTTGCCGTGGTATGAAGGTGTGCGCCAAATTCAATATGCGGATATTGCGGAATCAAATTAGAAAATAAGTAGTCAATATTCTCCGGATTTGAAGTGCCAACAGTATCACTCAACGACAGAATTTTTACGCCCATATTCGCCAAACGCTCGGTCCAATCGCCAACAATATCCACATTCCAAGGATCGCCGTAAGGATTTCCAAAGCCCATGGAAATGTAAACCACAACCTCTTTATCAGTTT
>JBBSRC010000061.1:0-27994 GCA_038243395.1 Flavobacteriales bacterium | reverse complement strand
TCTGGGGCCCAGAAGAAGATATTAATGCCTTAGCAAAAGCATGGGCGTTAAAAAACCCGGAAGTAAAGCAACCTTGGGATGATAAGCGTTTTGTGGTTCCTGGAACTCCAAATGGTATAGGCCAAATCTCTGGGCTTACCGAGTTTTACTCCGTATCAAACGCCATGGCGTATAAAACAACACATGGAAATATGCCTCATATCAAAAACGTTCTGAGCGCAATATATCATGGGAGTTCTACAGGAATAGATAATGCGTTAGAAGTTGAAGCACGTTATTTTGTAGATACGTTATTTAGTAAAGAAACTAAAAATATTATTAGAGCCTCCTTCATTTTTATAGGCGATGCTGCTAAAGGAAAAGCAAAACCAAAAGGCTTTGAACAAGCAACCTTTAAGAAAATAGGCGTTTTAGGCGCGGGAATGATGGGCGCAGGAATTGCTTATGTTTCTGCTAAAGCCGGGTTAGATGTGGTGCTTAAAGATGTCACTTTGGAAAGCGCAGAAAGAGGAAAAGCTTATGCTACCAGTATTGAACAGCAAAAAATAGAGAACGGAAGATCAACTCAAGAAAAATCAAGGGTGATTTTAGACCATATTATCCCTTCGGATAATGTTGATGATCTAAAAGATTGTGATTTAATTATTGAAGCTGTTTTCGAAAATGAACAGTTAAAAAACAGCGTCACAAAAGAAACAGAAGCGGTTATAAAACCAGAAGTCGTTTATGCCAGTAATACGTCAACAATTCCTATTTCTACCCTTGCCAAGGCGTTGACGCGATCTGATAAATTTATAGGTTTACATTTCTTTTCTCCTGTAGATAAAATGCCTTTAGTAGAAGTTATTGTAGGCAAGGAAACCTCGGATGAAACGTTGGCAGCGGCGATAGATTATGTCACTAAAATACAGAAAGTTCCAATTGTGGTTAACGATGGTCGCGGGTTTTTTACCTCCCGTGTATTCGGGAAATTTGTAAACGAAGGTATCACTATGTTAACGGAAGGAATTCCACCTGCAATCATAGAAAATGTGGCGAAAAAGATAGGAATGCCGGTCGGACCTTTAGCGATATCAGATGAGGTTAATCTTAAGCTCATGTTAGATATTATGGGAGAAGATTCTAGCATATCAGGCTTCGAAAAAAAATTAGAAGAAAAATTGACTACGATAGTTAAGACACATCAAAGAACAGGAAAGAAAGAAGGGAAAGGATTTTACGACTATCCGAAAGGAGCTAGAAAACATATCTGGAAAGAGTGGGCTACTATTTACCCAGTTCAAACAGACTATGACGAAGAAGAAATAGGAAGAAGATTGTTATTTGCGATGGTCATCGACTCCTATAAATGTTTGGATAGTGGCGTGTTAAAAGAGCCTAAAGATGCCGATGTAGGGTCGATATTGGGACTTGGATTTCCAATTTATACTGGCGGCGTCATGTCTTATATCGATTATATAGGCGCGCAACAATTTAAAGACTATGCGGCTTTTCTAACTGAAAAGCACGGCGAGCGCTTCCAATTACCAGAAACACTTTTAGAGCGTATCCAAACTGCAGGCACCGATCGTGTGTTCTACAAAAATTAAATAATCAGCACTAGCAAAATATTAGGAACCATGTTACAAAACGTATTATTAGAACGGAAAATATATGCATCAGAAGAACATCAAATGATGCAAGGAATGATTCAGGATTTCATTAAAAACGAACTATTGCCTCAAGTGGAAACTTGGGAAGAACAAGGCATGGTAAGTCGGGAGATTTGGAAAAGAGCAGGAGACTTAGGCTTGCTTTGTATTGATATGCCCGAAGCTTATGGCGGCTCTGGATTAGATTTTAGCTTTAGTGCTTTGTTTATTGAAGAATTAGCCAAAAAAGGAATTAGTGGGCCTGGTTTCTCATTACACTCAGATATCGTTGCTCCTTATATTTTAAAATGGGGAACAGAGGCTCAAAAAGAGCAGTATTTACCAATTATGGCAACGGGCGAAATGATTACCGCTATTGGGATGACAGAGCCTAATTGCGGATCAGATTTACAAGCCATTCGCACAACGGCGGTTGATAAAGGAGACCATTATCTTGTAAACGGGCAGAAAACATTTATAACAAACGGCTATTTATCTGATATGTCAATTGTTGCGGTAAAAACCAATTCTGGCACTCCAGATGAAGGCGTATCCTTATTAATCATGGAAAGCAAATGGGAAGGTTTTGAGAAAGGGGTGCCTTTCAAAAAAATCGGAATGAAAGCGCAAGATACTTGTGAGCTGTTCTTTGATGATGTAAAAATGCCTAAAGAAAACTTATTAGGCAAAGAAGGAGAAGGTTTTGTGATCATGATGAAGGAGTTAGCGCGCGAGCGTTTGTCTGTAGCCCTAGCGGCAATTGGAGGAGCAGAAGGCGCTATCGAAGACACTATTGAATATACCTCTACAAGAACTGCTTTTAAACAGCCTATTGCAGGGTTTCAAAATACACAGTTTAAATTAGCAGAAGCTGCAGCGCAATTACAAATTCATCAAGCTTTTGTTGACCGTTGCACAGAAGATTTATCACAACATAAACTATCCGCAGAAAGTGCATCGATGGCCAAGTTTTCGGCAACAGATATGCACAGTAAAGTCGTGGATGAATGTTTGCAGTTGTTTGGAGGTTATGGCTATATGTGGGAATATCCTATCGCAAGAATGTATGCCGATAACCGCGTTGCACGGATTTATGCGGGAACAAATGAAATTATGAAATTAGTGGTTGCTAGAGGTTTATTTAAAGAGTTGTTTGCTCAAATGAAAGCCATGCGTAAGAAGAACTAAATCCCGATAGACTAAAGCTCCATGAGTTTTTTTAAAACAGACTGAAAGTCTGTTGCATACGTGAAATCTTTATTAGATAATTTACGCCCGTATTTTCAGGTAACGATGGAATCTGTGATAATCCGTGTCAAAATATTTAGAAGCTATTGCGGGATCAACTAAAGTATATAATTTAAATTGATTTGAATCCAATAAAATCATCGTTCTCAAGAAGTTAGAGATTACAAACATCTAATAGAAAATTAATGCAAGAAACAAAACCATTACAGGGGGTTACCGTTATTGATTTTACACGCTTGCTTCCTGGGCCGTTAGGAACTCATTTTTTGAGTCAGTTAGGAGCAAGGGTAATTAAAATAGAAAGCCCTAAACGATTAGACTATACGCGATTTTATGAACCTAAAATAGGAGAGAGTTCTGTCATGTTTCATACCCTAAACCATTCAAAAGAACAAGTTATTGTCGATTATGAAACGGACGAAGGCCACCTACAAGTGCTTGATTTAATAGGGTCTGCTGATGTGTTAATTGAACAGTTTCGCCCAGGGGCAATGGCGAGTTTTAATTTGGATTTTGAGAAGGTAAAAAAGATAAACCCCAATATTGTTTATGTTTCCGTAACAGGTTATGGACAAAATGGCGAATTACATTCAAAAGCGGGGCATGATATTAATTATTTAGCGACTGCCGGATTATTGGATTTGAACAGAGATGAAAAAGGGAGACCTGTTATTCCTGGTTTTCAAATCGCAGATATTGCAGGCGGATCTTATATGTTGCTTTCGGCATGTACTTCAGGACTATTAGCTCAAAAAATGCAACAAAAAGCACAGTACATAGATTTGAGTTTGCTCGATGCAAGCATTCCTTTAAACGCCATTGCTCACAGTATGTCTCAAGGCGGAGCATCTTACAAAAAAACACCTATTTTAAGCGGTATGCTTGTCAACTATAATGTTTATGAATGTTTAGATGGAAAATGGATTGCTTTAGGAGCTTTAGAACTTAAATTCTGGAATGATTTCTGTCAAATGGTTGAAAAACCAGAATGGATCGCGAAAACAGAGATGGAACTTGTCAACGGCATCTTTCCTAAAAAAGAGTTAGAATCGCTATTTAAAACAAAAACAAGAGACGAATGGGCCAGTTTAAGTAAAGACTATGATAATTGCTTGTCCCCGATTTTAGAAATGGAAGAAGTCATTGAGAATAAGCACATCCAAGAACGCGAAGTTTTTAAAGAAACTACAGTAAAGAATACAACGATAAAAACATATAATACGCCTTTCAAAACGTACAGCTAACTCCTAAACCTCCCGTATGATGTCTAAAAACTTAACGCGATTATTCGATTTACCTGAATATCAATTAAAACATACGCCTCAAGAAAAGGCATTTAATACAAAAATCGGTGGGCAGTGGGTGGCGTTAAGTACGCAAGAATACTGTAACCAAATAGACATTATCAGCAATGCATTAATAGAACTAGGGGTTCAACCAGACGATAAAATTGCCATAGTAACAGAAATCAATAGGGTAGAATGGCATATTTTAGATATGGCGATGTTACAAATTGGAGCTGTGAGCGTCCCTTTATACGCGACGCTGTCATTAAAAGATTATGAATTTATATTAAATCATTCCGATTCAAAATTATGTTTTGTTTCCAATAAAGATTTATTCGACAAAGTACAATCTGTTCAAAAGAACACCCAAGTCAGTTCAATTTTTAGTTTCGATAATACAGTTTGCGATTTAAATTGGGCGTTTTTATTAGCATCAGGAAAGAAGTCAAATCAACAGTTACAAGTCGAAGAAAAAAAATCTAAAATAACAGCAAAAGATCTCGCCACTATAATCTACACCTCCGGTACGACGGGAGTCCCTAAAGGCGTTATGATTACTCACGAAGAGCTTTTATATACGGCTACAATCTGCAAGGAACTATTAAATTTGGATGCCCCTTATCAACCTGTTCTAAGCTATTTGCCTATTAGTCATGTTTTTGAACGTCTGGTAATGTATTATTATCACTACATAGGGTTTCAAGTCTATTTTGCAGAATCATTAGAGAAATTAATAGATAATTTACAAGAAGTAAAACCTGTGTTTGTGCCAATTGTACCACGTTTGGTAGAAAAAATATTTGATAAAATACTAGCCAAAGGGAACGAACTTTCAGGTCTCAAAAAAAGATTGTTCTTTTGGGCAGTCCGCCTTGCAGAAAGCACAGAATTAGATGGGAAAAAAGGTTTGAAACACAAAATAGCAGATCAATTAATCTTTAGTAAATGGCGTGCTATTTTTGGCGGAAACGTAAAATTCTTAGTTTCAGGATCTGCACCCTTGCAAGAGCGATTAATAAAAATATTTACCGCGGCCGGGTTACCAATTTATGAAGGTTATGGCATGACCGAGTCTTCTGGAGTGATCTCATTAAATGGCTATAAAAAAAGGGAGTCGCGTTTAAAAACTGTAGGCAAGGCCATACCAGGTTTAGAAGTTAAAATTGCTGCAGATGGTGAAATTCTTTTAAAAAGCACTAATATTTTTAAAGGCTATTACAAAAATGATTTAAAAACGGCCGAAGACATAAAAGACGGATTTTTTCACACAGGAGATATAGGAGAAATCTGTAAAGACGGGTTTTTAAAGATTACAGATCGAAAAAAGGAAATATTTAAGACCTCTGGTGGCAAATATATTGCGCCAGCGATCATTGAAAATAAAATGAAACAATCCAGTTTTATAGAACAGATTATGGTCATTGGGGAAGGTTATAAAATGCCGGCTGCTCTCATACAGATTAATTATGATTTCGTTAAAAACTGGGCCGAATCACATGATCATACCATAACGGATGTCACTACCGATGTAAAACTTATTGCTGCAATTCAAAAAGAGATTGATTTACATAATGATAATTTAGGCAAATGGGAAAGAATCAAGAAGTTCGAAATAACGCCCGATGAATGGACTATAGAAGCTGGACACTTAACACCTACATTAAAACCTAAACGGAAGGTGATAAAAGAAAAATATAAAGCACTTTTCGACAAGATATATGCCGATGATAACTGATATTTCCCAAAATCAAAACAAATATTAATAAAATTCCTTGAACTTCTAAAGTGGTAAATTCAATGATTTACCAAGTCTTTAAAAAGAGGTGATGCTAGTCGCGATAAAATGTTTTGTAACATTCATAACCTGGCTTAGAGCTAAATTATTGTAAATTTGTAACTGATAAAATAACCGCGAAATGCATAAAATAAAAATCTTACCTATATTCTTAGCCCTAATATTTGGATTGCTAATGATTAGTTGTGGTTCAGGAAAAAGCAATAAAATGACCGATAAAGAAAAAGACCTTGTGACAGCACAGCAGTATAGTGATGTTGCAGATAGCTATTTACGTTATTTAAATGAAAAAAACTTAGAGGGCATCTTATCTTTATATGCAGATAATGCGACGGTTGAAGATCCGGTTGGTAGCGAGATTGTGTCGGGGATGGCGGCTTTGCGAAAATTCTATTCCGGGGCAGTTAATATCGACTTATCGCTTACTCGTACTGGGGATGTTCGGGTTGCGGGAGTTGAAATAGCGTTTCCTTTTCAGTTACGAATGAATGTAGATGGCGTCCCAATGGTCACGGATATCATTGATGTGTTCCGCTTTGATACTGCGGGTAAAATCGTTTCAATGCGGGCGTTCTGGGGTCCTATTAATCAAAAATCAGCGAACGAATAATATTAGTTTAATAGGTCTTCAAGCGCAAAATCAGGATCAATAACTTCTTCTATTATTTTTATGGATGCTGTAAATCACCCAGATTCTCAAAACTACTTTTTTAATATGACATCCAATTCGAATGTATTGGGTAGGCGTGGCATCCAAAAGCAGATCGATAGCCATATCGTCCTGTCCGCAAAGGCTTTAGGGCTGGCTGTGTTTTTCGAACGTAGTTGACTTAAACGACATTCATCATTTTTTGAATATTAGTTTTAAATGAAATCTCATTTAAAAAGCTATATTGAAAATAACTATCGGCTGTTAAATTTTAATTCCAAGCTTCAACTTAATAATTAAGACTTAATAAATGAGTAAAACACATTCTAGTCGTTGGTTTATTGCGATTATGGGAACCCTTCTTCAACTGGTATTAGGTACTGTTTATGCGTGGAGCTTTTTTCAGAAACCAATTATGTCAGACTACGGGTGGAGTAATGTACAAACCATGTGGGTTTTTAGTTTGTCAATTTTATTTCTTGGATTAGCTGCTGCCCTTGGAGGAATAATTCTTCCCAAATACGGACCCCGAAAACTAGCTTCTATTGGCGCATTACTTTATGGCTGTGGTTATTTGATGAGTGCGTACGCAATGCATATTCATAGCTTACCACTTTTTTATATTGGATTTGGCGCCGTTGGTGGCATAGGCTTGGGTTTAGGTTATGTGACTCCAGTAGCAACAGTTTCAAAATGGTTTCACGATAAAAAAGGTTTTATCACTGGAATGGTGGTTATGGGTTTTGGCTTGGGCGCTTTTGTAATGTCTAAGCTGATGGCACCACTATTTATGGAAATTACTGACGGTAACCTGGTGCAGGTATTTCTTTATATTTCAATAGTAATTATGGTTATTGGCATTCCTGCTGGTCTATGTATGAAAGACCCTCCAATTGACTTTGTACCTAAAGGTTATATTCCTACTGTAAAAAATGCTATCCACCAAGATTTCGTAAATAGTTTGACACTAAAGCAAAGTTTATTTTCGGCAAAGTTCTTAGCGATGTGGCTTGTCTTTTTCTTAAATATATCTGCAGGTATCATGTTTATTGGATTGCAATCGCCAATGATTCAAGATTTACTGATCCTTAAAGATGCGACAACGAGTAGCGCATCTCTCGCTATAGCCGGTGCCACGCTTATCGCAATCAGCTCGCTATTTAATGGCATTGGTCGTTTTATTTGGGGCGGTTTATCTGATAAGATTGGAAGAGTACAGGTGTTTCGGCTAATCCTTGGGTCTCAGATAGTTGTTTTTATCCTAATGATGTTTGTAAATAGTCCGTGGTTATTTGGTGCTCTGGTATGTTATGTGTTGCTGTGTTATGGTGGTGGATTTGGCGCCATGCCATCCTATATCCTCGATGTTTTCCACGCAAGATTAATGCCTGTTGTTTACGGCTTAATTCTTACGGCTTGGTCAATCGGTGGAATTGTAGGCCCACAGTTGGCCGCTTATATTCGGGATTTTTACAATAAAAATCCCGAAATGATTGGCTCTAGAACTTATATGGCAGCTGCTATTTTGTTGAGTATTGGATTTCTAGTTTCCCTAACGCTTACAAATAGATCACTAACGGACAGAAAAAGATAATTCTTCCGGTATTTAAATTACCTAAAGCGTTTCCTTTAACCACTTAAAAAATTCGTGCTGCCACACCATTGCATTTTGAGGTTTCAAAATCCAGTGATTTTCTTCAGGGAAATATAATAGTTTGCTTTTTACTCCTAACAACTGTGCAGCTTGATAAGCACCTAGGCCTTGCTCAATAGGGACGCGGTAATCTCTACCGCCTTGAATGATCAAAATAGGTGTATCCCACTTCGAAACTTTGGTAATTGGATTAAACTCATTATAGGCTTTTAGAGCAGCTGGATTATTTTTGTCCCAATAATTGCCTCCAAAATCATTGTTGACAAAAAACAACTCTTCGGTGGTACCATACATGCTTCGTGTGTCGAAAACACCATCATGCGAGATAAAAGATTTGAAGCGTTTATTGTGAATTCCTGCTAAATAAAAAACAGAGTAGCCACCAAAACTGGCTCCAACGGCACCCAAACGATCCTTGTCAACATAAGGTTCTTTCGCAAGGTCGTCAATGGCCGATAAGTAGTCGTCCATAACTTGACCACCCCAATCTTTGCTAATGGCTGCATTCCATGCTACACCATGACCCGGCATACCGCGACGGTTAGGAGCAACCACAATATAACCTTGTGAAGCCATCAATTGGAAATTCCAACGGTAGGAATAAAACTGTGATAGAGCAGATTGCGGACCACCTTGCGCGTACAATAACGTCGGATATTTTTTGGAAGCATCAAAATTTGGTGGTAAAATAACCCAAACCAACATTTGTTTGCCATCGGTAGTGGTTACATAACGTTTTTCAACTTTTGGCAGATCGATACTCTTGTATAAATCATGGTTGAGGGTTGTTAATTCTTTAAAGCTTTTGTCCTTTAAATTAAAACTGAAAATTTCAGCCGCATGGTTCATATCGGTTCTTGTAACCAAAAGCGTATTGTTTTTCTGCACAACGATACTAGTGACATCAAATTGACCTTCTGAAAGTTGTTCTACTAAGGGAGCGATGCGTTTTTTACCAGGATAATTCACTTTGAAAATTTGAATGGTTCCATCGACTGGAGCTGTGAAAAAGATGTGGTTACCATCCTTGTCCCAAATGAAACTGTTGACTGTACCGTCCCAATTCGCAGTTAAATTCTGTTGCACGCCATTGTATAAAACGACGATATCATTCTTGTCGCTTTCATTGCCATCGGTTTTCATTTGTAACCAAGCCAAAGCGCCGCCTGAAGAAAAAGCAGGATTGGTATCATAGCCTTTGTTTTCTTCCGTAATGTTTTCGGTAGTTTTAGCCTCTAGATTGTATTTGTAAATATCGGTATTGGTGCTGGTGGCGTAGGCTTTACCTTTTAGTTTTTTGCTGACATAATAAATGCTCTTACTATCGGGAGACCAGATATAGTCCTCATCGCCACCAAAAGGTCGTTGTGGGGTGTGGTACGGTTCATTAGGCATAATATCCGTGCCAGTTTCATCATCTGCGCCTACTTTTTTATAAAATAAGTGGTTATAGCTACCATCCTGCCAAGTATCCCAATGGCGAATGTCCAAATCTGAAAAAATATACACATCAGATGCTTCCAGATTTTCATAGACATCTTTTCCCTTGATATCCTCCATATGAATTTCCTTATGGAACAATTTATAGTTCCCATCAGGTGAAACATTTTTGTCTTTTACCAGGACCTCGTCTTTCTGTATTTCTACTGCAACACCTCCTGTAATAGGCATTTTATAGTATTTGGAATCGAAATTATTTCCTTTTATGTTTGGTGTTTTCGCTTCGTAATAGAGCGTTGAACCGTCCTTGTCCAGTCCCATGACGCTTAGGCGTTCTACTTGCCATAAGAGTTCGGGGGTCATTTTTTGTTGTGCCAACATTAAACTACCACTCAACATGAAGCATAGGATTAGGAGTGCATTTTTCATAACTGATCTTTTTAATAATTAAAATTTTTTCTAAATAAATATCTGATTTCTACATATCTGTTTTTGTGAAAAGTCATTATTTTTATTGTGTTGACTTTACAGTTTCTTACAGAATGTGAATTTAGAGATTTTCTTTTGTTTGAGTAACTGATTTAGCAAATACAACCTATCAAGTCATTAAACATTTCAAGATTGTACGACGCAGTTGTTAATCCATGGTTAGTAAAATTTTCCCAATGTGATCGCCGTTTTCCATAAGGCGATGTGCTTCTGCTGCATCTTTTAGTGGGAATGTTTTGTAAATAATAGGATGAATTTGTTTGGAGTGAAATAACGGCCAAATATTATGTTCGACCTCTTGTGCAATCTGAGTTTTTACTTCGGCAGTTTGTGGCTTTAAAAAACTTCCTGTTAAGATCAGGTTTTTACTCATAATAGTACGAAGGTCAATATTGACCTTTGTGCTCTTCATTCCGTTGATATTAATTAAACGGCCTTTTTTATTAAGTATTTCGAGATTCTTTTGCGTATAATCTCCACCGACCATATCCAAGATGACATCTATTTTCTCGTCTTTAAAGACTTTTTCAAAGGCTTCTTTTTTGTAGTTGATTGCCATTCCGAGATTCATTTTATTTAGAAAATCAATTTTTTCATCAGTTCCAGCGGTTGTGTAAATTTTGGATCCTAAAGCCTTAGCCATTTGTAAACCCATGGTGCCAATGCCGCTCGTGCCACCGTGTATCAATAATTTCTCCTCGGGCTGAAGTTTGCCCAAATGAAATACGTTGAACCAAACCGTAAAAACAGTTTCTGGAATGCCTGCGGCGTCTGTTAAACTTATTCCCTCGGGCACGGGAAGACAATGAGAACTATCCACCACAACATATTCGGCATAACCTCCGCTTGCGATAAGTGCACAGACTTTATCGCCAATTTTTTTATCTTTTACACTTTTGCCGACTTGTGTTATTTCTCCAGAAACTTCCAAGCCGGGAATCAAGGTGTCCTTAGATGATTTGCCGTAGATGTCCATGTTTTGTCGGGTGATCACGTCGCTGCGATTAACACCTGCAGCTTTCACTTTTATTAAGACTTGATTTTTATCCGGTTTTGGCTTTAGGGTTTCTTGTAAGTGTAATACTTCTGGTCTACCAGATTTTGTTATATGAATAGCTTTCATTGTTTCTGTTTTTATATCATTAGATAATTTATTACGAACCGGCTTCCCTTCTCAATTAAGGTTACCAAAAACTATCGTAGTCAAGTTTTAAATTTGGATGATCATTCTGTAATTGGTTACCCTCTGTTATTCATGTCAAATATTCTGTTCGCCCGCAGTTCCTGAGAGCCATTGAGTTGTGAACATAAACGATTGATTTAGATAACTGTTGGTATCAAATAGTTAAAACACCCGTTTTAAAAACGCCTTTATACTTTCCTGATTGGCGCGAATCAATTCATTCCTTGCGCTTTCGATATCACTTGGTTTTTTATCTTGTGAGAGTTTGAATTTACCTTCCCAATGGGTAATTTCAATTTCAAAACCTCTAACATAATTGATAAATTGTGCCATTCGCGGATTGTCGGGTTCCAAGTTGTATTTATGGTCGGGAGCTTCCAGAAAGTCGGTCATCTCAATCATGGATTGCTTAATAATTTCCTCATCAGTGATTTCCTTGACTTTACCTTTAAGATGAACCCTAATATAGTTCCAAGTTGGTAATTGTGTGGTGCTGTAAATACTTGGAGAAATATAACATTGCGGACCAGAAAATATAATTGTTACGTCGTTATTGTCTTTCAATAATTCCGCTTGCGGGTTATATTTATCCAAATGGCCAATCAATTTTCCATCAGAATAAATTAATGGTAAATGCGAAATGAATGGAAGGTTGTCCTTAACCGAAACAAGTATTGCTAACGGATAGGTATGGATAACATCAATTAAGTGCTCACGATCGTCGTCTTGATGCTGGTGTGGTGGATAATTCATACATATCCCTTCGAAGGAAGGGATCTTGAAATTTTAAGTTAAAACTATTTTTCTTATAAATCTACAACGGAGCTTGAATCTGAACTTGAACTCGAAACGACAAACTACGAACTATAAAATCAAACCCCAAACTGCCTCAAATGATGATCCAAGTGTTTGTATTGCATTCTTCCCCATTGATCCGTGTTAAACTGTCCGAAAAACGGATGCTTTGGCCAATGCATGTTTAAAGCTTTATTGTGAAAATCGTTAATGTTTACTTTTAGAAGGTCTCTTTCGACTTCAAAAATATGTTTGTCAATTACTCTAAAATCCTTTGGTGTAGTAAGGTTCTCTGGCCAAGGTTTGTCATTGTACATCACAGGTTTATAAAGCATAAATATCATTTTTTTTAAAAATCCTGGTTTTTCAGAAAGTTCCATTTTTCCAGTGGCAACCAATAAAGGCATTTGACAGTGTTTTGCCATTTGTGCCACATCCATTTTACCCCAAGTAGGTTTAGAGTTTTCCGTCAGGTTATCAATACGCAATAAAATTTCCTGATGTGCTTTTTGATCAAAGAGAGTTTGCATCTGAGGGTGGTTAATTAATAGATTTATAAATTTACACCTTTTATCTTTTCTTTGATAATTAATGCCTATTTTTTGTCTGCTAAAAGAAGTGATTCTGCATTTATCACTAACTTTATAACCACTTAAAATCTATTGAACGCGCATGTCAGAAAAACTACCTTCATTTTCCATAAAAAACTGGTCACAAGATGATCGGCCTCGGGAGAAGTTGAGAGATAAAGGGAAGGCGGCGTTAAGTGACGCTGAGTTGGTGGCCATTTTGATAGGTTCAGGCAGCCGAAGTGAAAGCGCTGTGGAACTATGCAAACGCATTTTAGCAAGTGTCAATAATAATTTGAGTGCGTTAGGAAAATTATCTCTTAAACAACTTATGGAATTTAAGGGAATTGGTGAAGTAAAGGCCATAACCATTTTAGCAGCTTTAGAATTGGGGAGACGGCGTAGGGGAGAAGAGGCCTTACAACTTAACAAAATTGATTCAAGCCAATCTGTTTTTGAACTTATGCAACCGATAATTGGCGAATTGTCCCATGAAGAATTCTGGATCATCTATTTAAATAATTCCAATAAAGTTCTACAAAAAAATCAATTAAGTAAAGGTGGCATTACCGGAACTTTGGTGGATGTTCGTTTGGCGCTCAAAACTGCCATCGAAGTAGGTGCAGTCGGCATAATTTTGACGCACAACCATCCGTCAGGAACCTTGAAGCCTAGTGAGGCCGATAAGCAAATTACCCAAAAATTAAAAAATGCCGGAGAAAGTTTAGACATAAAAGTTTTGGATCATCTGATCATTACTGAAAACGCTTACTTTAGTTTTGCAGATGAAGGCATGTTATAAGAATTATGTACCAAGTACAAAGTATCAAGCACCAAATTCCAATTAAGAGATGCGAAATCCCAATAATTAAATCGCAAATTCCAAGTCTTTTGACGTTGGTAAATGAATTGGAATTTAAGTACCTACTGAAAATGAGGAATTCTGAAAAAACCAAAATTCAAAAAGCATGATTCTAATGAAATGTTAGAATTTGGAATTTTTGGATTTGTAATTTATTTAAATGTTAAATTCAAATGTGTCAGAAAAACTCCTGATTTAGAGTTTGAAATTTTTACTTTTGAACCTTATCCTTTACTATATTTAATAACTGATTAAGTAATTTAAATATCAAGATCCAGATGCAAATTTTGAGAGGAAATTTAAAATTGGAATTTGGGATTGTTACTTTTGGAATTTACTCCTTCGAATGTTACTAGTTTATACCCATAAAATAACCCCAAGATTAACCTATGCCTTTAAGCATATCGTCATGCGTATTTTAAATGTCCCTGTAAGTTTTACAACCACGGTTGAAGAATTTATCGCCCACGACAGCATGAAAATTTCCTATACCAAACAACCCTTGAGCAGTGAGTTGTTTATAAGAAGTCATGAGTTATTATATGAGCAAGGATTGTCTGATTTGGACATTCACGTTCAGGAGTGGGGTACAACGAAATGTTTTTTTACAACCTCTGATAAAAGCAGCTTACCTTTTGATATTTTTGCCGCTACCTTTTATTTGCTGAGCAGGTATGAAGAATATTTGCCACAAGTAAAAGATGAATCTGGCCGATTTTTGGCCACAGAAAGTCTGGCCTTCAAGGAGGGTTTTTTGCACCAACCTGTTGTTGATATCTGGGCCTATAAATTTAAGATTGCTCTCGAAAAACAGTTTCCAGACTTTGAATTTCCTGTAAGGACTTATAACATACAGCCTATTATTGATGTGCCAATGGCCTATTATTTTAAGGAGAAAGGTTTATTGAGAACTTTTGGTGGCACCTTAAGTGATCTGTTTAATTTAAAAATAAAGCAACTCTACCGTCGTTATCAATCTATTGCAGGCTTTAAAAGAGATCCCTATGATACCTTCAAATGGATTGTGACCAAACAGAAGCAAACTGCCAACAAGTTTATTGTGTTTTTCTTAATTGGAGAATATTCAACTTACGATAAAAATATCAATATCAACAAAAAGAGGTTTGTGTCACTGATTAAATATGTTGGCGATTATTGTAAAGTTGGATTAAAAGTGTCTTTTCTAGCTTTAGATGATATGGAGATGCTTAAAAATGAAAAACGGAAAATGGAAGCGACCACAAACTATCCTTTGGAAGCTTCAAGAAATTCGTTTTCGAAGTTGAATTTGCCCGAAACTTATAGAAATTTAATAGAGTTGGAAATCAAACAAGATTTCACAATGGGGTATATTAATTATATGGGATTTAGGGCAGGAACGTGTACGCCCTTCCAGTTTTACGATTTGGATTTTGAGATACAAACACCTTTACAGATCAATCCGTTTAGTTGTGTGGATTATGCCTTTTTAAAACGACAGTCTTTATTAGATAAAAAACAGGATTTACAACGTTTAATTCAGGAAGTGAAGAAGGTCAATGGCACGTTTATTCCGGTTTTTCACAATTATGCCTTTAGCGATTTGGAGCGCTGGAATGGATTTAGGGAATTATTTAGAATGGTATTACAATCAGTCGATGAAGATTAAAGCTATTAAACACGTTTTTTTTGATTTGGATCATACGCTTTGGGATTTTGATAAAAACTCTGCATTAACTTTTGATAAAATTTTTAAAATGCACAATGTTGATGTCAGGTTAGAGACTTTCCTTGAGGTTTATGAACCCATGAATATTAGATATTGGAAGAGCTATAGCGATGATAAAATCGACAAAATAGAGTTGCGATACGGGAGGTTAAGAGATACTTTCAGGGAAATTGGTTTTGGCGTGGATGACACATTGATCCAGAATCTCTCATCTGATTATATTAAATATCTGTCCAGTTTTAGTCATCTTTTTGAGGGTACGGTTGAACTATTGCAATATTTACTCCCCAAATACCAATTACATATCATTACTAATGGATTTGAAGAGGCTCAGTTAAACAAGATGAACTCCTCTGCAATTACCTCCTATTTTAAAACCATTACCAACGCTGATATGGCCGGTGTTAAAAAACCAAATCCTATTATTTTCGAACATGCACTTAAGTTTGCCAATGCGCGACCTCAAGAGAGTATCATGATTGGAGATAATTATGAAGCTGATGTTATGGGAGCGCTGAATGTAGGTTATGATGCGATATTTTTTAATTACAGAAATGATCAAATAGAATCGCACATTAAGCAAATCAATCATCTATCACAACTTAAACTGTACCTCTAAAGTTTAGATATGTTTTTTAAAACTCAAATGCTATCTTTATACTCAAATTAATATATCCATGTATTCTATGAAATCAGTTCTAAGTATATGCGTCTTTTTAATGTTATTCAATGTTAAAGGGATCTCTCAAGAAAATGTCAATGCCTATAAATATATCATTGTCCCAACCACCTATAATTTTTTAAATGAACCCGATCAATATCAAATTAACTCTTTGACGAAGTTTTTGTTTCAAAAACATGGATTTAACACCTTGATGTCCGACGAGAAATTTCCTGAGGATTTAAACAATAATCGCTGCCTCGGGTTATATGTAGACGTTGAAAAACATAAGGCTTTTTTAAACACTAAATTACAGGTGCATTTAAAGGATTGCAATAATAATACAGTGCTTTCTTCAGACGTTGGCGAATCAAGAGAAAAGGAGTACAATAAAGTCTATAATCTCGCCTTGCGGGAAGCTTTCAAGAGTTTTGATAATTTAAACTACAACTATCAACCAAATTCTACGATTACGTCAAGAAGCACGAATGATACGCCCGTAAAATCTGAAGAATCCGTTGCGCAAGCAGAAATTGACCGTTTGAAAATGGAGGTTGAGGTTTTAAAAGAAAAGCAAGAACTAAAAGCAGATGCAGAGAACAAAGCATTAGCTGAGAAGGAATCAACACTTCCTCAGAATGCAAGCACTAAGACAAATGAGAACAAGGTCGTGAAAGAAGATGCTAAAATAGAACTCGCAAAAACCTTAAAAAAAGAAACTAAATCTGATGAAAGTTTCCAAAACTTATTTGCTAACCCGGTTGAAAATGGCTACACTATTACAGATGCGTCTTCTAAACTATTGTATCATTTGGTATTTTCGGGTAAAGAAGATGTGTATATCGTCAAAGGGCAGGATGCCATTGTCTATAAAATGAACAAAACGTGGATTGTATCAACCGCCAATGAATCTGGAGTGTCCATGAAAACGCTAAAGGTTAAGTTTAATTAAAATATAAAATCAGATAATATAACTACCCGATGGCTCTGCCTCGGGGTTTTACGTTTTTAGATCTACTTGGCTGAAATATGTTAAATTTTGCAAAGATTAATTAAACGAAGGGTTTCCTACTATTTTATTTTTCACTCTATACTCTATACTCTATAATCTCTAATCTATGTTCTTTTATCAAAAAGCGAAAAAACTTAATACTTCTTACTTCCTACTTAATACTTAGTACTACCTACTTAATACCCATACTTATCCTTCCAGCGCTGTTTTAAAAACTCACGTTGCGAGTTTTCTCTTGCATTATTTCCTGGGCTGTAAAGTTGTGTATTTTTGATTTCCTCTGGAAGAAATTCCTGAGGTGCAAAATTGTTTTCGTAACTGTGAGCATATTGGTAGTTATCGCCATAACCCAATTCTTTCATGAGTTTGGTGGGCGCATTTCTAACCGATAAAGGCACGGATAAGTCCCCAGTTTCTCTAACTAACCGTTGTGCCTTGCCAATAGCTTCATAAGCCGCATTACTTTTAGGAGACGTTGCCAAATAAGTTGCGCATTGGCTCAGTATAATTCGCGATTCAGGATGTCCAATGACCGACACTGCCTGAAAAGTAGTATTCGCCATCACCAATGCCGTTGGATTGGCGTTGCCAATATCTTCACTGGCTAAAATCAACAGGCGTCGAGCAATAAATTTGACATCTTCGCCACCTTCAATCATGCGCGCCAACCAATATACCGCGCCATTAGGATCACTCCCACGTATGGATTTTATAAAAGCCGAAATGATATCATAATGTTGGTCCCCACTTTTATCATAACGCACGGTATTGCTCTGTACTTTCTGGAGCACGCTTTCATTGGTTATTACAATCTTGTCATTTTCGCCATAAGATGTAATAATGAGTTCAAAAATATTCAAAAGTTTGCGGGCATCCCCACCTGATAGTCGCAATAGAGCCTCGGTTTCCTTGAGTTGGATGTCGCGTTTGGACAAAATTTCATCCTCCGTAATGGCACGGTTTAATAAAGCTTCCAATTCTTTTTTGTCAAACGAATTCAGCACATACACTTGAGAACGCGAGAGGAGGGCAGGAATAACTTCAAAACTAGGGTTTTCAGTAGTGGCACCGATCAGCGTTACCCAACCTTTTTCAACGGCTTCCAATAAAGAGTCTTGTTGTGATTTACTAAACCTATGAATCTCATCAATAAACAACAATGGATTTTTAGTAGTGAACAGGCCACCGCTGTGTTTAGCTTTGTCGATCACTTCCCGAATGTCTTTAACGCCAGAATTGATGGCGCTTAATTTATAAAATGGTCGGTTGGATTCGTTGGCGATAATATTGGCCAAAGTGGTTTTTCCAGTTCCAGGAGGCCCCCAGAAAATCATGGATGGAATCACACCTTGTTTAATATGTTGCGTCAAAACCCCTTTATCGCCAATCAAATGGGATTGACTCAAATAATCCTTTAAATACTTAGGTCGTAATCGTTCTGCGAGTGGTGCGTTCATAGTGCAAAATTACGGTATTTCATTTGAATGGGCTGAGGAATTTATTTTTTTGGGCATGCCTTTTTTGTGAAGGACAAAAAAGTCGTGCTCTCGCGGCTCAATCTTTTTGTTTTGAAAAACACAAAAAGGATTTCAAACAAACCGCTCCATCACTCATGCAGAAACGTGACAATTTTTCATATTCTAATCAAATGGTTAATAATTTGAAAAGAAACCTTTAAATTTAGCCATGAGCAATCAACAACATTTTAAATATTCGACGGGTGTCGTGGCGTATCCCATATTTTTTTTGATGCTCATCTGGGTTGTGTTTTGGTTACAAGTTCGGTTTTTTCCAATCATCAAAACCTGGGGCATCGTTCCAGAAACCTTAATAGGATTACGAGGCATTGCTTTCAGTCCGTTTATTCATGGCGATATTGAACATATTTATCACAATAGTATTCCTCTTGTGATATTGACTATGGCCTTGTTCTATTTTTATAGACCCATAGCCTGGAAAGTGTTGCTTTTCGGCATTCTACTTTCAGGTTTTATCACTTGGCTTATTGGTAGACCTGCCAACCATATCGGCGCCAGTGGTCTTATTTATGTGCTCGTTAGTTTTATCTTTTTCAAAGGCATTTTTGCAAAACATCTGAGATTGGTAGCATTGTCTTTAATAATCATCTTTCTCTATGGAAGTATGATTTGGTATGTATTTCCAATCAAGGAAGGGATGTCGTGGGAAGGACATTTGGGCGGATTCCTCACTGGCTTCCTGTTTGCATTAATATTTCGAAAAGCCATTGCCAAACCAGAAAAGTATGTATGGCAAGAACCAGCTTATAATGAAGATGATGATCCGTTTTTGAGATATTTTGATGAAAACGGGAATTTTATCGAGAACCTTGATTTAGAAAATGATATTGATGCATCGACTGCGCTCAGCAACCGTGCTTCGACTGAGCTCAGCAACCATGCTTGGGCTGGGCTCAGCAACCATGCTTCGGCTGCGCTCAGTAAACAAACCGAATTTGAAATCGAAAATGAAGTTGAAATTAAACTTGATGAGGAAATTGAAATTGATGCTTCGACTGCGCTCAGCAACCATGCTTCGGCTGAGCTGAGCAACCATGCTTCGACTGCGCTCAGCAACCAAGCCAAAATTGAAATCGAACACGAACATGAAAATGAAGATGAAATTTAAATTGAAGACAAATCGGTTACGCCAATAGTGAATTATATTTTTAAAGAAAATCCCGAGAACTGATTGTCTGATGTCACTCCTAAATGTTTTAGGATAACATTTAGTGATCTTAAAATGTCCCAGAAACATGCTTCACCGGCAGATAATTATGTGGATTTTAGAAGTTTTTTAAGTTTACATCTTTTAGGTGTTTTGATGAACCCTCGATTAATTGTCGGAGGTTATCGATAACTTCAAAAATCAATGATCGCTAAATTTAAATCTTTACTCTTCATCAGTGGTCAAGTTTGAAGAATCTACGATAGTTAATTAGCAATCAGCAATCAACAATGAACAATCTTTTCTTCCAGCACCTATAAACCATCATAGGCGACACTTTAAAAATCAGCAATCGTCAATCGTCAATCGTCAATCAAAAATTTACATCCTCTGTCTTACCACTTCATATAAAAACGCTCCACAAGCTACCGATACATTAAGGGATTCGATTTCACCTAAAATTGGCAACTTAGCTTTGTCATCCACCATTTTCAAAATGGAGGGATTGATGCCTTTTCCTTCAGAGCCTAAAATTAGAGCACATGGTTCTGTGAAATTCACATCATAAAGATTTTGATCCGTTTTTTCAGTGGCAGCGATTACTTTAATGCCAGAAGCCTGCATGTAGAAAACAGCATCTTTTATATGATCGACCTTGCAAATTGGGATTTTAAAAATGGCACCAGCACTCGTTTTAATAGTATCGCCATTGACGGGTGCGCCACCTTTTTTCTGAATGATAATCCCAGAAACACCAGTACATTCTGCTGTTCTTATGATTGCTCCAAAATTGCGGACATCACTGATCTGATCCAAAAGCAAAAACAAGGGGTTTTTACCAGATTCTAAAACATTCGTTACCAATTCTTCCAAAGGATAGAAACTGATAGGGGCAATTTGTGCTACAACACCTTGATGGTTCTTTTGGGTCAATCGGTTAAGTTTTTCTATAGGGACATAAGAAGAGTTTAAACGTTCTTTGTGCAATAATTGCTCCAGCTCTGTAAATAATTCACCGTGCAGTCCTTTCTGTAAAAAGATCTTGTCAATGTTTTCTCCAGATTTAATCGCTTCGATGACCGCTCTGATTCCAAAAATAGTTGTTTCGTGTTCCATGGGGGCAAAGGTATAAAATTAACTCTCTAATTATGTAAAGCGGTGTATAAAACGAAAGTTATGGAGCAGTGAATTAATTACTAATTATATCAATTTACTGCATAAAAAAACCTCTTGAGTTTTTAGGTCAAGAGGTTTTTAAGATGCAATGTAAAGGGTTAATTTAATTGACGTCCCAGAACAACTTTGTAGTTTGCTCATCACCGCCAATGGCTGCTGATGCGGCTGACCAATTAACCTCATTAAGGTTTTGCTCATTAACTGGGTATGTATATCTTGTAGGAACTGGAAGTCCGGAGTCCACTGGTAAGTTAAATGTTGGTACATCATAAGTTCTCCAAACAGTCCATGCCTCATATCCTCTGTTATACATTGCTAACCAGAATTGTCTTCCAATTTTTTCTTTCCAGCTTCCAGGAGCTGTAACATAGTTTACATTAGGTTTAGCTAAGTAAGCAGCAATACCGCTAACGCCCCAATAATCAAATGAAGCCGTGATCCCATCATTATAGAAGCCTGCTGCTAGTGCAGGAGTTCCTGACAAAGAACGTTCCGCAGCATCCGCTAAATAGAAGGATACTTCGGCATAATCTATTAAAGAGGCAGGGTTTGTAGGATCTAACATGCGTTCTCCGACATGTGTGTATAAATTATAGCTGTTATTATCTCCATAAGGGCCTCCTACGTAAACACCAGCACCTAAATTTTGATCGAAGTAATATGGTCTTCTCGGATCTTGTAAATCATTCATTATGTCTACTAACGTATTTGTAATTACGAAATCTTGGCGGCCAGATTGCACTAAATCAACCCACACCGGATTTGTATTCGGTGTAGTTGCTGAATATTCCAAAGCTGCATTATCTGCGTTTGATGTGAACACACCACCACTGACTGCAGATTGAACTGCCGATTGTGCAAGTGCTCCCATTCCCGGAGCGTCTGCAATTCTGATCCCCATTCTTAAAAGTAAGGAGTTTCCAAATTTTTGCCACTTTGCGGAATCACCGCCATAAATTGGATCTGCAGCACCAAAACCTGAATCAGTAATATTAGGAATGGTAACAGTTAAACGTGATAGTAGATCAGTATAAATTGTTGCAGCATCGTCATACTCAGGTAACACAAATTCTTTAGCGCTTAAGGCTTGCGTATATGGAATATCTCCATAAGTTTCCACTAAGTGCGCCCAAGTGTATACCATTAATATTTCTATTTGAGCATTTCTTGTGTCTTTCTCAGCTTGAGTTAAATCTGCATCTTCATTGGTGTTTTGACGCGCAGTTGTCAAATCTAATAGTACATCTCTATACAATTCTGACCAATGGTTCTGAGTTATATTTCTTCCATTGAGATCATAATTTGCCTCATCAATATACGTTGTCTCTGTCCAGTGTTGTCCTAACATTCTAAAAACGTTGGTGTTAACATTGGTGCTCGTCATTTGATCATACAAACTTTTTGTAGCAGCGTTGAACAGAAACTCTGCTTCTACTTGCGTTGGATTTTTAGGATCCCTATTTAAATTTTCGTAAGCCTCATCAGACTGACAAGAAACTATTGCTACGAAAGTGAAAACGATTAATATTATTTTTTTCATAATTATTTTATTTAAAACTGTAGTTTAAGACTTGCGCCTATTTCTTTAATCGAAGGGTAAACACCTGATTGGTAGCCTTGAACATTACCAGAGCTTAAGCCAGCCTCAGGATCAGCATAAGGTGTGTTTTTGTCAATGATCCATAAGTTTCTACCTATAATTGAAATAGAAACCCCAGTAAATGCCATTTTATCCAAGACTTTGGAACTAAGATTGTAAGTTAAACTTGCCTCACGTAACTTGACATAACCTGCATCATAAATGTGAGCGGCATTAGGTGTTCTTGCATATCCCCAAGGATTCGCGTAGGTAGTTGCATCAGCTCTAATATCATTACGAGATCCGTCAGCTTTTACACCATCCAAAATCACACCACCACTATTAGCTGCATAATTGCCTGGAGTACCAACAACGGGGTTTCTCACAGGGTTACCAAGATCATTAGAGCCCGCTGTAAAATCATAAAGACCTGTGGCATACCCATACCAAGTATCTAACGAGAATACATCACCACCTTTTTGAACGTCAATCAGAAAAGCAAAATTGAAATTTTTGTATTTAAAGTTATTGTAAACACCACCTTTCCAGTCAGCATTTATATCTCCGATAACATTATTATTTGTACCGGTAGCTTGATAATAACCGCTAGGTCTGACAGTTCTTTCACCATCTGTATATACAAAATCAGTTCCTCTAATAGTACCGTAAGGTTCACCTGGTGTTGCATTAATTGAAATACCACCTTGCAGTGACGCCAATTGTAAGTTATCAATTCCATTTAGTAACTCAACCACTAAACTCTTGTTCTTAGACCAGTTTGCAGTAATATCCCACTGAAAATCTTCACTTTTAATAGGTGTTAGATTTAATTGAACTTCCAGACCTTGATTTTCAATCGTTCCTGCATTCAATACAGCTGATGTAAACCCGGTTGCGGTTGATAGTGGAATACTTGTAATCTGGTTAATGTTTTGAGTGTTGTAATAGGATATGTCAAAGCCTATACGTCTGTTAACAAATTGCATCTCAAGACCAACCTCATAACTCTCTTGTCTTTCTGGTAATAAATCCAGATTAGCTTGTGCGCCAGGGTTAGAAGCAATACCGTTGCCATTAAATGGAGTTCCAATACCAAACGTGTTAAACACTCTGTATGGGTTTGTATCACTACCAACTTCTGCATAGTTAGCTCTTATTTTTCCAAAAGACAACCATTGAGCATCAATGAATTGGGAGAACACTAAACTTCCTGATACTGAATAGTATCCATATCTGTTATCTGCTTTTGGAAGTGTTGACGAACGGTCGGTTCTGTAAGATCCTTCTAAATATGCGAAATTGTCATAACCTAAGCTCGCACGGATGTATTGACCATCAACCATGGATGTAGCGTCATACTCATTAGGGGCATTAATTGGACTTACACTGTTAGATAGCGCATAAAGTCCAGCTAAGTTTAATCCGCCATTGGTAGCGGCAAAAATGCTGTTCTGTTTGTTCCTTCTAACGTTAACCCCAAGATTACCTTCTAAATTTAATTTATCAGATAAATCTTTATTAAAATTTAACATCATATCGTAGTTGTACTCGCCAATGTTGTTATTCTTCCTTGAATAAGCAGAGACATCACTACTACCTACGTTAATTCTTTCTTCTTGTAGCTCACTGTATGTATCAAAAGAAAAACGTCCCGCAATTTCTAACCAATCATTAATTTCATAGTCTAAAGCAACATTACCAAAGTATCTTGAACGTGTGTCAGTCTCGTAATTTTCATAAAATGTCCAATATGGATTATCTGTGTAGGCCGGAGCTAAATTGAATGGACTTTTGGGGTTCCAAGTAAGGTTCTCGCCAGTTGCAAAATAGGCATCTTTTTGTTCTTGAAAATCGACGTTGGTTTGAAACCATTGTCTAAAAGACTGCATAACGTTTTTAGAATCGTAACCGGTTCCATAACGACCTTTACCATCAGTTTTGATGAAATTAAATGTAGTAGATACTGTAAGTCTTTCATTTAAATCATGAGATCCAGAAAAATTTATTGTATTTCTTTTAATTTTACTGTTAGGCAAATTGCCTTCTTGTAACAAGTTGGTAAACCCTAATCTAAAAGAACTTTTTTCAGTTCCACCGTCTAATGATACGGAGTTTACTGCAGTACTAGAAGTCTTGTAAATTGAATTAGGATCATTTTTACCTGCTATCCAAGGTGTAGCCTTTTGGTAGCCATCTAATTGTGGATAGATTGAATTCCATTGGTAAATCATTAAATTGGGATCAAATGCACCACCATAGGATGCATCTTCTGTAAATGGTGTGGTTAAATCGAGTACACCATCACCATTCACGTCATACAATTCAAAATAGCCATCCGGAGAGGCATAATCAGGTCCGTAACCTGCACCATATTTTTTCTGATAATTCGGTAATGTTGAAGAATCTGCAGTACCCATAGTCATACTTGAGCTAATGGTTACTCCAACACCCTTTTTAGCACTACCTTTTTTTGTTGTGATCATAACCACACCATTGGAAGCACGAGATCCATATAATGCTGTTGCAGCTGCACCTTTTAATACGTTAATAGATTCAATATCATCAGGATTGACGTCTGAGGCAGCATTACCGTAATCGTAACCACCACGTCCAGATTGTTGGCCAGCCGTATTGGAGTTGCTGTTGTCAATTGGAACACCATCAATAACAAATAAAGCTTGGTTATTACCAGCAATAGAATTATTTCCTCTAATAACCACGTTGGTAGACCCACCCAGTGTACCAGATGTTTTAATATCTAGACCAGCAACCCTACCAGATAATGAATTAACGAAGTTAGAACTTTTTACGTTGGAGACCGCTTCCCCTTTAACTTCTTGGGTAGCATAACCTAAACTTTTCTTCTCTCTTTTGATGCCCAAGGCGGTTACAACAACTTCATCAAGCATAGCAGCGTCTTCCTTCATTGTAATATTGATGGTGTTTGATGCTGCTACTGTAATTTCTTGGGGTTTAAGCCCTACATAAGTGATGGAGAGTACATCACCTGTATTAGCATTGATGGAATATTTTCCATCAAAATCTGATTGGGTCCCGTTCGTGGTGCCCTTTACGATAATATTAACTCCGGGGAGTGGTAAACCAGAGCCATCAGAGATGGTTCCCGAAATCACTTTGTCTTGCGCATACGACGTATGTGCGACTAACACTATCAATAGCGTTAGAATTACACGAAATTGTGTTCTCATATTTAAATTTATTTGAATTAGCCTGTCCCAAAAGTGCTAATAAAAAGTTAAAAAAGCAATTTTTTTATTCATAATCTGAATTTGATTTAAATAAAAATCTGTAAAAATCTAGTAATCTTATAATTATAGGATGCTATTTCGAATGAGAAATATTGATAAATGGATGAGAAGTATTTAATTAGATGGGAACTCTATAAAAGTTTAATATAAATGATGTCGGCGATATTCTCATTGTAGATATGGATACTTCACCTCTAAGTATTATTAATAAAGTAGAAAACTGAAAGTAATATTATAAACAACCGATTAAAAAGTTGCCGACAAGCTGATGTGAATTTTTGAATTTGATAATTTAATATCCTGAGCTTCCACACTGCCATTGCTATAATTTAATTTTAAAAGCCCAGCCTGGGTCAGGATTCCAAAGCCAAAACCAAAGCTCAGAAGTTTATTCTTTGTGTCAAAAATTTGATTTTCATAATAGGCAAAGTCGAAAATGGAATTAATATAAAGACTGTTAGTCACTTTATAGCGGTATTCTGTATTGAATACGCCATATAAATTAGCTGTCAAACTATTTTCTTCAAAACCTCTAATGGAATTAATCCCGCCAAATCGAAACAATTCGTTTTCTACAAAATTATCTGAATTTAAAACGGCAGCAGTCAAATGCCCGTAAAGGCTATTCCTAAGATTAAGATTGACTATTTTAAAAGTGTTCAATTCAAACTTGGTCTGAGATAAATCATTCTTCTCAATAGTTCTTGTACCCATTCCTGCGGAAATGTCAAACATAAAATTAATGGGAAACAATTGGTCATAGCGTTGCTGCTTAACATAATTGTAGCCTATGCCAAAAAACGTAGATTCAAAATCATTAATGGTCAAAATAGAGTTGTCCAATAAATTGGTGGATGCTTGCGCATTAATGCCTAGTGTAACACTGTTTCTTGGATTAATTTGGTAATCCAACTTGGCAAATTGCGAGGTGGTGACAAAAGAAGAATCCTTTTTGAAGATATTGAGACCTAATTGCGTTCCGATTGGAGAGCCAAGCAAATAAGGCAGTCTCGCTTTTACATCAAAGGTTTTTTGTTCGCTTTCATCGCTTTTATAAAGTAGCCTGAAAGATTCGCCGTAATTGAGATTATTAATAAGATTGAGGTTAAGATACCCGTCGAATTCAAGTTTGTCAGTTTCAGGGCTGGTGCCAAATCCCAAAAAACCATCAAAAGTATTGCTTTTTTGTTTTTCTACATATATATAGAGTAGGGTGGAATCTTGAGTAAAAAGTACTTCAGGGTCTTTTATTTGGGAGGCGAACTGTAAATTCTCCAGAGCCTCGGTTTTTTCTTTTATCGTTTTTAAATTGAAAGGTTGTTTACTTTTTAATTTTAGATAACGCTTAACAAATGACTTTGGGAATTTCTCGTAGCCTTTAACAATGATGGTATCAATAGTTCTTTGTTGTTTTTCAACCACTTTTAATTGAGCGTATAAAATTCCGTCTTTTTTTTTGATATCTATAAGTTGCAGGGTTGAAAATGGATCTCCTGTGTTGGAAATTTCCGCATTTATTGTTTCGAGCGAAGCTTCCATTTTAGAAACGTCAATTTCGAAATAATTGTCTGTAATCGTATTAGACACTAGTTTCAAAATATTTTTGTTAAAACCAGAATCAAAATGAATTATCGCCTTGGTATATTGTTTGCCTAAATGATAAGTTGCTACATAAGAGGAGTCGTTTACCTTATTTATGATCACAAATTCACTTTCCAAATAACCCAAACTTGAAAGCGTTTTTGCTATGGATTCGGTCTCCAATTCGAGTGAATTAAAGTCGTTAAACGTGTGTAGGTAATCTAGGGTTTCAAGAATTTTTGTTTCGCTATCTGAAACTCCTTGAGCTTTAAGGTGCAGGGATTGGGCGAAAAGACTCGAACAGTGCAACCATATAAAAAGAAATAAAAAGCTGCCTATTTTTAAAGTCATCTGAAACTTAAACATTTTCAAAGCTAACGGAAAAATTTATCTAAAAATAGGTGCAATGTTAAATAATTGACTAAAGATTTAAAAATTAATCACTTTAGATTTGAAAAAAAAGAATTTATTTCTATCTTTGCACCCCTCAAAAGCGAGGAGTAAAACAAATTTATATAGAAATATATGCCAACAATTTCACAATTAGTACGAAAAGGAAGAGCCAAAATAACCAAGAAGAGTAAATCGGCTGCTTTAGATTCGTGTCCACAAAGACGTGGTGTGTGTACTCGTGTTTATACGACGACGCCTAAAAAACCTAACTCAGCAATGCGTAAGGTAGCAAGGGTTCGTTTGACAAACGGTAACGAAGTTAACGCATA
>JBBSRC010000060.1:0-28065 GCA_038243395.1 Flavobacteriales bacterium | reverse complement strand
TATTGAAAGCCTAAAACCCTAAGAGCGGTTTTTATATTTATTTTTGATTTGACGTATGATTAACCTTGTTGAACCTGAATTTGAGTCGTCGCTCATTGAATGGCTAAAACCGCAAAGAGCGGTTTTTACGATTATTTTTGACTTGATCCATGATTAACTGCGTTGATTCTTTCTTTTGCTCAACTTCGTTGGCAACGCAATAAATAAAAAAAGCCTACAAAATCTCTGATTTTGTAGGCTTTCACTGGTCGGGGTGAGAGGATTCGAACCTCCGACCTCCGCGTCCCAAACGCGGCGCGATAACCGGGCTACGCTACACCCCGAAATCAACTGCTAAGTTGAATTCTTATAAACTTGCTATCCGGTAAGTATTAGCAAATCTTGCGGAGAGACAGGGACTCGAACCCTGGCGACAGTTACCCGTCGACAGATTAGCAATCTGCTCCATTACCGCTCTGGCACCTCTCCTATTTGAAATAAAGAACTTGTTCTGAATTCGGATGCAAATGTAGCTCCTCTTTCCAAAGAATACAACTATTTTGTAAATTTTTTCGTCTTAATTTATTATTCCGGATACTCTATCCTGAGATGGAAGATGTTAGCTAATTTATTTTTCAATATTTTCTTGATGGACTCGATCTCTTTAAAGGTAATATTGGCATTTAAAAACTGACCGTCCTCCATTTGCTTGTTAATAATATTTTCAACAAAGTGATTTATTTTTGTGGATGATGGATCCTTCAAACTTTTTGATGCGGCTTCTACACTATCGCACATCATTAATATAGCGGTCTCTTTACTAAAAGGTTTTGGACCTGCATATCTGAAATCAGTAGCCTTTGTAGCGCTATCCATTTCCTTTTCTTTCATATAGAAATAATACACAAGCGTCGTTCCATGATGTGTCCTGATAAAATCGATCACACGATCAGGCAGATTATTTCGTTTTCCGATCTCAATACCATCCAATACGTGAGCAAAAATAATTTGAGTGCTCTCTTGTGCCGACATTTCATCGTGAGGATTGATTCCCGTAGATTGGTTTTCAATAAAATAGGTGGGATTCTTCATCTTTCCAATATCATGATATAGCGCTCCCACCCTGACCAACATAGCATTTGCACCAATTTCATTGGCAGATGCCTCGGCCAGATTAGCGACATTTAAGCTATGGTGGAATGTTCCGGGCGCCTTATTTGCTAGTTCCTTTAATAGTTTGCCATTGGTATCTGAAAGTTCCAATAACGACACATCCGATACCAATCCGAATAGTTTTTCATAAATATAAATCAACGGCTGTACGAACAGGGTCGCTAATCCGCAGAGAATAAAAATTCCAAAGGCTTCAAATTGAAGGTTTGTGATGCTACCCTCATGAATGACGAAAAAAGCAAAATAGGTTATTATGTAAATAAGGGTAATCTGTCCAACCGAGATAAATAAATTAGCGCGCTTATACAATTCAGAAACCGTAAGAATGGTCACAATACCAGCAATAATTTGCAAAAACATATACTCATAACTGTTTGGTACGATAAAGCCTAATAAAAGCACCGTCAATACATGAGTAAACAATCCCAATCGGGCATCAAAAAAAGCTTTCAACACCAATGGCAGTACACAAAGCGGTACGACATAGACGTATTTGGAATTGTAGCTTACAATGAGTGTCGTTAACAACACCATTAAGATAATATTGAAAAATATAAATGTGACTTTAGTGTTATCTAGGAACACTTCTGACCTATATTTTCTTAAAAAGAGAAGGAGCATCAATAAAGTCAATGCCACCAGTATGACGTAGGAAATCACGACCCAAGTGTAATTGGAAGAACTCCAAACCTGCGATTCATATTCTGATTCCAAAGATTTTAGGACGTCATATTTGTGACCTTCCACCAATTCCCCTTTGGCGATAATCAGCGTTTCTCTTTCAATATTGCCATGAGTTGTTGATATTTTATCCAACTCTTCATCTAGTGCATTTTTGGTAATTGACTTATTGACTTTCAGATTGGGTTCAATTAAGTCGAAAAACAGGGATACAAATACCGAACTATATTTGGAGTCTTTTTTATCTTCAAGCTGCCTTTCCAATAATTTCCGGAAGGCATCAATTTTAGAAAGTTCAGAATACGTAGTAGAAGCTATTTGATTCTGCCCATCAAGAATCACAATATTCTTGTCTTTGGGATAATTGTAATCCTCTTCTAAAACCCCATTTTTATAGATTTCGTTAAGTACCGTTTTGCCGATTTTGTACAACTCGGTTTTTTTTCTTCCTAATGAATCATTAAAGGTAGCATTGAATTTCTTGTTGTAATCATCAAACACAAAATCCTTGACTTCTTCAGTAAGATCAAAATAGACAGCGCTATTCCCGATGATTACTGATCTTTCCTTTTCAAGTTCCTCTGAGGATTTTTGAATGGCAAAATCAAATGGCGCATAGAGATTTTCAGATTGCCATGGTTTATTTTTATCAAAATTATATTTGAATTTTCCGCTTTTCGGAAATAGATAAACGATTAGAAACGTCGTCCCAATAAAAAGGAGAATTTTGTAAATAAGTGAATGATTTTTGTACCACTTGTTTATAATATTTTTCATCAAAGTCTTGTCAATTGTCTTTCAAAAGTAGTAAAATATTAAAGGATTTGTGGGTTTAACGTTAGGTTTCATTCCAAAATCAATTAAAAAATGTTTAATTTTGCAGCAATCAAATTAAAACCCATTAAAAATGAGCAAAGAAGTCGTCATTGTGTCTGCAGCAAGAACTCCAATAGGTAGTTTTCTAGGGGCCTTATCTACAATTCCTGCTCCAAGATTAGGAGCTGTTGCCATTAAAGGTGCATTGGAAAAGATCAATCTTGATCCTGAATTGGTGCAAGAAGTGATTATGGGCAACGTGGTGCAAGCAGGAACTGGACAAGCGCCTGCGCGCCAAGCAGCTATATATGCCGGTATTCCTAACACGGTACCCTGTACTACGGTCAATAAAGTGTGTGCTTCAGGAATGAAAGCGGTCATGCAAGCGGCACAAGCCATTGCACTAGGCGATGCCGATATTGTGGTTGCTGGTGGGATGGAGAATATGAGTTTGATTCCTCATTATCTTTACGCTCGTACGGGGACTAAATTTGGACCTGCGACATTAATTGATGGGATGCAAAAAGACGGTTTGGTTGATGCCTACGATGAAAACGCTATGGGTGTTTGTGCCGATGCCTGTGCCTCGGAATATAGCTTTAGCAGAGAGGATCAAGATGCATTTGCCGTCCAATCTTACAAACGTTCTGCCGCCGCTTGGGAGGCCGGGAAATTTGACAATGAAGTTGTGCCTGTTGAAGTGCCTCAACGACGTGGTGATGCTATTATCGTTTCCAAAGACGAAGAATATACGAATGTCAGCATGGATAAAATTCCATCTTTAAGACCAGTATTTACTAAAGATGGCACTGTAACTGCAGCAAACGCTTCTACCATAAATGATGGCGCAGCAGCTGTTGTTTTAATGAGTAGAGAAAAAGCAGATGCATTAGGCTTAAAACCTTTGGCAATTATTAGAGGTTATGCTGATGCAGCACACGAACCAAAATGGTTTACCACCGCTCCTGCCAAGGCTTTGCCAAAAGCATTGGAGAAAGCAGGAGTTTCTTTAAATGATGTTGATTTTTTCGAATTCAATGAAGCTTTCGCGGTTGTTGGACTGGCAAATATGAAAATCTTAGGCCTTACTGATAGTAATGTCAATGTTAATGGAGGCGCTGTTTCTTTAGGACATCCATTGGGGTGTTCGGGGGTTCGAATTATTATTACCTTAATGAACGTTTTGGAACAAAACAACGCTAAAATTGGAGCAGCTGCTATTTGTAATGGTGGTGGAGGTGCTTCAGCAATCGTGATGGAACGTGCGTAAATAGTAACTAATTTTTATTCTTTATTTCTTTCGAAACCAAATGGATTACTTAGTGTTAAAAAATATTTATATTCATAATAATTTCATCTCATTAATCTTTATGACTCCACGATGGTTTTACGTTGGAATTTCTAATTTACCTCACCTTAGTAGAAATCAGAATTGCTTTTTTGGACAATTCTGGGTGAGTCAAATCAACCAAATTAGTCAATAGACATTCTCCATCGATGACCTACGGAATCGCCAATTTAAGCATCGTATCTTTAAGAATGGAACCTTTGGATACTACCGAGTTACTTTCGCAAGTATTATATGGTGATGTTTTTAAAGTGTTTGAAAGAAGAAAAAAATGGAGTAAAATCCGTTTAGAATTTGACCGTTGCGAAGGTTGGATTGACAATAACCAATATCTTGAAATTTCTGAATTGGATTATTATGCACTGATTCAAGGGCCGCAAAAACTTTCGGCGGATTTAATTGAATTCATCCAAGATGCCAATGACCAATTGTTGACCATTCCATTGGGATCATCATTATCAGTTTTAAATTTTCTTAACCATTCTTTTGATGGTAATTGGATTGATCGCATTCTACCAAAATCAAACTTAATAAACACTGCTTTTCTATATCGAAATGCACCGTATTTATGGGGAGGCAAAACACCCTTTGGAATTGATGGCTCGGGGTTTACACAAATGGTTTACAAACTGAATGGCTATAAATTGTTTCGTGCAGTGGAACAACAAGCTAAACAAGGTGAAGCTCTAAGCTTTATTGAAGAAAGTGAAGCGGGCGATTTGGCTTTTTTTGATAATAATGAAGGGCAGATTATACATGTTGGAATCATGATGCCTGACAACTATATCATCCACGCTCATGGTAAAGTTCGTATTGATCGATTGGATCATTCTGGGATCTATAATATTGATACAAAAGTGCATACCCATAAACTCAGGGTTATCAAAAAAATAATATAAAAAAAATGCTATCTCGACGAGATAGCATTTTTTGTAACTTTTAGAAGTCAAACTAATCTTGACTCCCTTCCAATTCTTCCAACTTAGTCTTCATTGCTTTATGTTTTTCAGTTTCACCAATAGCGCTATAAATATTCACTAAGGTTTTTGCTGCTTGCAAATCTGTAGGTCTTAACTTAAGCGTGGTTTCCAAATATGGAACAGCGTCAGTGTAAAGTTTAGTTCTTTCAGCTTTAAGTTCATCATATATTTTGTTATCTGCTGCCGAACTTCCTAACGCGTTCATTTTTTCAATAATATCCTGCTCTTGACTTAATATCAATACCGCCATATTATTATAAACATCCGTATAATCAGGTTTCAATTCAATTGCTTTTTCATAATGCCCTTTGGCTTCCTCAATTTCGCCGGCCTCTGCCGCTACGATACCTAGATTGAATAACAATTCTGGATTGTTTGGATCTTTTTTCAAAGCCTCTTGGATCAAATTTTTGAACTCTTCTCTGTTACCCATTTTCAAATGAATGTTTGCCTCAGAAATAATTAGGGTGGCATCATCTGGATTTGCTTTCCTAGCTTCCTTCATTGCTGCAACAGCTTTCTCATTATCACCTTGATTCATGTAGATCAAAGCCACATTTCGCACAATTTCTCCTTGTTTTGACTCAGATTCCTTCGCCTGTGGTTTAATGTGCGTACCAGCTTTGACCGAGATGTCCATTAAACTTTTAGAAGGAAATGATTCTTCTTCATTAGATTCTTTGTTAGTAGCTACATATTCCGTTTCAATACCAACATATCCAAGATCTTTCAGCTCTTCGTAATATTTCAAAGCAATTGGGTAATCTTCCCCATTTACTGCGGTTGCAGCTGCATAATAAAGATATAGCGTGTCTTGTGGTGACATTCTATAAGCTTTTTCAAATCCACTAGATGACGCAGTATAATTCTTTTGCTCTAAGGATTCGTTAGCCTTAGTCAAAAAAGAACTAAGCATGCCTTGTTTAATTTCTTCAACGTTTTTAGAATACTTTCCGTTCTTACCTTCTGTTTTTTCTACCATATCCAAACTTTGGATGGCGGTATCCATATCAGCACTTGATCCGGCGCCGTTGGCATAAAAAGCTTGTCCTTTTAAAAAATAGAACTGAGCCTTCATCTTATCATCTGCATTACCGATTGTGGATTCCGCAGCGTTAATTGCAGTTTTTGCTTCTGCATAATTACTTTTCTTTAAAGCCTTTTCAGCATCCTTCAATTCGCTTTTTTGCGCAAAAGAAAAGGAACCTACTAAAAGTGCCAAAGCGTAGAGGGTTTGTTTTTTCATTTTTAGTTATTTTTAGTGTTAAGAATTAATTAATATTTTCGTCCTCTAAATTATCAAGAGTTGTGCCATCTTCGTCAGACTCCTCATTTTCAATAGATTCGTTAAGTTCGTTTTCGAGTAACTCTTCTTCCACCTCTTCTTCACTCATTACCTTTGCAACGGCAGCAATGGAATCGTTACCTTTTAAGTTGATTAATTTTACCCCTTGCGTAGCTCTTCCCATTACCCGAAGATTTTTGACTGCCATCCGAATTGCAATTCCAGACTTATTGATAATCATTAAATCATCAGCATCACTCACGGTTTTGATTGCCACCAAACTACCAGTTTTTTCAGTAATAGAAATAGTTTTCACACCTTTACCACCTCTGTTGGTAATTCGGTAAACCTCGACGCCATCTTCTGGATCATCAATGTAAGTGCGTTTACCAAAGCCGTTTTCAGAAACTACCAAAACAGATTCTTCCTTCGGATTTTCAATGGTAACCATTCCGATGACTTCATCTTTATCATTTGCTAATCTTATTCCTCTAACACCAGAAGCGTTTCTTCCCATAGGACGGGTTTTAGCTTCCTCAAAACGAATCGCTTTACCAGATTTTAACGCCAACATAACTTGACTGTTTCCTGTGGTTAATTTAGCCTCTAATAAAATATCGTCATCCTTGATTGTAATGGCATTGATTCCATTGGTTCTTGGACGTGAATATTGCTCTAGAGAAGTTTTCTTAACCTGACCATTTTTAGTGGCCATGATGACATAATGGCTGTTAATATACTCTTCGTTCTTAAGATCTTCGGTACAAATAAATGCTTTTACCTTATCATCTTGCTCAATATTAATAAGGTTTTGGATGGCTCTACCTTTTGAGGTTTTACTGCCTTCAGGAATTTCATAAACCCGCATCCAGAAACATTTTCCTTTTTGGGTAAAGAATAACATATATTGATGATTGGTACCAATAAACAAATGTTCTAAGAAATCCTCATTACGAGTTGTAGATGCTTTTTGACCTACTCCTCCTCTATTTTGAGTCTTGTATTCTGTCAATGACGTACGTTTGATGTATCCGGCATGAGAAATAGTAATTACTACCTGCTCGTCAGGTATCATATCCTCAATGCTTAAATCGCCACCGGCGTATTCAATAACTGAGCGACGCTCATCACCATACTTCTCTTTTACAACCGCTAGCTCATCTTTGATGATTTGCATACGACGCTCTTTCTTATCCAGAATGTCCTTCAAATCTTCAATGGTTTTCATCAATTCGTCATATTCAGAACGTAATTTATCTTGTTCTAAACCAGTTAATTGACGCAGTCGCATCTCAACAATGGCTTTCGCCTGGATTTCAGAAAGCGAAAAACGTTCGATCAATTTTTCACGCGCTTCATCAGCATTTGATGAGGAACGGATTAGGGCAATAACTTCATCAATATTATCTGAAGCAATAATTAAACCTTCTAAAATATGAGCACGTTCTTCTGCTTTGCGGAGTTCATATGTGGTTCTTCTAACAACAACCTCATGTCTATGTTCCACAAAATGATAAATCATATCTTTTAAGTTCAACATTTCCGGTCGTCCTTTGACCAGTGCGATATTGTTGACGCTAAAAGAAGACTGTAATGCCGTGTACTTATATAAAGTGTTTAAAACTATATTAGGAATCGCATCACGCTTCAAAATATAAACAATGCGCATCCCATTTCTGTCCGATTCATCACGAATCATGGAAATGCCGTCAATTTTTTTCTCGTTGACCAAATCCGCCGTCTTTTTTATCATTTCGGCTTTATTGACCTGGTACGGAATTTCAGTCACGATGATTGTCTCTCTTCCTTGAACCTCTTCAATTACAGCTTTCGCTCTCATGACGATTCTACCGCGCCCTGTTTTAAAAGCCTCTCTTACACCATCATATCCATAAATGATTCCTCCAGTAGGGAAATCTGGAGCTTTAATATGTGTAATCAACTCATCAATATCAATATCGTGATTATCAATATAAGCGATTATACCGTCAACTACCTCACTTAAATTATGAGGTGGCATATTGGTTGCCATCCCCACTGCAATTCCGGACGCTCCATTAACTAAAAGTCCTGGAATTCGCGTAGGCAAAACGGTAGGTTCATGTAAAGTGTCGTCAAAATTGAGTCTATGATCAACCGTTTCTTTATCAATATCGGCCAACATGTCCTCAGAAATCTTACGCATGCGCGCTTCTGTATAACGCATTGCTGCAGGGCTGTCGCCGTCAATGGATCCAAAGTTACCTTGGCCATCTACTAACATATAGCGCAAACTCCATTCTTGAGCCATACGCACCATGGCGTCATAAACTGAGGTATCCCCATGTGGATGGTATTTACCTAGTACTTCACCGACAATCCTTGCTGATTTTTTATGAGCCGTATTTGCTCTAATACCTAGTTCATGCATTCCAAAAAGCACACGTCTGTGCACAGGTTTCAGTCCATCCCTAACATCTGGTAAAGCACGTGACACAATGACTGACATTGAATAATCAATGTAAGCCGATTTCATTTCATCTTCAATGTTGATAGGAATCACTTTTTCTCCTTCTGTCATATATAATTTAATTAGATTTTTTGTAAGTTTTCAAATCGTGCTAAGATAACCATTTTATGAGTTTTAATGCCACTTTATAGATGCTTTTTGGCATAGTTTATTAACAATAGGGCGCATTTTTATTTAATAAGTATCTCGTTAAATGTTTTGAAATTGTGGAGTTTTTTTCGTCACTTAGCCCATATGAAAACAATTAAGGTATAGTTTTTGCCCTATTCAAAGTAGTTTTCATTATTTTTAATGCAGAAAGGATTTTAATATGGATGATAATTTTTCCCCCAGAGTAAAAGATGTAATAGCCTACAGTAAAGAAGAAGCTTTAAGGCTGGGACATGATTTTATAGGTACTGAACATTTAATGCTAGGATTGCTAAGGGATGGCAACGGCAAAGCCATTGACATTTTAAGCGCTTTGGAAATTGACTTAAACCACTTACGACGTAAAGTGGAAATTTTAAGTCCGGCAAACCCAAGCCAGATCATAATGTCAAATGAAAAGAAAAACCTACATTTAACAAGACAAGCCGAGCGTGCGCTCAAAACTACTTTTTTAGAAGCTAAGTTATTTCAAAGCACCTCAATTAATACAGCACATTTATTATTGTGCATCCTAAGAAATGAGAATGATCCAACAACGAAGCTTTTAAATAAGCTTAAGGTGGATTATGATAACGTAAAAGAACAATTCAAATCTATGATAACTAACAATGATGACTACATAGAATCTCCAAAAGCGGAGTCGTTTTCTGATGATGACTTAAACGATGAAGATGAAACAAAACAAAATCCTTTTAGCCAATCTACGGCAAAGGGTGTCAAAAAGTCAAAAACACCTGTTTTAGATAATTTTGGTCGTGATTTAACGGTTATGGCTGAAGAAGGAAAGCTTGACCCCGTAGTCGGTCGAGATAAAGAAATAGAACGGGTCTCACAAATTTTGAGTAGACGTAAAAAGAATAACCCTTTGCTTATTGGTGAACCAGGCGTTGGCAAATCGGCCATTGCGGAAGGTTTAGCACTTCGAATCATCCAACGTAAAGTTTCAAGAATTCTTTTTAACAAACGTGTAGTTACTTTGGATTTGGCCAGCTTAGTTGCGGGAACTAAATATCGTGGACAGTTTGAAGAACGTATGAAAGCCGTGATGAATGAGCTCGAAAAGAATGAGGATATTATTCTTTTTATTGATGAAATCCATACTATCGTAGGTGCCGGCGGTGCTACAGGAAGTTTAGATGCCTCCAATATGTTTAAGCCCGCTTTGGCAAGAGGAGAAATTCAATGTATTGGTGCAACCACTTTGGATGAATACAGACAATATATCGAGAAAGATGGCGCTTTAGAGCGTCGTTTTCAAAAAGTGATCGTTGAACCAACTACGGTTGAGGAAACCATTCAAATTTTGGAAAACATCAAAGACAAATATGAAGAACACCATAATGTGCGATACACTCCAGAAGCTATTATAGCTTGTGTAAAGTTGACCAACCGATATATGACCGAGCGATTTTTGCCAGACAAAGCTATTGACGCCTTGGATGAAGCAGGCTCAAGAGTTCATATCACCAATATTGATGTTCCGAAGCAAATTCTAGAACTTGAAAAACAATTAGAGGCGGTTAAGGAAACTAAAAACACCGTGGTCAAAAAGCAAAAGTATGAAGAGGCGGCAAAACTGCGGGATGATGAAAAGCGAATTGAGAAAGAATTGGCCATAGCTCAGGAAAATTGGGAAGAAGAAACCAAATTGCATAAAGAAATCGTTACTGAAGATAATGTAGCTGATGTGGTTTCCATGATGACCGGAATTCCGGTAAACAGGATCGCTCAAACTGAGAGTAATAAATTAGCCAATTTACCAGATCTGATCAAAGGCAAAGTTATTGGACAAGACGAAGCTGTGGCAAAGGTTGTAAAAGCCATTCAACGTAATCGCGCTGGTCTGAAAGATCCCGATAAACCAATTGGCTCGTTTATATTTTTGGGTCAAACAGGTGTCGGAAAAACGCAGCTGGCCAAAGTATTGGCAAGACAGCTTTTTGATAGCGAAGATGCTCTTATAAGAATTGACATGAGTGAGTATATGGAAAAATTCGCTATCTCAAGACTTGTTGGTGCACCTCCAGGATACGTTGGATATGAGGAAGGCGGACAGTTGACTGAAAAAATCAGACGAAAACCTTACTCCGTCCTATTATTGGATGAGATTGAAAAAGCCCATCCAGATGTGTTTAACATGTTGTTACAAGTACTCGATGACGGATTTTTGACCGATAGTCTCGGACGTAAGATTGATTTTAGAAATACCATAATCATAATGACATCTAATATTGGTGCGCGAAAGTTGAAAGATTTCGGACAAGGTGTTGGTTTTGGAACTTCTGCAAAAGCAGCTCAGGCAAGCGACAATTCGAAAAGTATTATCGAGAATGCTCTTAAGAAAGCATTTGCACCTGAATTTTTAAATCGAATTGATGATGTAATGGTATTCAATACGCTTGAGAAAGAACATATCAATAAGATTATAGATATCGAATTAGAAAAGCTGATTCTTCGTATTAAAGATCTGGGTTATGAACTGATATTGACCACAAAAGCTAAAGATTATATTGCTGAAAAAGGATTCGACAAAGAGTATGGAGCGCGACCTTTAAAGCGTGCGATACAAAAATATGTTGAAGACACTTTAGCTGAAGAGATCATTACAGCACAAATTAACGAAGGCGACACGATAACGATGGATTTGAATTCAGAATCCAACGAACTGGAAATAAAGGTTGAAAAACCAGAAACACAAACAGAATCGTAATTATACTTTTCAGAAAATAAAAAAAGCATCTGTGTTTTATCAGATGCTTTTTTGTTTTAATTTCGCTGCGGATTAATTTAGAATATGAGAGATTTTTTAAAATTTGACTTTTGTGAAATGCATATTTTTGATTCCTATCTTATTGTTACCATCAATGAGGGTCAAGTCGTTGAACCAAAACACAATACCATTCTAAACAATGTGGCCGATGCTTATTTCAGAAATAAATCTTTTGTTTATATAACGCATCGTATTAATTCCTATTCAGTCGATCCTTCTACCTATTTAGAAACCTCAAAGATTATCAACCTTAAAGGATTTGCAGTGGTTTCTAAAGACTACAAAGCTAAATCAAATGTGGAAGTAGAGAAATTGTTTTTGAGCAAACCCTGTGAGACCTTTAATGATATCAAGGATGCTGTATCTTGGGCCGAATCAATCTTGGCGATATAGTCAATTTTATTTAACTTCAACGACGCCTTTAAAAATTTTATTTTAAAGAAATTTGAATCAACTGCGAAATTTTTTTAATTTATTTAAAACAAACATGCTCGAGTTCATTCTTATTTTAATCAAATAGCAAATCATTATCAATATTAAAATCGTCAATAAACTCAACAGATTTTTTAATCAGGTTGTGAAAGATTTCGTCTTGAGTAACAAATTTGATTTCACTTTGATAACTCTTTAAAAAGGATTCAATTATTGGTGAAGAATTTGTGGGTTTTCTAAAAGTTATGGCTTGGGATGCGTTAAGTAACTCGATTGCCAAAACGCGCTCCACATTATAAACCAGCGTATAGGCTTGAGTTGCAGAATTGGCACCCATACTGACGTGATCTTCTTGACCGTTTGAGGAGACAATAGAATCTACACTGGCCGGTGTTGCTAACTGTTTATTAACGCTCACAATACTGGCGGCAGTATATTGCGGAATCATAAAACCAGAGTTTAATCCGGGATTATCGACTAAAAACGTTGGAAGTCCGCGCAATCCCGAGATTAGTTGATAGATACGCCGTTCAGAGATGTTCCCCAATTCAGCCATAGCAATTTTTAAATAATCTAAAGCCAATGCTAAAGGTTGTCCATGAAAATTTCCACCAGAAATGATTTCATTTTCGCCAACAAAAATATTAGGATTATCCGTAACCGAATTAATTTCGGTTTTTATGGTTTTATGCACAAACTCCAACGTGTCTTTAGTGGCGCCATGTACTTGTGGGATACATCTAAAGGAATAAGGATCTTGAACATGTTGTTTTTGCTGTGAAATAAGCGCACTCCCTTCCATGAATTCCCTTATGCGTTTTGCCGTTTTTAATTGACCGTTATGAGGTCTTACCAAATGCACCAATTCATTAAAAGGTTCAATCCGTCCATCAAAAGCATCTAAAGAGATACTGCCAATTAAATCCGCTAAATAAGAAAGTTTATAGGATTTCAATAATAAATGAACACCATAGGCGCTCATAAATTGAGTGCCATTTAAAAGCGCCAAACCTTCTTTTGATAATAAAGTAATGGGTTGCCAGTTAAATTCGTCCATAACTTCTTGAGAAGGTTTTAAGCTCCCCTTGTAGCTAACCTCTCCTTTACCAATTAAAGGTAACGCCAGATGCGCCAATGGGGCCAGATCTCCTGAAGCGCCCAAAGATCCTTGTGTATAGATAACTGGTAGAATATCGTTATTGTAAAAATCAACCAACCGCAGCACTGTATCTAATTGTACACCACTATGACCATAACTTAAGGATTGTATTTTAAGGAGTAACATCAATTTCACAATCGCATTTGGTACTTGATCGCCAATGCCGCACGCATGGGACATGACTAAATTTTCCTGCAACTGAGTCAGGTTTTCTTTAGAAATTTTTACATTATATAAAGAGCCAAAACCAGTGTTTATGCCATAAATTGGTTCATCCTGCAGAAGCATTCGGTCATCCAAATAATTACGGCAATTTTTTATTTTGGCAATCGCTTCCTCTGAAAGCTCAATCTTTTTATCATAGAAAAGAATATCGCTTATAGTGGATAATTCTAATGTTTTTGTAGAAATGGAATGGGTTAAGATCATGAATTTTATTTCTGTGTTCAAAAATCAGCATAACCTTTACATTATGCAACAAATGTTAATAATTAATAAAATTCTACACAATGTGTCTTCAAACTGTTACTTTTGGCAACTTAAAATCATAACGATGAGAAAAATATTTATTGCCTTATTTGCGCTGTCTATTGTAGCATGTAAGCAAGAGCCTAAAGATTATGTTACTTTTTCCGGTAAAATCAATAACCAAAATAGTGATTCCCTCCTAGTTGGAACACGCACTTACAGTAAAACCATTAAGGTTAATTCCGATGGTACTTTTGAGGATACTCTTAAAATCCCTGAGCCTGGAGTTTTTGCGATATATGATGGGAAAGCATCATCCCCTATCTTCCTTAAAAACGGATATGACTTAACTATGAACTTAGATGCCAAAGATTTTGATAAAACTATCAAATTCTCAGGTACAGGTTCTGAAAATAATAACTTTTTAGCGGAGCATAAATTGCTACAGGAAGAATTATTGGATCAGGACAAGATGAGCAGCTTGACTAGCGAGAACTTGAAGAAAGAAATTGAATCTATTAAGAAAGAACTCAACGATTTTTATAATAAAAACAAATCTATAGATTCACTTCTATTGGTTCAGGCCAACAGAAATTTGGATCCGATGATGGGCATGTATGAAAATTATTTTCTAGAAACAATTGCGATCAGAGAACAATTTCCAGTAGGCTCACCTTCTCCAATTTTCAAGGATTACGAAAACTTTGCAGGTGGTACGACTTCCTTAAATGATTTAAAAGGCAAATATGTTTATGTAGACATTTGGGCTACTTGGTGCGGACCATGTATTGCTGAAATACCTTCCATCAAGAAACTTGAGGCAGAATACAAAGATAAAAACATTCAATTTGTGAGTATATCTATTGATGATGCCATGAGAAGTGGTGGTGGCGATCTTGCGGTTGCAAAGAATAAATGGAAAACGATGGTTGAAGAAGAAAATTTAGTCGGGATCCATTTATTTTCTGATAAAAACTGGGAATCAGATTTCGTGAAAAAATATAATATTCAGGGAATTCCAAGATTCATTTTAATTGATCCAAATGGCAACGTGGTAGATGCGAATGCACCAAGACCATCAAGCAAAAAATTAGTGGAATTATTTGATAGTTTAGATATCTAATCCTTCCCAAACTTCATTATTTAAAACCGCACTTAAACATTTGTTAAAGTGCGGTTTTTCTATTAAATGCTTTGCTCAGCATTCTCAGGTTGAGATGGCATCGGCGGTTTTGCAAACAGGTCAAGATAGGCTTGTCCCAAATAATCAATGACATGACTGGCGGTCATACTTTGATAGCCATAATCTTCAACGGCAATATCTGCCGATTTACCGTGTAAATAAACCGCAAATAATGTTGCGGATAAGGGTTCGTAACCTTGACAAATAAGTCCAGTTATTATTCCCGTCAACACATCTCCAGTACCACCTGTAGATAATCCAGGATTTCCAGTGGAATTGACATATAATTTATCATCAAAAACGGTAATGGTATTAGCACCTTTAATCACCAGAATACATTCATAGGTCTTTGCAAAGGCTTTCGATTTTCTCAACTTATCAAAATCGTTTTTCCATTTACCAATAAGACGCTCCAACTCTTTAGGATGTGGTGTGAGTACTGTATGAGGCTTCAATAATTTTAAATCGTCCTTGTTTTTTGATAACAGATTAATACCGTCGGCGTCAATAACTAAAGAAGCCTTATTTGATTTTAAAAAATTTTGAAAAGCTGCGTGTGTTTTTTCGTCATCCCCCATTCCCATACCAATTCCAATCGCGGTTGGCTTGAAGTCTAATTTAATATTCGTCAACTTCTCCTCATCAACATCCGTAAGTACCATCGCTTCAGGAAAAGCAGATTGCATTGCTATATATCCACATCTAGGTATAAATGTAGTAACCAAACCAGCCCCAGACGCTAATGCGGCCTTTCCTGACAGGATCATTGCTCCTATTTTACCATAACTGCCACCAATAACCAATCCGTGGCCATAAGTCCCTTTATTCGAAAACTTTTCTCGCGGTTTATAGATGGGCAACATTTCAATTTTACCAATCAGCTCCACTTCGGTTTCTGTGTTCATCAAAAATTCCGGATCAATTCCAATATCAAGCACTTCCCATTGCACGGTGTATTTAGAAGTTTCTGGAAGAAAAAAAACTAATTTTGGAGATTGAAAACTTAAAGTGAAATCTGCCCAGACAACACCATTTTCATCTTCAGGAACCTTATCTGGATATAAACCTGAAGGTAAATCAATGGCTAATGTAAAAGCTTTTGATGCCCTGAAGTGTTGAAACAATCCTTTTACCCAGTCATTCGCTGGTCTGTTAATTCCTATTCCAAAAACAGCATCCACAATAATATCATCAGGTCCAATCGGAGGAAAGTCGGCCTCACAGTTAAGCATTTCCGGCCATTTTTTGGTGGTTTGTTTGATGCGGTCGTAGTTCACTAAGAAATCCTTCGTGCGTTTATCGCTGCAATTCACAACATAAGTATGTGCATTATACCCATAATTGATAAGCTGCCTGGCTAACACCAATCCGTCGCCACCATTATTACCTATACCACAGAATACGTGAATAGGCACTTGAGCGCCTTGCATGCGCTGATGTATCCAATTAAAGATTTGAGTCCCTGCCCGCTCCATTAACTCGGTGGAACTTATGTTTTGTTTTTTTGCCGTTAGTTTATCGCCTTTATAAATTTGTTCTTTTGAGAATATCTTCATTTTGATGGTCTTTATTTATGATATACTTAATAATTTAAGTTTTGCTTTTAAAAATTAGCTATAAATTTTTTTATTAAAGTAAAAATAATACTTTTGAAAGGTATAGACTAAGATATGCATACTTTACAACACACAAAAAACGGTTTCATGACCTTTATATTTTCCACAAGCACTCCTATCTTTAACGCGATTACCCTTTGGGGTTAATTGTTATTTTTTATCTCGTCACTCATTTTCCTATTTATTTTATTTTTTCAATTAATCCAGAATACAACCAATAATGAACGTATTAAAATTTGGTGGAACATCTGTCGGTTCCGCAGAAAACATTAAAAAAGTTATTCAAATTCTCGATAGTTATTCAAAAAGTGAATCTGTTATTTGCGTCGTTTCAGCAGTTGGTGGCATTACTGATAAGTTATTACGAGCTGGTGAATTCGCACAACAAAAAAATGAAAGCTATCTCTCTGAATTCAAAGCTATTAAAGAAATTCATCTCAACCTTTTATCGGAGCTCATTTTTAACCCTAATGAGTCTGTAAAAGAGTACGTTGAAAGCAAACTGGCGAGCTTAAAAAGTTTATTGGATGGTATTTATCTGATTAATGAGCTGTCCCCTAAGACTTCAGATAAATTGGTAAGTTTTGGAGAATTGCTTTCTTCTTATATCCTAGCAGAGACGATGAAAAGCTATAATATGAATGCCGTTAGAAAAAACAGTCAGGATCTTATAGTGACCAACAACAATTTTACCAAGGCTGAAGTTAATTATAGCGTTACCAATGCAAATATTTTTGATTATTTTAAGAATGCAAATCAAAAAATCACAATACTTCCTGGGTTTATTTCAAAGTCAGGATCAGGCGAAATTACCACTTTAGGACGCGGTGGCTCCGACTTTACTGCTGCTTTAATTGCAGCAGCTTTGAAAGTTAACCGATTGGAAATTTGGACGGACGTGAGTGGCATGTACACTGCAAATCCTAAACTTGTAAAACAGGCTTATCCTATTGAGAAGCTATCCTATCAAGAAGCCATGGAATTGTCGCATTTTGGAGCGAAAGTGTTGTATCCACCATCCGTTCAACCAGTTTTAACTTTACATATTCCCATTCATATTAAAAACACCTCCGATCCTGATGCTTACGGCACGCTCGTCACTAATGATAAGGCCAACGGATTCACGAAAGCCGCAAAAGCAATCAGCAACATTAGTAATATTGCATTATTGACTTTGCAGGGCACTGGCATGGTCGGGATTCCTGGGTTTTCAAAACGTCTTTTCGAAACTTTAGCCCAGGAGAAAATTAACGTTATCTTCATTACGCAAGCTTCTTCCGAACATTCAATCTGTTTTGGGATTGATGAAAAAGATGCCACTGTTGCAGCTTCAAGCATCAATTTGACCTTTGAAAATGAAATTTCATTGAAAAAAATTGATCCTATCATTGTTGAAAAAGAGTTGTCCATTGTGGCTTTAGTGGGTGATAATATGAAAAGCCATCAAGGCATCAGCGGGAGAATGTTTAGCACCTTAGGGCAAAACAACATTAATATCAGAGCCATTGCGCAAGGCGCTTCGGAAAAAAACATTTCTGTGGTCATTGCAGAAAAAGATGTAAAAAAAGCTCTGAATACTATTCATGAACGATTTTTTGAGGATCAGACCAAGCAGTTGAATGTGTTCATAACGGGAGTCGGAAATGTGGGAGAGCGCCTTGTTGAACAGATCCATCAACAGAAAAAATATTTAAAAGAACAACTGAAAATAAACTTGAGGGTTATTGGTTTGTCAAATTCCAGAACGATGATTTTCGACGATTCCGGACTTTCCTTAAAATCTTGGAAAGAGGAGTTGGATTCAGGCGAAAAAGCAACTCTGAAAAGTTTTTTAGAACGCATTAAAGTTCTCAATTTACGGAACAGTATTTTTGTCGATGTGACCGCAAATGAGGAGGTTTCGCAAATTTATGCGGAATATCTTAAAGAAAGTATTGCGGTAGTGGCGTGCAATAAAATTGCCTGCTCAAGCACTTACGAGAACTATAGCAACCTCAAAAAACTTTCAGTGAAATACAATGCACCGTTTTTGTTTGAAACCAATGTTGGCGCTGGTTTACCTGTTATAGACACCTTAAATCATTTGATTAATTCTGGTGATAGAATTACCTCTATTCAGGCGGTGCTTTCTGGAAGTTTGAATTTTGTATTTAATAATTTTGATGATACTACAAAATTTCATGATGTTGTCAAACAAGCCCAAAAAGAAGGCTATACAGAACCAGATCCCCGAATCGATTTAAGTGGCGTGGATGTCGCCCGAAAAATTCTAATCTTAGCACGTGAAAGTGGCATTAGAATGAATTTGGAAGATATTGAAAACACATCCTTTTTAACCGAAAACAATTTAAAGAGTGACTCAGTTGATGATTTTTATAAGACTCTTATTGCGGACGAAGATCACTTTCAGAAGCTGTATGCATCTGCCAAAAAGAATGACTGTCAATTGAAATATGTTGCAGAATTCGATGGCAGCTCCGCTAAAGTCAGCCTAAAGGAAATTCCAAAAGATCATCCTTTCTACAATTTAAAAGGAAAAGATAATATTGTCATGTTTTATACCCAACGTTACCCTGAACAACCCTTGATAATTAAAGGCGCAGGCGCTGGTGCTGATGTGACTGCTTCAGGATTGTTTGCGGATATTATTAGGATTGGGAATTAGTGTTTCAGTGGGCAGTTTTCAGTCAACAATTGGCAGATAGCCATTGATACGATTGAGTAGATAAGCAATCAGCACTTAGCAATCAGTTTTAAAAAAGTACTTGTGATTAAAAATGAAATCAAAATATTCTCACCGGCAACAGTAGCCAATGTGTCCTGCGGATTTGATGTCCTCGGATTTTGTTTGGATACAATTGGTGACGAGATGGTTGTTAGAAAAACGGATAAAAAAGGGATTACCATTACCAAAATTGAAGGATTTAATCTGCCCTTTGATCCCGAAAAAAACGTAGCTGGGGTTTCGGCGTTAGCTATGATTGCTGATGCGCAACCTGATTTTGGCTTTGAGATTGAAATCTACAAAAAAATTAAACCTGGTAGCGGGATTGGTAGTAGTAGCGCCAGTGCAGCAGGAAGTGTATTCGCAATCAACGAGCTTTTAGGACGGCCATATAACAAAACGCAAGTTACCGATTTCGCCATGAAGGGTGAAGCTTTGGCAAGTGGCAGCGAACACGCTGATAATTTAGCACCCGGAGTTTTTGGAGGATTTACCTTGGTAAGAAGCACTTCTCCGTTGGAAGTTTTGCAATTACCAACTCCAAATGACATTTTTGCGACTATTATCCACCCACTAATAGAAATAAAGACATCAGATGCCCGAGGAATTTTACCTACGGAATTTCCTTTGAAAGATGCCATTACACAATGGGCCAATTTAGGGAGTTTCGTTCATGCGCTTCATACGAGTGATTATGACTTATTAAAAAGAGCCTTACAAGATGTTATTATAGAACCACACAGAAGTCAATTGATTCCCCATTTTGTAGAAATTAAAGCAGCAGCGCTCGATAAAGGCGCCCTAGGTGCAAGTATTTCGGGTGCTGGGCCCTCTGTTTTTGCTTTATCTAAAGGGATAGAAAATGCGAGAAACGTGGAAAAAGCGATGCGAGAGGTTTATGCCAAAACGGATATTGCCTTTGAAACGCATGTGTCGGGGATTAATACAGAAGGAATTAGAGAAATTTAAATTATCGTAAAAACTATATCACAGAGCTACGCGGAGAAACTTTATAAGACATTTGTGAATTCTTGGTAAAAAATATAAAGATGAATTATTACAGTTTAAATAAAAAAGCCCCTAACACCTCATTCAAAGACGCCGTTATTAGAGGTATTGCACCCGATAAAGGCCTTTACTTTCCTGAAAGGATTACGCCTCTCCCCGCTTCGTTTTTTAAAAATATTGATAACTTATCTTACGAAGAGATTGCTTTTGAAGCCATAAAGCAATTTGTATGTCCAGATATTCCTGAAGATGTTTTAAAAACCATAATTGCAGAAACCTTATCATTTGATTGTCCTATTGTACAAATCAATGAAGATATATCTACTTTAGAATTGTTTCACGGACCAACCATGGCCTTTAAAGACGTTGGTGCCCGATTTATGGCGCGATGCTTAGGATATTTTAATCAACACAATACTCAAGAAGTAACCGTTCTGGTTGCCACTTCGGGGGACACTGGTGGTGCTGTGGCTGATGGTTTTTTAGGAGTTAAAGGAGTAGAAGTTGTCATTTTATATCCCAGCGGAAAAGTGAGCGATATCCAAGAAAAACAATTGACAACACTTAAACAAAATATAACCGCTTTAGAGGTGGATGGCGTTTTTGACGATTGCCAAGATATGGTAAAACGTGCTTTTCTGGATGAAGAGTTGACCAGCAAAATGCAGTTAACATCTGCAAATTCAATTAATGTGGCACGTTGGCTACCACAAATGTTTTATTTTTTCTTCGCTTACAAACAACTTCATAAAACGCATAAAAATATTGTGTTTTCGGTTCCAAGTGGAAATTTTGGTAATATCTGCGCTGGCATGATGGCACAAAAATTAGGCTTGCCGATACACCACTTTGTGGCTTCGAATAATGAAAATAACGTCGTGACCGAATATCTTATTACAAAATTATACCAACCAAAACCTTCCGTCCCCACCATTAGCAACGCAATGGATGTAGGTAATCCGAGTAATTTTGTTCGAATTCAGGAAATTTATAAAAATAATTTTGAAAGTCTAAAATCGAATTTGTCATCTTTCAGTTTTTCTGATGATGACACACGTGAAGCCCTAAAAGAATTATATAAAGATTTTGGATATGTTGCAGATCCGCATGGTGCCGTTGCCTATTTGGGATGCAAATCCTATTTAAAAGATCATTCAGGAGTGCATTGTGTGTTTTTAGAAACGGCGCATCCCACTAAATTTTTGAATGTGGTTGAAGATGTGATTGAAGTAAAGCTCGTTTTGCCACCGCAGATTGAAGCGGTAATGGATAAAGAAAAAGAATCCATTCAGATAGCGCATTATGACGAATTAAAAACTTTTCTTTTAGATTCTTTAGCGTAAAAAAAGAGGCAAAACTGCCTCTTTTTAGTATAAAATAAATTTTCTGAATTCTATTTTTCTGAAAATATATCCAAAGCCTTACCAATTAGCGTGTCGCCATTGATGATTTCAAAAGTCACCTTATTTGCTGTATCGTCATTTAAAGCACGCACTAAAGTTTGAGCCACATCTGCCCTACTAATTTCTCCACTTTCTGATAATTTTTCTTTCAATTGAATATGGTTTGTAGGCTTCTCATTGTTCAAAGTTCCTGGTCTTATGATCGCATAATTTAAACCACTGCTTTTTAAATGTTGATCGGCATTATGCTTTGCTTTCAAATAATCTTGTAAATCACTGGCTTTTTCAGGTGCATCCGCGCCCATAGAACTCAACATCACAAACTTCTTGACCTCGACGTTTTTTGCCCCATCAATCAAACGTTTGGCGCCGTCCTGATCTACTCCTATAACATTTTTTCCACCTGAACCTGCAGCAAAAATTACTTTATCTATATTTTTAATGGCATGTGAAATGTCTTGTTCTAAATCGCCCAAAACCGTATCTATACCTTTCTTCTCAAAATGAGTCATCTGTTCTTTTTTTCTAACCATAGCGATCGGCTTGAAATATTGTGTCTCTTTTAAAAGTTGAACAATTTGTTTTCCCGTGGTGCCGTTTGCACCTGCTACTAATACATTTTCCATACCTATAATTTAACAAATTACCTGGTCTAAACAAATTTTAGAAAGCATTTAACTTAGTTTTATACAACTTGATTTAAGTTTTTAGATACTTGAGATATCCATGTTCCAATAGACTAAAAAAAATAACAGCGATTAAAACTTAATGTGTTTTTCTAACAAATTTTAATCAACCGCATTCATTTTAAAAACAGATAATTTTCGATACTTTTGCGATGCAATTATGGAAGATTAATTTGTAGAAATCCTAAGGTTTGTTGTTAATACTATTTAGACCATCGGTTCTAAAGTCAGCTTACAAAAGAAATCACTGTATGGGTTTTTGATAATTTCTCCCCTGATAGTTAAAGTTTATTCTAACACAAGAATTTTAAAAAGATTTGATTTCTCAGAAATAAAAAAATAATTATGAAAGACATTACTTTAAAAACAACTCACGAAGCTCTTGGAGCGAAATTGGTACCTTATGCAGGATTTAATATGCCTGTTCAATATGAAGGCGTTAGCGCAGAACACGAGACCGTAAGAAACGGCGTAGGTGTTTTTGATGTATCCCATATGGGAGAATTTTTAATTGAAGGACCACACGCCTTGGCATTGATTCAAAAAGTATGCAGCAATGACGCTTCAAAACTAAGCGTTGGAAAAGCACAATACAGCTATTTACCAAATGAGGATGGTGGAATTGTAGATGACTTGATCATCTATAAAATGAAAGAAGAAAGCTATTTATTAGTGGTAAATGCCAGTAACATCGAAAAAGACTGGAATTGGATTACCGCCAAAAATGATGTTGGTGCAACCATGATAGACCTGTCTCCTGAATATTCCTTGTTAGCGATTCAAGGACCAAAAGCAGTCGAAGCCATGCAAAGCTTAACAAGTCATAATCTTTCCGAGCTTAAATTTTACAACTTTATAGTAGGAGATTTTGCGGGTATTGAACATGTGATCATTTCTGCAACGGGCTACACAGGAAGTGGCGGATTTGAAATTTACTGCAAGAATTCGGAAGTGAAACAAATTTGGGATAAGGTGTTTGAAGCGGGAGCTGATTATGGCATCAAACCTATCGGATTAGCTGCTCGTGATACTTTGCGTCTGGAAATGGGTTATTGTCTTTATGGCAATGATATTGATGACACCATCTCTCCTATTGCTGCCGGTTTGGGCTGGGTAACTAAGTTTACTAAAGATTTTACAAATAGTGAAGCACTAAAAGTTGAAAAGGAAAATGGACCAAAATCCAAATTAGTTGGTTTTGAACTCGATGGAAAAGGCATCCCTCGTCAAGGTTATGATATTGTGGATGATGAAGGAAATACCATAGGAATAGTTACCTCAGGTACCATGTCTCCGTCATTGCATAAAGGAATTGGCTTAGGTTATGTTCCTACGAATCTGTCGGAAGTTGGAAATAAAATCAACGTTCAAATCAGAAAGAACGCAGTATCCGCAACCATTGTGAAAACACCATTTTATAAAGTATAATGCATGATTGACTACCAGAATGTCATAGATACCATTCACAATAATTTAAAGAATGCAGTTCATAGAGGTTTGGTAGCTTCTTATATTCCTGAGTTGGCCAAAGTTGATATTCAGAATTTTGGAATATATCTCAGACTTCTTGATGGTCGAACTTTTGCTGTTGGCGATTGGAACAAGAAATTATCCATTCAAAGTATTTCAAAAGTTTTAACCCTGGCTATGGCCTTGCCCATGTATCCAGAAAATTTGTGGCAACGGGTAGATGTGGAACCTTCTGGAAATCCTTTCAACCATTTGTCACTTTTAGAATTGGAAAATGGTATTCCTCGAAACCCATTGATTAATGCTGGGGCTCTTGTTATAGCCGACATTCTGGTCACGCTTCTTGAAAATCCTAAAGAAGACTTCCTCAATTATGTAAGAGACGTCGTTAATGATTCTACGATTTCTTTTAATGAAGATGTGGCCAATTCAGAACGTCTAACGGGTTATAATAATTATGCCGCTGCCAATCTTTTAAAAGCTTATGGCAATTTAAAAAATGACGTCGATGACGTTTTGGATTTCTATTTTCATCAATGTGCTATTGAAATGACTTGTGAGCAATTGTCCAAAGCATTTTTTATGTTTGCGAATCACGGCGCTTGTTGTTTAAAGACCCATCGACTTTCAGAAAGTCAGGCCAAACGTATCAACGCTATTATGTTGACTTGTGGATTCTATGATGAAGCTGGCGAATTTGCATTTGAAGTTGGTTTGCCTGGTAAAAGTGGTGTTGGAGGTGGAATCGTGGCGCTTTTGCCCCATCATTTTACAATTTCAGTGTGGTCACCAGGTCTGAACATGAAAGGGAATTCCTTATTGGGAATGCTGGCGTTGGAACAGTTTACACACCTGACAAAATTATCAATTTTTTAAAATCATGCCCCTAATATATGATGACACCAAACCATAAACATCGCATTCTAATCCTAGGCGCCAGTGGCTTTTTAGGAAATGCTTTGTATAAAGAGCTGTGTCCGTATTTTAAAACGTTTGGTACGTATCATTTGTCGAACAAGATGTACGAGAATAATAACCACTTTTTCCAATATGGCGTAGAGGAAGATGACGTTTTTGAGATTCTCGAAGCCGTTAAACCTTCCATCATAGTTTCTTGTTTTCGAGGTAATTTTCACGCACAGGTTATGGCGCATCAGCACATGGCCGAATATGTAAAATCACATGACTGCAAAATTATCTTCTACTCCTCTGCCAATGTATTTGACGCGTACAGCAAATACCCGAGTTATGAAGACGATAAAACTTTAAGCGAAAGTATTTACGGACATTTCAAGATCAAGATTGAAAACATGTTCCTGCGATTACCCAAAAATAAAGTGGTTATTGTCAGGTTCCCTATGGTATTTGGCATTCATTCCCCTCGACTTAGAGAGATCAAACAACATATTGTAGATAAACAGCCCATTGAACTGTTTCCAAATCTGATCATGAATGTTACCACCGATTTTAAGATGACCCAGCAAATCCATTATATAATCAACCGAAACAGATATGGCGTCTTCCATTTGGGGAGTTCAGATTTGGTGCATCATGACGACTTTATTAAAGAAATGGTTGCTTTGTTGACTTCAAATCATGTCCTTTTCAAACAGGTTTATACGACCAATGAGGATCGTTATTTAGCAGTGATGCCAAAATCAAACAAACTTCCAAGGCATCTACAGATTAGCAGTACGGAGCTCCTCAAAGAATTGGACAATTACATGAATTATAACCCTTAGTTCTAGAATTTGTCGATTATAATTGATAATTTTAAAAAACTTAAAAATCTAAATTATGTCTCTATTATCTGAAGAAACCATTGAAAAAAAATTATTGCATTTTCCGGATTGGGAATATTATGATAACGCACTTCACGCAGAATTTGAATTCGACAATTTTAAGGACTGTTTTAGCGCTATGAGTAGAATTGCTTTTGAATGTGAAGCGCAAAACCATCATCCGGATTGGACAAACGTGTATAATATGTTAACCATTTCCTTATCCACTCATAGTGCCAAGGGCGTAACTGAAAAAGACTTTAAATTGGCCGAAGCTATTGAAGCGATTGTAGAAGTTCAAGAATAGTGGAAATATCTTAAGTGTTGAAAAGAGATTTAGGATTGCTTTAGTTAGCTCCTTTCTTTGACTTACGCGCAAATGGATTAGAGGTTTTATGATCAAATAAGTGCCCTGAAGGAACGTATTTATCAAATCATTTGATATTAAATGACTTAACGATCTTCTTTTTGAGGGTATTTTATATCTATTTTTTGAATGATTGGGTAGAAAATAATCGCTTTTTAATCCATCTGTTTTCTTGTCACTATTAGCAGATAAGAATTCAATCTACGCTGCTATACGTTCTGGTATCTTATTTCTATCGAAAAATATAGAATAATTATCCATAATTTAATTGAAGCGTCTAAAAGTTTTCTTAACCTATTACTGAACCAAACTTTTGATTATTGAAACGCTTCGTTTTAAATCAGACCCTGATTTTGATTATTATAGAGATGATCCGCATTTAAAAACTACTGGAACAAACTTATGCGCTAGTTTGTACTTGATTTTTTTGTTGAAAACGACAGAGCTATCTCTTATTTAGAAATAAATATCAAAATCCTTAATGCTGAAGTCATTCAAATATTATTCAAAAGCAAATTTCATCTTTTAGATGAATTTTTTCAAGAAATAGATGCTTTAGTAATTTCGCTAAAGAATACTTTATAATTTTTTCGCCAATTATCTTGATTCGAATCTGTTTTTTTATACTGATTCTGCTAACTCCAACTTTGAAGTTTCTGTGTCCAATCATCAACTAACATTCGGTCTCGCTACAAATTTATTCAGATGTACAAAGTTGTAATGATTTATAGCATTTACTTTATAAATCATTCGACTTGGAACAAGAAAAAAATTCTATGTAAAATAAGCTGGACACAACAAATAAATTATGGGGTGTGGATTAAATGAGGTTAAATGAAGGATAGATTGAAGATATATTTACAGATATTTACTTTCCGGAAGCATTTGCGATTTTGAGCAACATTAATAAACTAAAATTTAATTAACATCATGTTTTTCGTTGGATACATTACTGTTATGATATGGAATTTTATAAATTTGCTCAGAATTTGATCGAGTGTTGAATGCGGCTGAATGATTGCCCACCGATTACTGAAATCCGCCTGATCGTGCCATACCAGGGCGGGCGGCTAAATATTTAACTTACAATTTTAACCAACTTATAACTTACTAAAATGGGAAGAGCTTTTGAATTTCGTAAAGCACGTAAAATGAAACGGTGGTCAGCAATGAGTAAAGCCTTTACACGTATTGGCAAAGACATTGTTATGGCGGTAAAAGATGGTGGTCCTGACCCAGATACTAATGCACGATTAAGAGCAGTCATACAAAATGCCAAGGCGGTAAACATGCCTAAAGACAATGTGGAACGTGCCATCAAAAGAGCATCTGATAAAAATTTAGGAGATTATAAAGAAGTACTCTTTGAAGGTTATGCGCCACATGGGATTGCGATTTTGGTTGAAACGGCTACGGATAACAACACCAGAACAGTGGCCAACGTACGGAGTTATTTTAATAAATGTGACGGTAATTTAGGGACTTCCGGTTCTGTAGTTTTTATGTTTGATCATACCTGTAACTTCAGAATTGATGCCGAAGGTTTGGATCCTGATGACCTGGAACTGGAATTTATAGATTTTGGCGCTGAAGAAGTTTTTAAGGACGATGACGGTATTTTTATATACGCACCGTTTGAAAGTTTTGGTGCGATTCAATCAGAATTGGAGAAGCGTAAAATTGAAATTTTATCATCAGGATTTGAGCGGATTCCACAAGTAACAAAAAAATTGACCGCAGAAGAAGCCGAAGATGTTGAAAAACTTTTAGAAAAATTGGAAGAGGATGACGACGTACAGAACGTATATCACACGATGGAGGAGTCTTCTGAAGATTAACTTTATTAGCTGCGTATTTTAAATTCTCAGTTCCATTCGATGAAAGTTTCCGGTCTAATAATACTATCTACAAGAAATGTTTCTCGTAAATAAAATAGTTATTGATTTAATACTATCATAAATTCTGTTCCTTTGTTGACTTCACTTGTCACACTTATGGTACCACCTAACTTTTCCACTTGCATTTTTACCATATAGAGGCCAATTCCTTTTCCTTCCGCATGGTCGTTATGAAAGC
>JBBSRC010000059.1:0-28417 GCA_038243395.1 Flavobacteriales bacterium | reverse complement strand
TCGGTAAATAAAATCGTTTCGAAAGTAGCCACTGGAGAGGCGAAACCTAATAACCAAATGAAGATTGATGCAGGTTATGAAAAATCGTTTCTAGCGCCTTTATCGATTCGGAAAATACCTTCGGTGGGAGAAAAAACCTATCAGATATTGCGAAATTTAGGCGTTGATAAAGTGAAGGTGGTACAACAAATGCCCCTAGAAATGATGACCAGCGCTTTAGGCGTCAACGGAAGAACCATTTGGAAAAGAGCCAACGGTGTTGATAATCCGCCATTAGTCCCTTTCCACGAACGCAAATCCATTTCAACAGAACGTACTTACAATAAGGACACGATAGATGTAAAAATGTTGAGAACCACCATTTTTGCCATGGCCGAAAATTTGGCGTTTCAGTTGCGACGAGGCAATAAAATAGCGGGTGTTATCAGTGTGAAAATCCGTTATTCAGATTTCAACACTTATAGCAAACAAATAAAAATCCCCTATTCAAGTGCCGACCACGTTATTATTCCGAAAGTGATGGAGCTTTTCGAGAACTTGTACCAACGTCGTTTATTGGTCAGATTGGTGGGCGTAAAACTCAATGACATTGTAAGCGGTCATTATCAGATTAATTTATTTGATGATACCGAAGAAATGCTCAGTCTTTATAACGCCATGGATCATATTAGAGGTCGTTATGGAGAGGCCAGTATTATGCGTGCTTCTTCAATGGGCGCCAAAACTATCGGAAGATTTCAAAACCCATTCAACGGAGAACCGCCAACCTTATTAGCCCACAGAAATCAATAATGTACCTCAATTGTCACACATATTACTCCCTTCGCTACGGTACTTTTTCTGAAATTGAACTGTTGGAACTTGCCAAAAAGAATGACATTCATACTTTGGCACTGACCGACATTAATAATACCTCGGCATGTTTAAATTTTATCAGAAAAGCGAAAGATTATGGCATAAATCCTGTGATCGGTATTGACTTTAGAAATGGCCCAAAACAGGTTTATGTAGGCCTGGCCAAAAACAACGCAGGATTTCAAGAGCTCAATGAATTTTTATCCCATCATTCCGAAAACAAATTGGACTTACCAGAACTCGCGCCCCATTTTGATAACTGTTATGTCATTTATCCATTTGAGCGTGTTTTGCAACTGGAAAAAGAAAATTTTTCTGCTAACGAATTCATTGGTATTTCCATTGAAGAATTGAGAAAATTACGGTTCTCTAAATTAAAAACTTTCGAAAGTAAATTAGTGATTCTACAAACGGTTACCATCCGATCAAAAAAAGATTTCAACGCACACCGATTGTTAAGGGCCATTGATAAAAACACGTTGCTAAGTAAACTTGATAAAGTTGAAGAATGTCGACTTACGGATAAAATGTCTTCTCTAAAAGACATTCAGGAAGCCTTCACAGATTTTCCACATATTATTGAGAACACGAACAGACTTTTAAATGATTGTCAGATTGAATTTAATTTTGGCGCCGATCGTAAATCGCAAAACTTAAAATTGTACACCGATTCGACGGAAAACGATTATGCACTCTTAGAAAAACTGTGTCAGGACAATTTACATAAACGTTATTCATGTCCGGATGATATTGTTTTGGCCCGACTAAAAACCGAGTTGGATACAATCAAATCTCTGGATTTCGTTGCCTTCTTCCTTATCAATTATGATATTGTATCCTATGCCAACAGCAAAGGTTATTTTCATGTGGGTCGAGGCAGTGGAGCCAACAGTATTGTGGCCTATATCATTGGCATCACCGATGTTGATCCAATTGAGCTGGATTTATATTTTGAACGATTTATTAATCCGTTTAGAGCCTCGCCACCCGATTTTGACATTGATTTTTCTTGGAAAGATAGAGATGATGTGACAGAATATATTTTCAGAAGATTTCCTAATACCGCCTTACTGGCCACCTATAACACGTTCAAATACAGAGCTGTGGTAAGAGAGTTAGGAAAAGTTTTTGGCTTACCAAAAGAAGAAATCGATAAACTGAGCAAAGGCAATTATAAAGCTTCTGATTTGGATGACATCTCGAGTCTGGTGTTGCGTTACGGAAAATTGATTGAAGGGTTTCCCAATCATTTGAGCGTCCATTCTGCAGGAATCCTTATTTTGGAAAATCCTGTACATTACTACTCAGCAACCGACATGCCACCCAAAGGATTTCCAACCGTACAATTTGATATGATTATTGCCGAAGATGTGGGCGTCTTCAAATTTGATATTTTAGGTCAGCGCGGACTGGCCAAAATTAAGGAAGCGTTAGATATCATCGCAGAAAACAGACCTGACGAGCCGCCGATTGACATTACAAATGTGGAAGCTTTCAAAAGAGATAAAAACATCAATAATCTCTTGAAATCGGGCGGTGCTATTGGAGCCTATTATGTGGAATCTCCAGCGATGCGCGGTTTGATGCAAAAATTACAGACTCAGGATTATTTGGGATTGGTGGCGGCCAGTTCGATTATTCGACCGGGTGTTTCTGGTTCCGGAATGAAAGACGAGTTTATAAAGCGCCACCGATACCCCGAACACCGGAAAAACGCCCACCCTATTCTCATGAAAATTATGCCTGAAACCTATGGCGTGATGGTCTATCAAGAAGACGTATTAAAAGTTGCTAATCAGTTTGCAGATTTAACTTTGGGCGAAGCTGATGTTTTAAGACGCGGCATGAGTGGAAAGTTTCGATCGCGAACCGAATTTATTGCGGTAGAAGAAAAGTTTATTACCAATTGTCGAAAAAAAGGATTCAGCGACAATTTGATCTTCGAGGTTTGGGATCAGATCAAAAGTTTTGCTGGTTATGCCTTCGCCAAAGGACATTCAGCCTCCTATGCCGTGGAGAGTTATCAAAGTTTGTTTTTAAAATGCTATTATCCCTTGGAGTTTATGACGGCCGTACTCAATAATGGCGGTGGTTTTTACAGTGTGGAACATTACTTACACGAAGCCCAAAAACAAGGCGCGGAAATTTGCTTGCCGTGTATCAACACGAGTGAACATCAAAATAAATTAATTGGCACCTCGATCTATTTAGGTTTTGGATATTTGAAAAATCTGGAAACCTATACGTGTCAAAGGATGCTGACAGACCGAAGTTTGCATGGAAAGTACAGTTCATTAGATGACTTTATAGATAGAGTTACTATTAGTATTGAACAATTGACCATCCTCATTAGGGTGGATGCCTTTAGATTTACGAAACAGACCAAAACCGAATTACTCTGGCAAGCTATTTTTAAATTAAATGCCAATGGCACCAACAGTCAGCAAGCCAAATTATTCAAAATTAAACACAAAGAATTTAAATTACCAAAGCTGAATAACAACTGGATTGAAAATGCCTATGATGAAATGGAGTTGTTAGGTTTTCCATTGTGTAATTATTTTAGTTTGATTAAAGAAGAAATGAAAAACGGCGTTTTAGCAAATCAAATGAAAGATTTTATCGAGGAGGATATTTTAATTTATGGCAGCTTGGTAACGACACGATTTAATAAAACATCTCAAGGTAAACTCATGAGATTGAGCACTTTTATAGATGTGAACGGGGATTATTTTGACGCCGTTCACTTTACTGATGTGGTTGATAAATACCCCGTAAACGGATTGGGAGTTTATGCCTGTTACGGTAAAATCACAGATCGATTCGATTTCTATAGCATGAATATCGTTTGGAGCAATAAGCTGACGATACTTTCCGATCCTAGAAATAATGATTGATTCCGACCTTGTGTGAGATGATAATCACATATTTATCCGGTACGGTTTTCAAAAATGAATCTCAAATAAGTGTCTTTATTTGGTTGAAATTTCCTATTTGAAGCCAAAAAAATTGCAGAATTTTTTAAGACCATGTGGTCAAAAAATAAGATGAATCTCACCTGACTCTACCATAGTTCTTCAGAACGATTTTAGCTTAGCCATACAAAAAAATCCCGTCCAAAAAGACGGGATTATAAAATTTATGTTTTAACAGATTAATATATTTTTAACTATCACGAATGGATTGCCAATCTCTAATTTCATTATTCACATCCTCCCGATTTCTATTGGTACGTTTAGCGATACGCCCTGTCATGTCGTCGAATCCGTCAGACTGGTAATTTACATCTTCATCGGTAACATTGGGATAGCGTTTTCTATAATCGTCTTCGATGTCTTTCCAACGGCTCTCGTTATCACTCTCGTCCTGATTTGATTTTTGCAGCCTATTCTCATCATAACTCACTTCTCCCTGAACGTCATTTGTGCGTTGATCCATCCGGTGGTTTTTATCCTGAAGTCGTTCAGGACTTTGAGTTTGTATTTGCTCGGTATTTCGATCTTTTTTTTCCTGGTCTGAGTCACGACCATATTTTTGTTGTTTCTGGTCGCGATCTTTATCCTGTAATTCTTTATCTCGGTCGTTATTACGATTATCATCGTCTGTGCTCATAATTTTTGAATTTTAAATTTATATTCCATGAACTCAACAAAATCATTGATTGTTGACTAGTATTAGATCATTTACGGATAAAAATAAGGAATTTCACATCTATTCCTGATCTCAATGCCATGTATTTTTAACCCAATAGCTGTACAACATTATAAGTTAAATTTAAATTATTCAAACCAAGATCTCCAGTCGTGTTCTAGTTTATTAACTGCTCGCGAACTGGAGTTTAAGACGTTGTTGTACTATTTACAACCACTGTCTTCTAGTCAAAATAAAAAATCTAAAACTATTATAGATGACCAACTAATTTTTTAATTTTATCTGTGCTTTAGTAATCAAGAAATAATAAACATAAAATTTTAAACCACAAAAAAATTATACTATCTTCCTAAAATTCCAATCTTCCCTACTTTAAACAAATTATTGTGAACCACAGTTTAGTTTTAAGTCAATAATATATGTCTGTTAGAAATTTAAAAATTGCATTTGTAGATAATGATCAAGATGACCGGTGGTTATTTGAAGAAGCATTGGAGGAATTATCGATTAAATGCACCCTTAAAGTATTTAAAACGGGCAAGGAATTCATGAACGAGTTGAATACCTCCCAAGAAAAACCCGACATCATCTTTTTAGATTTAAATATGCCAGTCAAAAGCGGGTTTGATTGCCTGAAGGAAATACAGCAAAATGAAAGCTTTAAGGATATTAACATCATTGTTTACGCCTCGCATATCAATGAAGAATATATTAATACGACATTTGATTCTGGAGCAAATCTTTATATAAGAAAACCCAGTAGTTTTAATGACATCAAGGAAACATTAAACGAAGTATTAAAGAAGAATTGGGTAGTCCATAATGCGAATCTCAATAAAGACAATTTCATCTATGAAATCTCAACTAGATAATAGCATTCTTTTATACTTTTAATTAAGGTTTTGACCGTCTTAAATTCCCAATAAATTTAATTATTTATGAAATATCGCAACATAACTCTAACGTTCGGAATTTTATCTATAATACTTTTGATCACTTTAATTTTAAAGTTGGAACATGTATCTCAAGGAATGAATATATCGGGAGTTTTTTTAGGTATAATTATAATCTTTGGCATTGTAGTGGGGTGCGTGGTTCTAACAAAGATATTAAGATTAGTTAATCGGAACATACCGTTTTGGCCTACATTATTGATAACTACAACGCTATCATTTATTGCTTTTCATCTCCAACTATATGTAGCAGAATAGAAACACATATAGATGTTGTGGACTACACGGTGCGTAGATAGAAAAGAAAATAGATCTAGGTTCTAAATCAGCTTTCTCACATCGTGTTTAAAAATTTAAAAAAAATTTCTTATGATTGTCAATAAATCGTTATTAGGAATCCACATCATCTTCCATGAAGCCCATGGCCTTTTAGCCGGAAAAATTGCTAATGAAATCTCAGAAAAACACCGACCCATACATTGGTTCGAAACCCTGATTGCCATATGCGAACACGACGACAGACAGTTGAACTTTGCTGAGAAAAACTATCTATCTGACATAGGCGTGCCTTTAGATTTTACGGAGGAAGAATTTACCGTACATGACATAATGGAAAGAATGCAGCGCATTTTAAAAGCTTCAGAAAACAAATCCTTGTGGATCAAATTGCTCATCTCCTATCATTTGGAATTCATCTATTCCGAAATGAAAAAGAAAAGCAAACGTATAACCTCTTTGTTTGTGGAACAAGAACACGTGCGGAAAGTTATTTTAAATGATTATAAAGTATCAGATAAGAAAGCAAGAACCTATTACGAGTTTTTGCGATTTTGTGATCGGGTGTCGCTCATTTTATGTAAAGATGAAACACCAGAACGTGGGAGATTACTTGAAATTAATACCTCTATTGATGGAAAAACATATTTCATAAAAAAGACAGAAAACGAGGAACTGACCATTTCTCCTTGGATTTTCAGTGCTGATGAATTTGAACTATCAATTGAAGAACGGATTTTAAAAGAAACGCGATTTACATCAAACCTTCAATTTGAAGCAGTTCTAATGAATTCTAAACCGCAATTTAAAAAATGGAAAATCATGAAATCAGTGGATTAAAAACTTCTTTACTCGAACCTAAATTTTCGTATTACTTAAATCAAAAACTTAAGAACCTTCGATTAATAAAATTTAACTAAGCATGTTGTTGCTTTATTGATCTCGTTTGGAAAGAAAAATCCCGATAATAATTATCGGGATTTTAATAGGCACCATAGATGCCTAAAGCACTTTAAATAATTCTAACTCATTTTTTGTGCCTTTTCTCTTCAGCTTCTGCCCGTTTCGCCAAATCGCGATCTTTGCCGCCTGGATTTTCGCCATACTGATTTTTATGTTCCGGCTTTAACGGACCTTTTTTGATGTCTTTATGTTTTTCAGGATCAAATTCCTCCTTTTTCTTGTCAGTCATACTTTTGTAATTTATTAAATGTTTTAATTCTCAATTTTTCCAACATTCTGATTCTACGAATCCCAATTTTCGATTTCATCGTTCACAGCGTTACGAGTTCTATTGGTTCTTTTGGCAATTCTATCGGTCATATTATCAAATTCGCCGCTTCGATAGTCCACATCTTCATCCGTAACACTCGGATGTTTTTTGCGATAATCACTTTCAATGTCATTCCAGCGACTTTCAAGGTCGCGATCTGGATGATTTGAATTCATATCCATACCACGGCTTTGATCGGCGTCACGAGAATTTTCATCATTCTGACTTTGATCATCTCGGTTTTCACTTTGATCATTTCTACGACGGTCTTTATCTTGGTCATTTTCATTTTCGTCATTGCGTTGTGAACGTTCATCTTGTTCACTTCTTGATTGATTTCCACGATGTTCGTCACTATTACGTTGTTGTTTATCTCTGTTTTGATTCTGTTCGGAATGGTCACGATCACGTTCGCGACGGTCGTTTTCTGTGTTCATAATTCAGGATTTACGAGTTAACAAATTATTTCGATATTCTAAATTACATTATCATTTAAATATATTTAGGCTCTATCCTTTTAAAAACTTGCTCAATAAAACACTAAATTCTAAAAGCCTCACAAATTGTATTATTAGGTTAAAAAAGGCAACTATTATAATTTTTAGCAACCACTTTAAATTTAAAATTTCGGTTAATTTAATACATGTTATCACAAATTTCCAACACCGCCACCAAAGAGACCATCGAGCAAAAATTACAAGCGAAATTTGATTATGGCCATCTTTACAAACCTCAGTTTAAAATTAATGGTTTGAAGGAGTCCATATTATGTATTATAACTTCAAAAGATACTGATCGTATCCAGTTTGGTATTTGGGGCGTGCTTCCCAGAGGTTATAAAGACACCTGGAAAGAATTCCAATCCGCCTATAACACACTTGAAATTGAATTTGATTCCATCACAGAATTATCATGGCTATACGATGCTTTAAAACACAGAAGATGTTTAATTGTAGCCACCGGATTTTTCACTACGGAAATTGAAAACCAGTATCTCCAAACCTTTCATAACATTCCAAAACATGAGAATTTGATCTGCTTTGCTGGCATATATAATATTCTGGAGGACGGTTTTATCTCCTGTGGCATTTTAACCCAATATGACAGGTATTCCAAATATCTTTTAAAAGATTCGAAACCAATAATTATCAAAGAAGATAATTATACCAACTACTTAAATAGCGGTTTACCTCTTGAGGATATTCTAGATCTGAATTTTGAGATTCATCAAAAAGACATTTTACAGCAAAAAATCCCTAAGAATCAGCTGCGAAGTTTTAAAAAAAGTAATAAAATATAAAGTTATGATTTCGGAAAAGAAATCCTGAGTTTACCTATTTTGCTTATGAAGCAACAGGAATAATTTGCTTTAAGCGCTGCTGATATAATTTTGGTGAACATTTGAATCGCTTTTTAAATATCCGACAAAAGTAACTTCTACTGCTTAATCCTACAGAATACACAATTTCAGAAATATTCAAATTTGTGTCTTGTAACATGCGCAGAGCTTTTTCTAAACGCACGTTTCTAATAAATATAGTTACTGTAGACCCGTGTTTTTCTTTAAAACCAGCTTGTAATTTGGAGACCGACAATCCACTTTTTTTACACAGATCATTAATAGTATAATCATCTTGGGGATTTTTCTTAATTTGATCTGTGATCATTTCCAATTGCTGAATTTCATAACAACTGAGAGGACTAGAGATTGAGGGTTGGTCGCAAAGAATTTCTTTGAACTTCATCCCAATGATAATATTTATATAACCCCTGGCCATAAATTTGTTTTCAGAAGACATATAATCCAAATTTTTCAGCTTTCTAGTGATCTCGCAGATCGCTAAATTTGGAATTAATTTTTTTCTAGAGATGAACGGATTTAAAAAAAGATACTCTTTCTGCACGTTTTGGAGCAATTTTAAATGATCTGCATCCAAGTGGGATTTATAGACCTTAAGTAACAAAAAATCATAATCTACCAGAGATTTACATTTAAAGGACATGTTTTCAGCTTCCTGAAATGGTACTAATAAACTGGCAAAAGGTGGGATTGTAATTTGAGATTTATCGCAAGATAATTGCAAGGACACATTCGATGAAAGATTGACACAGATGTAAATTGCTGAACTTGGTTGTGACTGAAAATTGATCTTAGAATCCTGAGGAGATTTTAATTTGACTCCATAGCACTCTAATGCATTTGTGAAGGCAAACTTTTGAATACCACCATCATAATAGCGCTCACTAGCACTTTTACCGTCTTTAATTTCAACACTGCTCAAATAATTCATTGTTCAAGGATTAATAAATTATATAGTCCGAAAGGAATCAAATGTCACAAATTTCAACGCGATACATTGTCTTTTTTACTTGAATTAGTGTCTTGAATCCTAATAATTAAAACTTTAACAATTGCGCTCCAGTGACTTAAAGCACATATAGTCTTTTGAGCGAGTTTAATTTTTTAAAAAAACTTATCTTAGTTTATAACGACCCACCAAATGCCTTCCCTTATCCTACGGATTTCAGGCTTGCAACACCTAGTATAATTTTGGTGGAAGAATGGAAAGATCTATTGCACGCAAAACAAATCATTTATTTTCCATTGCAGCAACGATGAGAATTGAGGAAAAATTTCAAAAACTTAAGAAATTAAAAATCTTCATTACCGCAATCGTACTTTTTCTGAGCACTATTTAATTTTCTTCTTTTGCATAATCAAAATGCTGAGCATAATTCCGTTCAAAATAAACGAAATGCCATTGGTAAGAATAATGGGCCAATCCGATTTAATAAACCCATATACCGTCCATAGTCCGACGCCAATACATAAAATAATAAACATGTATGGACTAATATCGTTTACCTCCTTCGTTTTAAGCGCTTTAATAATTTGTGGCAGAACACCGATAGTTGTAAAGATCCCTGCCGCAGTGCCGATTATATCATCAAAATTCATAAATTAATTTTAAAAAAGAAAGATAACATAAGTAATTTATAGACCTTAGTTCTTCATAGATAAGAATAAAATAATGTTTTCCAAAATTTCGGTTGAATGATTAGTTCTGTGAGAATCCTTTTTTTACGAAATCTAAATATCCCAATCCATCAATTAGAACGTTGCCTTCCTTGAATCCTCTAAGTACAATTTGATATTGAGTTACATAAACTTTTTTTAAAGTTAATCCCTGAGAGAGAACCTTCTTATTTTTATTTCAGATAAATTTGATCGAGGAAATTTTACTTAAAAAATCCATTGCCTAAGTATTTATAAAGTCAAAGCCTCTATAGAATTGAATAACATATGGAAATTTTAAATGGTATTGCAAAATCGATCATAAACCCGATTGAGATTATGGATAGTATGTCCATCAGCTTATCTAAGGAACTTCTACCACCCGATCAGGATTTAAAAATAGTCGTCATTATTCCAGCTAAAAATGAAGCTGAAGAAATTGAAAAAACATTATTGGCCCACATCAATCAACAAACTCTACAAAAGGAAATTCTCTCACACAGCACTTACGAAATAATTGTACTTTGTCATAACTGTACTGATAATACGTATTCAAAATGTCAACAATTTTCGGCTGCACATCCAACCACTAACCTTCATGTTTTAGTATTAAATTCTGACATCGCTAACACCGTAGGAGCGGCGAGGCGTGTACTAATGAATATCGCATCGTCCCGGCTTCAAAATAGCCATGGTATCATCGCCAGTACGGATGCGGATACTATTCCAGATCCATTTTGGTTATGCTCCTTAGAATCTTATATCCATAAAAATGTCGACCTCATTTGTGGTCTGATCAATGTCGATTATAACACGATTGCGGGTCAACCTTTAACTTATTTATTAGCCAAGGATAATTATTTGATGCTACAAGCGAAATTAGAAAGCGAAATGTTCCCAGATCCGCATGATCCCTGGCCACGTCATAACTATAATTGGGGCCCAAACTTGGCAATTAAAAAATACGTTTACCAATGTGTTGGCGGGATCACACCGCTCCCTTTTTTGGAGGATGTGGATCTATTTAATAGAGTGGTACAAAAAGGTTTTATCGTAAAGCATTGTTTGGATACTATTGTTACCACCTCTGTACGCATAAATTCGCGATGTGATGAGGGTTTCGGAGCAGAATTAAAGGTCTGGACCGAAAATGACGGCATTCCTTATCGCGTTGAAGGCCTCAATAAACTCAAGTCGCGTTTTGGAATTTACCATTTGATAAAACAGTATTATGAAAATCCGTCTCAAGAAGGTTTAATAAGAATAAGTAAATTAAGCCATCTGAAAAAAAAGGATGTTGCCTTATTATTATCTCAGTTTACGAGGTACGAAACGATGATGATTTATATGAAAAAACATTTGACATCCTGTAATATTTGGAATTCTTTTTATCCAAACATTTGTGTCACGGAAGCTTGTGAAGAACTAAATAGCCACTTGCATCCAAGTCTAAAAACCCCAACCTCTTAATTCTTTCTCCAAATATAAAGTTCATAATTGTCGTGGATGTATGACGTCACGCACGAGAATCTATTTTCAATAGCATTGAATTTTCTGAAAATTTGATTGACCTGAGATCCATTTAATGGAAATTCCCGCACAAAAGATGTCCAATGCACCATTAAAAATTGGCCATCTGTAGCCAGGTGATCACTTACTTTTTGAAATATTCCTTGCAAAGTGTATGGATCAAAATAATACCCCAACTCGCATAAACTTATAAAATCATACTGCCCAACTGGAAATTCTGTTGCAATATCATTAACTTGAAAAGTGACATTTTTTAAATCATTATTATTTTTTTTGGCTTCGACTACTGCGTCTTTACTAATGTCAATTGCTAGTAATACATCACAATGCCTGGCAAAAAATCGGGTTTGTATGCCGATGGAACATCCCACTTCCAAACCATTTTTAAAATGTGAATCACCCAAAATTTCGTCGGTTTTCTGATATTTCGCGAGTTCATAGTCGCTATGCTTAAAATTCCATGGATCCGCATTATCGGAGTAAAGCGTATCAAAAAATTGCTGGTCTAAAGATTCCATTTGCTTGTCTTTGGTAAAGAAATAAAACTCATAGTCTCCTAGAAATGGTGCAAGCAAATCTTCCGTCAGCCTAAATCCTGAAGGATCGTCATCAATAAATTCTGAGGTTTGCGATTTATGTGCGAAAATGGCTGCTTTCTTCTGATCTAGAACGTCTTTCACGTTCAAACGAAAAGCTGACACTTCTTCTTGCTCCGGCCAATCATTTTCTTCTGAAATGTTCCAAAGCCAGACGGGATATTCCACAATTTGAACAGGAGACTTTGTTTGATGAACCGCAGCCAATCCAATGGTATTACACATTATATGATCAGGATGCACATCTCTTCGCCACGGATAAATGATAGTTTCGATTTCTCGTTGTTCTATTAAAAGGGAGATCTGCCGAGCGATTTCTTTAATTTTATCATCTTCATAATCTGACAAAACGCCGTCTGGATATCGATAAAAGAATACAGCGTCTGCGTTAATACCTAAAATTTCGCAAGATTTAAGAGCTTCCGCTTCTCTTACTTCAACTAATAGTTTGGGAGGATATTTTAAAGAATTAAGATGTGACGCGCCCCCGCTTGTCATGAAAATAATAGTCACTGGCACATTTTGAGAACGCAAATAGGAGATCATTCCGCCACAACCTAAAGCTTCATCATCGGGATGCGGAGCAATTATAAGTGTATGGCCCAATTGCCGGCCTAATTGGTCAATGGCCAACAAGGGAGAGGACCTAAAATCGGATGTCAAAGAAGGGGTTTGGTTACTCATAATTTTTGCTGTTATCAGTGTGATTGCCCACCTGTGCTAAGGCAGCGTCCGGTCCAGCCTGTTTCAAATATACTCGCAGATCGCGAATGGGACGTTCCAAAGGATGGCTTTTCATTGTGCCTTGAATGCCGACCGCCTTTTCAGCGAGCAAAATCACTTTTTCACAAATTTCCAAAGTCACTGTTCTCATCATATTTGAAAAATTAATTTTCTGATCATCAGAATAATCAAGATCACTGCCGTTCTCAATATCACTGGCGCGCTCCATCCACAATTGTGCGGTTTCCATTAAAATAGCGACTTTTCCTATCCGCATTTGTTGAATGGGATTTTTGGTTCGATGCGTTTTTTGTAGATGCTGGAGCATGACATCCGCAATTTTTTGAGCCCCTCCTAATTGCACGGCAGAAAAACGTACCGCGCCCCAGGAAAAAACTGGATCTCTATAATAATCATTTTTATTGCCCAAATAGTCCTCTTGAGATATTTTAAAAGAAGTGAAATCAAGTCGACAACTTACAGAAGGTCGCATCCCCACCGGATCCCATTGTGACCAGTCTTCTTGCAACAAATCTTGTTCATCCAAATTGAGAACCAGCATTTGCACGCCGTCTTTAATTTTTGCAGTTACTATTGGACGATTGATTTGTAATGCACCAGAACAAAACGTCTTACTGCCTTTCAAATGCAAATCTTTACTATAATCGTCAGCTACGATTTTCAATCCGTCGTCCGGAGTTTCAGTATTCCATACGCCAAATAACTTTCCTTCCCTAGCTTCACTAAAATAGCGTTGCTTTTGTTGTGAAGTACCATAGGTATTGATCAAAATTAAAGCGTTAACATGACCTTCATAGATGCGGCCCACAGACAAATCCGCTTTTCCTACTTGGAATAATAAGTCAAACATATTTTCAGAAAATTCAGAAAACGTCGTCCAATTGAGATCTTGTAAAACCTCAATTGCCCCTTTTGGGAAAACTCTGGGATTGTCATCAATAGTATCAAGAACAATAGTCAAATCTACTAATTCACACATAGTACCGCATTTTGTTAAAATATAAAAAAAGGAATAATTAAATTCTTGGAATTAATATTCTTATAAAGGAATTGTAGATGCCTTAATAGCCAGGAACAACATAAAATAAAATCAATTTTCTTTCCAAAGATATTTCAAGATTTTATTCTTGCTCTAAACTACTTCAGGACACGCATTGTAATAATCACAATCGCAAATAATATTAACCGTAATAAATAAAGTTTAAATATTTTACATCACTTGGAGCTTTTATTAAAAGTGTGACGAAAATTTTTAAGTCCGGAAAAAATCGTTTTTATTTTAAGGGAACCTTTACCGTTTATAATCAAAGAACAAATATTGTAACAGCATTAATCTTTCTTTAATTAAGCGCTTCATTCCAAAATTTTCTTAATCCTCTCGTGATTAGTAACTGGTTCGATTCGAGATCCTACACAGAAATGAAAGAAATTTAGATAAGCAACGTCCACAATTCACAGAGTATAATTTTAGTATTCTTAGTTAAATAAGCACCTATTTTTCCTGTTAGAGATACTAATATTCAGACCATTAAAAAGTTTTGCAAAAAGCTTTTGTTTCATTAATTATTGTCCTCTTTTCAAAAAATAATTTTTAACTTCACAATATCATAATCCGAATTTGGTTCGGAAATCTTCACGTTTCATCCTGAATTTCTATCATGAGGAAAAATAGATGAACCGATTTAGAATTGAAAACAATAAAAAATAACAGAATATTACATCCAAAAATTTAATTATTTAAACACCTATATATTATGGCAGATAAAAAATACAGAGTAAAATCCAGCGAAATAAAAGGTCAGAAATTACCTTATCCGGCAAAACAGTCTGATATGGATCTTCAACCTCAAACTGATCTCTCACAATATAAAGCAGCAGGGAAATTGACGGACAGAGTCGCTATTATCACTGGCGCCGATTCTGGAATTGGAAGAGCAGTTGCCATCGGCTTTGCAAAAGAAGGGGCCGATGTCGCGATTGTTTACAATGTCAACGATTCAGATGCAGAAACCACTAAAAAAATGGTTGAGGAAACAGGACGAAAATGCTTAGTCATAAAAGCGGATGTCCGACAAAAAGCCGCCTGTTTTGATGCTATAAAACAAACGGTTGACACCTTTGGAAAACTCAATATTTTAGTAAATAATGCGGCTTATCAACACGTCGAAGAAAATTTAGAAGATATTACGGAGGAGAATTTAAGACGCACCTTTGATACCAACATTATAGCCTATTTCTTTATGGCTCAAGGTGCACTCCCTCATTTAAAGGATGGCGATGCTATTATCAATACCGGAAGTATCGTTGGAATTAGCGGACTTCCGATTCTCTTGGATTATACAGCTACCAAAGGCGCAATCCATTCCTTTACGAAATCTTTAGCTCTGCAGTTGGGGAAAAGAAACATCCGAGTTAATTGTGTAATTCCTGGCCCTGTTTGGACACCGAACATTCCCGGTACCATGCCGATGGATGAAGTGGAAAATTTTGGTCATGAAGTCGCCTTGGAGCGACCAGGCCAGCCTGAAGAATTAGCACCAGCCTATATCCTGCTTGCTTCTGATGACGGTAGTTTTATGACGGGCAGTTTAATTCAAGTTACAGGTGGACGCTTGTAGTAAATCTCTTATTAATGGACAATGAAACACACAAAAATCAATCTGAAGTCACTGCACTGTTAAACAGCGAATTTCTGACCGAGCCTACCCGAAAAGTTTTACAGGAAAGATTTGAGAAGGTTGGAAGCAATCGTTTTTTTGACGATGCCTCGTTTCAATTAATATCGGTGGTTTGTGATCTTTTAATGGATCAGGACTCAGAAAATCGAATTGTTAATAGCGCTTTGGCAATTGATGAACGACTTTCAAATAAGGAAGGTGACGGTTGGCGTTATAATAGTATGCCACCTGATCCAGTGATGTATCAATTAGGTTTACAAGGTATTGCTGAAACTTCAGTTCGTCTTTTTGAAGAAACATTTCTAAAGCTGGATAAGAAAAAACAAATTGAAGTTTTAAACGCCATTCAAAGGGGTAAAGTTGAAGGTGGAATCTGGAAGAAATTAAATTCTCAATTGTTTTTCGAAGAAATATTGGCCGAAACCGCAGAAATTTTCTTCAGTCATCCAACGGTTCAAGTCAGCATCAACTATGTAGGAATGGCCGATGCCAAAGGCTGGACGAAACTGAAATTGAATCAATCAGAAAATTTGGAGAATTAATGCAGGAATATACAAATAAAGAACTCGTAGATGCCGTCATAATTGGCACAGGGGCCGGCGGGGCACCCATCATTTCTCGTTTGGCCAAAGCTGGTTTAAAAGTGGTCGCCCTAGAAGCTGGAAAATTTTGGAACCCGAAGAAAGATTTCGCCACCGACGAACGCGAGCAGAATAAAATAATCTGGAATTATGAACGATTATCTGCCGGTAATGATCCCGTACCTTTTGGCAGAAATAATTCTGGCATTGGCGTAGGAGGATCTACACTTGCTTATACCGCCTATACACCTCGCCCCCATCCCAACGATTTTACCATAAATAGCGATTTTGGAGTGGGTAAAGATTGGCCGATCGGCTATAAAGATCTGGAACCCTATTTTGACGAACTGGAGCAGTTTTTGGGAGTGTCTGGCCCAACACCTTATCCTTGGGGACCAGAAAGAAATGTAGGATATCCGCTTCCGCCAAACCCAATCAATGGTGCAGCACAATTAATGGAACGCGGTTGTGACACTTTAAATATTAAAACCTCGCCGGCTGCAAACGCCATTTTATCTGCGTCTTATTATCAAGAACATGTGGGCGAAAGGGAGGTTTGCACTAATAGAGGTTTTTGTCAGGCGGGATGCAATACCGGGGCTAAAGCGAGCACCGATGTTACTTTTATTCCGCAAGCCATTCATTTTGGAGCCGAAATAAGAACAGAATGTTTTGTTACTAAACTAAACACTGATGAGAGTGGCCAAATTACTTCAGTTACTTATCTCAAAAACGGACAGGAAGAAACGCAATTTTGTAAGACTGTTTTTATCTGTGCAGGTGCCATCGAAACGCCGCGTTTGCTATTGATGAATCAATTAGCAAACAGCAGTGGCCAAGTGGGTAAAAATTTTATGGCAAATGTGGGCTCACAGATCTGGGGAGAATTTGAAGAAATAGTCCATCCATACAAAGGCATTCCGGCCAGTTTGATTTCTGAGGATTTACGTCGACCAGAAGATGTCGATTTCGCAAGTGGCTACTTGTTACAATCCATTGGGGTCATGCCCATCACATACGTCTCGCAATTATGCCGAGCTACCGGAATCTGGGGAAAGGAACTTCGGGAGAAAATGTCAGCATATAACCACGTTGCCGGAATTAATATCCATGGTGAATGTTTGCCGTATGAACACAATTATATGGAACTTTCTGACGAAAATGATGAATTGGGATTGCCCAAACCTCGTATTTTCTTTTCTAATGGCACCAATGAAAAGCGTATGGCCGTCCACGCCGAAAAAGTTATGGAAAAAATCTGGGACATTGCCGGCGCCAAAAACACCTTCAAGGTCTCTCGAAATGCGCATATCATAGGCACTTGCCGAATGGGAGACGATGCTACTGAAGCTGTGGTAAATGCCCAAGGAAAATCTTTTGATATTCCTAATTTATATATTTCGGACAATTCCCTATTCCCGAGTTCCTTAACCGTAAATCCCACGTTAACAATTATGGCAGTTGCATTGCACATTGCCGATATGTTTTTACAAGAATATACAACCTCAAGAAATTAAATCAATATGGCAGCCGAAAGCTTTTTAAAATACGTGGATAAGAAATATGGGAAGGAAGCCTACGATGGCGATCAATATGGCGGTGCTGGTGGCCACGATGGTAGTGGATTGCCGCGGAACAATTCTGGGAATTTCATGTTTGCTACAGGTATTGAATGCTCGTACCCTACTATTGACAAAGGAAAAACAAGGCGTGATCTCTTAGAAGAATGTCATCATTACGACCGCTGGGAAGAAGACCTTGGACTCGTTAAAGAAATGGGACTTAATGTTTTGCGCTACGGCCTACCCTACTATTCAATTCATGTTGCTGAAAATAAATTTGACTGGACTTTTGCAGACAAGGTTATGAATGAGATGAAGCGATTGGAAATTACACCTATTCTGGACCTGATGCATTTTGGTGTGCCCGATTGGATTGGCAATTTTCAAAATGCTGAATTGCCTATTCATTTTGCAAATTATGCAGCAGCGGTTGCGAAACGTTATCCTTGGGTAAAGTATTACACGCCGGTCAATGAAATTTACGTCACAGCTAAAATGAGCGCCAAGGAAGGCGTTTGGAATGAACAACTTAAAAGCGATCGCGCCTTTGTAACGGCATTAAAAAACATTACGGCAGCAAGTATTTTAGCTACCCATCAAATTGCAGCACATCGGCCAGATTGTGTGATTGTGCAAAGTGAATCGGCCGAATATATCCACGAAGCTTACTTGCAAAAATCTCCGGAAATTGTGATTACCAATAAAATACGTTTTCTTGCTTTGGATCTCTTGTACGCCAATCACCCAGATGCCGACGTTTATATGTACCTCATGGACAATGGGATGACGCGAAAAGAATATGAGTGGTTTATGGCAGGCGAGCCACCAGGATATCAGGTTACGGGCAATGACTATTACGGAAGAAACGAAAAAATTCGTTTAAAAAATGGCGATACCATAATCGCACCCGATGTTTGGGGCTGGTATTTAATTACCAAAGAATATTATAACCGCTATAAAAAACCGGTCATGCACACGGAAACCAATGTTTTTAATAAAGACGAAGCGCCCTCTTGGCTATGGAAGCAATGGCTCAATATTTTAAGGATGAGGGAAGATGGCATCCCCGTATTGGGTTTTACCTGGTATAGTTTAATTGACCAGGTTGATTGGGATATCGGACTCTCAAAAAAAATGGGCACAATCAATCAATGTGGGTTATTTAATATGAATAGAAAACCAAATCCTGTGGCCGATGCCTACAAAATGTTACTCGAAGAATTTGGACAAATTACAATTGTGCCCTACGGCGAAATGTTAGAAATTACAGACAGACCCGCAAGATTGAAAGTGGAGGTCTAATAATTAAATAATTACAAGACATTTCAATTCCGATTAAATCTCAGGTTTATTTAAATTAAGAAGTACATTCCAAGGGATAAATCAGAAAATTATTTTTTCAATTTTAAAATAACAAATGGCTAGCGCAAGCGAACATAAAGTATTAGTATTCTTACATTATTTTGGTGGCTCTGCAAAAAGTTGGGAGTGGGTTATTAATCGACTGGATAAAAAATATCATTGCATTGCGATTAATTTGCCCGGATTCGGAAGTACCAGTCCCTCAGAAGAACCGTCCATTGTAAATTTTGCCGAATTCGTTCAGCGGGAATTAAAGACTGCTGAAATTTCAAATTATATTCTCATAGGACATTCTATGGGCGCTAAGATAGCCTTGCAAATGGCTGCTGAAGATACAAAGGGAAACATCGAACGACTGCTTTTGATTGCCCCATCTCCTCCGGGAATTGAACCTATTTCAGAAAAAGAAAAGCGACGCATGCTTAATCATCCTGATCTTACTGAAGCTAAAAGAACGGTTGCTAATATTACAAAATTACCCTTAAGCAACATTCAATATCAATTAGCAATTGAGACAAATCTAAATGTTGATAACAAAACCTGGCGCTGGTGGCTTAACGAAGGGATGAATGAATCTATTATCGAATTGGTAAAGGATTTAAAATTGCCCATTACCATTATAAATTCAGAAGATGATCCGGTAATGACTCCAAAAATAATTGAGGAACGCGTTTTAAATATTCTATCTTCAGCTAATGTGATTACCACCGGTAAATCCGGACACCTCCTTCCGATGGAAATTTCAGATTGGATTGCCGAGCAAATTAAAGAGATTTGTGGTTAATTTTAAACTCCACCAATTTGAATCTCATACCGATAATATAAATTCAAGTAATTAATCATTAATTTTTAGAAATAAAATTTTGATATTATGAACAAAGAAAATGATAAACGTCAACAAGCCCCAAGTCTAAGCTACTGGCACGTTTTCACGGATGAAGAAGGAATAAGCCGACAGAAAAAAGTTGAACTTACCAACTTCGAAAAAGAAAGTATGGGGGGCGATGCGGCAGAACAATGGAACAAACATCTGATGGATGCTGCAACGCATATCATGTTTGCAGAAATGCCCGTAGGTTGGGTTGGCGAATGGCACGAAAACCCAAAACCTCAGTGGATTATTCCGCTATCAGGCCGATGGTTTGTAGAAACCATGGACGGGATGCGAGTGGAAATGGGTGTAGGCGAACTTTCATTTGGTGGGGACCAAAACACAAAACCTAATAAAAACAATAATCGAGGTCATGTTTCTGGTACTGTGGGCGATCAGCCCGTTAAATTAATGATCATTCAATTAAAAGATGAAAAATGGGTGGCTGCCCAACCGGATGATTTTTCTTAGATTGTACGCCTAGTTCTGAACTTCTTATAACTACTTCATAAACGAAAAAAGTCTGAATTAAAATTCAGACTTTTTGCTTTAATAGACATTCCATTCGACTTAGCTCGGATCTTGGTCATCTTTATCATGACCGTCTTGCTTGACGAGTTTATTATAAATACCTAACAATAAAAACGGCGATGCCCATTGACCAACAAACAATGCGGTATTCTTTTTAGATAAAAGTTTTAATGTTAAGGAAACACCCATGGCTCCGACCGCTGCCCAGAGGAAGACATCTGAGGGTAGTTTTGAGGTTTCTTTTTCAATTGATTTGGCAACCTTTCCTTCTTTGTGGTTATTTGTATCCATAATATTATAATTTAAAGATTAATATTTAATGGTTGTAAGATAATTTGAAAGTTAAAAAACAATGCATCTTATAAATTTTATAATTGCACCTAAACCTTAAAAATTGAATTTTTTACATAAAAATAATAAAACGTTTCAACCTTATCTCTTTAAAACAAAAAGAGCCGCCATTATCACAGTAGTCAGGGGTATTAAGAGACAATAATTTTTGCTTTAAGGTTAATTACCCATAGGACACTTGACTAATTTTAAATTTTAAAATCGGTGATCATGGATAAGAAATTAAAAGTAAAAGATAACGCGACAATTAAGGAGAACTTCAACTCCAAAGCAAAGTATGACATGATTGTGTTCTGTCATTTGAGATGGGATTTTGTATACCAACGTCCTCAACATATTATTAGTAGAATGTCTGAAAACTACAAAATTTTGGTAGTTGAAGAACCCATTCACAATGACGGCAATTCCAGTTATGAACTTCAAGAGATTAATTCCAACCTTGCCATCTTAAAGCCAAAGGTTAATTCAATTGTAGACATAAAAAATGTATTGTCACAACTCAATATTCACGAAATCGAAATCGCCTGGTTTTATTCCCCAGCGTTTGTGGATTTACTGCCTTACTTAAAAACGAATACCATTATTTACGACTGCATGGACGAATTGTCGCAATTTAAGGGTGCTTCGTTGGAAATTCGAGCGCAGGAAAAACTATTAATACAAGAAGCTGATCTCGTATTTACGGGTGGTAAGTCATTGTATGAGGCAAAATCTAAATTATCGTCGGATGCGCATTGTTTCCCGAGTTCTGTAGATGTTCCTCATTTTAAAAAGGCGAATGATTCAATCACTATTCCGGAAGACATCAAAAACATTAAAAACCCTGTTGTTGGTTATATCGGCGTTATTGATGAGCGGATTAATTTAGCACTGATTCAAGAAACTGCACAACTTATGCCCGAAGTTTCATTTGTAATGATTGGACCGTTGGCAAAGATTCGTGATGAAGACCTTCCAAGACCATCCAACATTCATTACTTGGGAATGAAACAATATAAAGAACTGCCCGGATATTTAAAAGCTTTTGACATTGCGATGATGCCTTTCGCCTTAAACGAATCTACTGAATTTATCAGTCCAACAAAGACTTTGGAATACATGGCTGCTGATAAACCTATTATTTCCACCGCAATTAAGGATGTGGTCAGAGATTACTCTGAAGCGTTGGATGTGATAAGTAATGCTGAGGAGTTTTCCAATGCCATTAGCCGTCTTCTGCAAGCTGAAAGCACTCATGATTCAGAAAGATATGAAGCTATTTTAAACAAAACTTCTTGGGACACGACCGTGAGAAAAATGATGCAATTAATAAAAGTAAAATCACTATGAAGCACGATATACTAATAATAGGAGCGGGAATATCTGGTTCGGTCTTAGCGGAACGCTATGCGAAAAAAGGAAAAACCATTCTAGTACTTGAAAAAAGAGATCATATAGCCGGCAACTGCTATGACTATATAGATGACAACGGGATTTTGGTCTCAAAATACGGCGCGCATTTATTTCACACCAATTACGAGGAAGTTTGGGACTATGTCAACAAATTTTCAGAATGGTATCCGTGGGAACATAAAGTTATTGCGAGAGTGGATGAGCACACAGTACCAATTCCGGTAAACATGACAACTGTAAATACATTATTTAATTTAAACTTGAAGAATGAATCAGAAATGGCCCAGTGGTTGGAAGATAATCGCATTGATATTGAAAATCCAGAAAACGGGAAAGAGGCCGTTTTAAACAAGGTCGGCCCTGTTTTATATGAGAAAATGTTTAGACATTATACCAAGAAACAGTGGGATAAATGGCCTGAGGAATTGGACGCTTCGGTGCTGAATAGAATTCCTGTGAGAACCAATACTGATGATCGTTATTTTTCAGACAAATATCAGGCGCTTCCTAAACATGGATATACCCGAATTTTTGAGAATCTATTAAATCATCCGAATATAACGGTTAAACTCAACACTGACTATTTTGATGTAAAAGATGAATTTTCCACATTTGAAAAAATATTTTACACAGGTCCGATTGATCGTTTTTTTGAATTTAAGCACAGTTTAAATGATCAACTGGAATACCGTTCCATAAATTTTGTTTCTGAAACTGTTGACAAACCGTACTTCCAAGAAAATTCTGTAGTCAATTATCCAGGTATGGAAGTAGAATTCACACGAATTATAGAGTACAAACATTTTGGGAATCAACAAAGTGAAAAAACTACAATTGTAAGAGAATACACCACAGATGAAGGCGAACCCTATTACCCTGTTTTAAATAAAAAAAACCAGGACATTTATAATAAATATAAAGAAGAAGCCGCCAAACATCCTAATATTCATTTTGTGGGGCGACTTGCGAATTACAAATATTTCAATATGGATCAAGCGTTCAAAAACGCATTGGATTTGTTCCATGAATTAGAGAAGAAAAAAACGTTGAAATATGCAAAATAACTTAGCGCTTAAAAGTTTCTTTATGGGCGGTTTTGAATGTGCAGATCATATTAACAGATCTGGCGAACGGATCAACCTCCAAAAGGAAACTTTACATGATGAAAAGATTTTAGAAGATTACAGAAATCTAAAAGCACTGGGTATTAAGGTTGTAAGAGAAGGGGTGTGTTGGAGTGAAGTAGAAATTGCACCTTACACTTATGATTTTACACGATTACTGAAGTTTTTTGAAGCTGCGCAAGAACTTGATATGCAAATCATCTGGGATCTTTGTCATTTTGGTTATCCGGATGATTTGAGTCCTACGCATCCCCTATTTACGTCACGATTTGTGGCCTATTGTGAGCAATTTACAATTTTTCATTATGACCATTTAAAACAACCACCCTGGGTTGTGCCAATCAATGAAATCAGTTTTTTATCGTGGCATTCGGGAGATATGCGGGGCACGGTTCCTTTTGCGGTAAATTCTGGATGGGACATAAAATATCATTTGTGCAAAGCGGCTATAATGGGCATTAAAGCCATAAAAGCAATTCTTACCGATGCTGTAATACTTATTGTAGAGCCGTTGGTAAAAGTGCATGCAAGTGATGCAACTTCAGATATTTTCGCAGTAAAAAAAATGAATAATTTCCAGTATCAGGCCATGGATATCCTTTTGGGTAAAACTTGCCCTGAACTTCTTGGAGACCCTTCATTAATTGATATTCTAGGTTTTAATTATTATTATAATAATCAATGGACCGATACCAATGAAACTTTGCCGTGGCCGGATTTGGACAACCAATTGACGCCGCTTTCAGATTTATTATATAAAGCCAGTATTCGCTATAATGACTACCCCATTTTGATTACCGAAACTGGTCACTTTGGCGATTTAAGAGCACAATGGCTTGATGAAGTTATTTTAGAATGTTCAAAAGCGATCCAGTTAGGTGTGGATTTGAGAGGCATGTGCATTTATCCGGTTATTGACCGTCCGGATTGGGATGATTTGTCCTCTTACTCTAATTGTGGACTATGGGATTTTGATTTCGATTTTAATCGCTTGCCTCATAAACCATCTATTGCAGAATTACTAAAAGGACATCAAACTATAAATTATAATTTGCGTTATATCAAAAATTAAGTGTCTCGCAATCTAATTTATTTTATTTACAACAGCAGTTAAGAGCAATTAAAGAATATGTAAATATATGGGTTGGATAGGGCACATCTTATTCAAATTAGAGTGTGGAAAAAATTCCAGTCTTTTTATTTTCGAAATAGATGGATTGGAATATTTTTTACATAATGCACTTTCTTCATATACCGATATTGTCAGATTTATACATAAACCAAGGATTCACAATCTGCTACGCCTATGAGCAAGATGCTGCATTTTAAAAAACTATAACTTAACTACTTTTAGACTTAAAGTGAGTTGCATCTAATTGTGCATGTTCTATTTCAATGTTCGAGGGTATATACGGTTCGTAGCATTTACTATTGTTCTGCGGGGTCTTTATGAGTATTTTTTTTTACAACTTACTTAATTTACACAATTTTAAAAAGTGATAGGCCCATAAAGCACTATTTAAAAGGTGCATGGTTTGCACTAATACTTCTGAGAATTGGGTTAAAGCTTTTCTTGTTTTGTCACTAATTTAGTCGAAATCAAAAGAAAATAATTAGCTAATAGCATATTTAAAACTTCAAAGTTGCAATGAAAAAATTTCCAGAAAATAATACCCAAAAACAAGGATTTGTAAACATACGTGGCGCACGACAGCACAATTTAAAGGACGTTTCCTTAGAAATTCCGCGCGATGCCTTGGTTGTTTTTACTGGCGTTTCTGGTTCTGGTAAATCTTCACTTGCATTTGGCACTTTGTATGCTGAAGCCCAGCGGCGGTATCTAGAATCTGTTTCGCCTTATGCCCGTCGTCTTTTTCATCAAATGCCAATTCCCGAAGTTGACCAAATTGATGGACTGCCTCCCGCGGTCGCATTGCAACAACAGCGCGGCTCCGGAACGACGCGATCTTCAGTCGGTTCTGTGACTACCTTATCTAATTTATTACGGATGCTATACTCGCGTGCCGGCGATTATCCACCCAACCAACCGATTCTGTATGCGGAATCATTTTCAGTAAATACTCCTGAAGGCGCATGTCCGCAATGTCATGGACTTGGGCGAGTGTATGAAGTCACAGAAAAAAGTATGGTTCCCGATGATTCCCTAACTATAAGAGAAAAAGCGATTGCCGCATGGCCAACGGCATGGCAAGGACAAAATCTAAGAGACATATTGACCACTATGGGTTACGATGTGGATGTACCTTGGAAAGATCTTTCCGAAAATGAACGCAACTGGATATTATTTACAAAAGAGCAACCCCAAGTACCAGTTTACGCAGGCTTCAATCGTGAGGAGGTACAACGTGCCATAAAACAAAAGAGGACGCCAAGTTATATGGGCACCTTCACGGGCGCAAAGAGATATGTGCTTCACACGTTTGCCAATACGCAGAGTGCCCTGATGAAAAAACGCGTATCAAAATATATGTTGAGCAGTGAATGTCCTACTTGCCATGGGAAACGATTGCGACGCGAATCGCTTTCAGTGACATTTGCGGGATATGATATTGCTGACATCTCAAGGCTGCCTTTAAAAAAATTGCTTTCTATTTTCGCTCCTTATGGCGATGGTTCGGCACCAGGACTAAATATATTAAATAAAAATCATGCTGAAAAAGCGATAGTTGCACAACGAATTGCTGAAGATCTGATAGCAAGAGTCAAAGTATTAATGGAATTAGGTTTGGGTTACTTATCATTGGAACGCAGCACCCCTACCCTTTCCCCCGGCGAACATCAACGTTTACGATTGGCGACTCAGATACATAGTAATTTATTTGGCGTCGTTTATGTTTTAGATGAACCGTCTGCCGGATTACATCCCGCCGATACCGAAGCTCTTCTGAAAGCCCTCGATGAGCTCAAAGCTTGTGGAAATTCGCTTTTTGTGGTCGAACATGAGTTGGATGTAATCCGTCATGCGGAATGGATTGTGGATGTTGGTCCAGACGCGGGGGAAAATGGTGGAGAAATATTGTATAGTGGTCCACCGGAAGGTTTAAAAAATGTGACACGATCTAAAACCAGACTGCATCTTTTTAATGATCAACCTTTTCAAAAAGCTGCACCTCGAAAGCCTTCTGGTTGGTTAAAATTAAGTGGTGTTACCCGAAATAATTTAACTAATCTCGAGGTTTCATTTCCTTTAGGCGCATTAACAAGCGTTACCGGGGTTTCTGGTTCCGGCAAAAGTAGCTTGGTCAGCCAAGTTCTCGTAGAATTAATGTCAGAATATTTAGGAAATAATTCTTCTTTGGATGAAAACATGGAGGATCCTTTACAAGAAGAAATCGTTTCTACTCTTGGGGGAACAATCAGCTCGGGTGCAGAACGCATTAAACGGATGGTGGTGGTTAATCAAAAACCTATTGGGAGAACGCCGCGTTCAAATCTTGCCACGTATACGGGTTTATTTGATGTTGTTCGGAAATTATTTGCCTCCACTAAATTAGCAAAAGCACTTCACTATAATGCTGGCCGCTTTTCATTTAATGTTGGAAAGGGCCGTTGTCCGAATTGCGAGGGTGAAGGATTAGTAATGGTTGAATTATTATTTTTGCCTAGCGTGTACGTTAAATGTCCAGTTTGTAATGGCACACGATATAATGCGGAAACCTTGGAAATTACCTATAATGATAAAAACATCGCCCAGGTTTTGGCAATGACCGTAGATGAAGCTGCGAAATTTTTTGATACCGACGAGCGCTTAAAGCGAACACTTGGCGTGTTGCAAGAAGTTGGTCTGGGCTATTTACGTTTAGGACAACCTGCAACCGAACTTTCTGGCGGAGAAGCGCAACGTATAAAACTTGCCACTGAACTTCAACGGTTGAGTCGTGGAAATACGCTGTATATTTTAGATGAGCCCACCACAGGATTACATCCCACTGATGTTGAAAAGCTACAGCTTCAGTTGGCAAAATTAGTTGATGCGGGCAATACTGTCATTGTGGTAGAACATGATATGCAACTCGTGGCAGGAAGCGATTGGGTTATTGACATTGGTCCCGGTGCCGGTGAAGAAGGCGGAAAAGTGGTAGCAGCAGGAACTCCAGAAAAAGTCTCACAAAATAAAAAAAGTAAAACTGCTGTCTATCTTAATAGAACATTTCATGGACAGGCTGGAATTTGAAAACTACTGTTTTCAACAACATATTTTTTTTGTGTGTATTAAAGAATGACTATCTAAGGTATAATCAAATCCCCTATCAATTTGCTGCTACATTAAAATAAAATATAGCTATTTCCAAAAAGAAAGTAATAAAAAACAACATTGAAACCTTTCATTTGCACTAAGACTTAAAGTAATTGGGTTAAAGTTTACTAGCATAAAATCTTAAATTTAAAAAAACTTAATATTATGAATGTACAAGCATATCTAGCCTTTACGGGCAATTGCCAAGAAGCGTTAAATTTCTATGCCGAACTTTTCGACGCTAAAATTCAGAATCGTCAGACTTACGAAGATAAAAAAATAGATGTTCCATCATCCTATCGTAACAAATTGCAACATGCAGAATTAAAAGGCAAAGGTGTATACTTCATGGCCTATGATGCATCTCCAGACACGCCCATCAATCACGGGAATCAAATTCATATGAGTGTGGATGTAGACAATTTGAAGGATGCAAAAGAATTGTTCGAGAAACTTTCACATAACGGAAAGGTGCACCACAATTTTAGGGAACGCGAATGGGGTTATTTCGGAAGATGCTCGGATAAATTTGGAATCAATTGGATGGTCAATTGTGACAACTAATCTGTGATACTCTGTCTAAAAAATATGTTTACCGTTAAAATTTCTGTCGTCTAGAAATTTATAAAAACAGAAAATAATTACAGTGATAAACTGAATCATTATCTTCATAATCTTCAAGGGTAAATGCGTTGGATCAGACATTAAATTAAAATCTGTATACTAAAGAAGTCTGAGTGATTAGCTCAGACTTTTTTAGTTCTTGGATTAGTAAATACTTAAAATATCGGTCAAAATTTCTAAGCGTTTATT